>CAYZMR010000006.1:23277-34014 GCA_964479515.1 uncultured Hyphomicrobiales bacterium | reverse complement strand
GTCGATCTGCAGCGCGCTTCGGTCGAGGTGAAACTGAATGTGCCAAAGCCGCCTGCTTATCTGCGGCAGGACATGACAATTTCCGTCGATATCGAGACGGCGAGCCACCCCGCCGCGCTGATCGCACCGGCCGCCAGTATTCGCGGGATGAGCAACGGCAAGCCTTGGGTATTGGCTGTCCAAGACGGGCGGGCGATACGCCAGCCGGTCCGGGTCGGACTCGTCAGCGCCGGCAAGGCCGAGATTCTCGAAGGGCTGAAGGAAGGCGATCTCGTCATTCCGGCGTCCGCCGCCATCACGGCGAGCGCGCGGGTCCGCGCGCATATGGCGCCGGTTCGTGCGCCATGAACCGCTGGACGCCGTTCGAATGGATCGCGGCGCTCCGCTTCCTCAAGGAGGGGCGGATGCAAACGCTGTTCATCCTCGCGGCCGTGGCGATCGGCGTCGCCGTGATCGTATTCATGTCGGCGATGTTGTCGAGCCTGCAGGCCAACTTCATCAAGCGCGTCCTGACGTCGCAACCACACATCCAGCTCATCCCGCCCGATGAGATAGCGCGGCCGTTGCGCAAGCAACAATCCGGCCGCGTTGTGGCGGCAATCGTCCAGCGTCCGGCGCAACGGATCCGTTCGATCGATCAATGGCAGAAGATCCGGACGCAATTGAGGGAATGGCGCGACATCGTAACGGTCTCGCCCACGATGACCGCCTCGGCGCTCGCGGTGCGAGGCGATGCGAGCCGCCCCATCACGCTGACCGGCGTGGACCCGGAGTTCTATTTCAAGATCGTACGCGTGCCCGACTACATCGTCGAAGGCCAACCGCGTCTGCTGACCGACGATATCCTGATCGGAACCGAATTGGCGAAGGATCTGGGGGTAACGCTCGGAGACAAGATCAACGTCACGGCGGCGACCAGCGCGTCCCGCATCCTTACCGTCACCGGCATTTTCGATTTCGGCAACAAGGGCGCGAACCAGCGCATGGCATATGCGGCGCTGCGCACCGCCCAGGCTCTCTCGAATCTCGTCGGCGGCGTGACCACCATCGACATCACGGTCAACGACATCTACGCCGCCGAGACGATCGCGCAATCCGTGCAGGCGGCGACCGGCGTCGAGGCGGATAGCTGGATCATGACCAATGCGCAGTTCTTCACCGCCGTGAACGCGCAGCAGACGTCGAACACGCTCATCCGCGTGTTCGTGGGCCTGTCGGTCGCGTTCGGAATCGCGAGCGTGCTCGTCGTGTCGGTCATTCAGCGCTCCAAGGACATCGGCATCCTGCGCGCGATGGGTACTTCGGAGGGGCAGATCCTGCGGGTCTTCCTGTTGCAGGGCGGACTGCTCGGGTTTCTCGGATCGGTCATCGGCGCGTTGGCGGGAGGGGCCGCCATCGTCTTCTGGCATGGCTATTTGCGCCAGGCCGACGGGAGCGAGCTGTTTCCGCTCATTCTCGACCCATCGCTTTTCATCGACGCGGTGCTGCTCGCGGCCCTGACCGGCGTGGCCGCCGCGGCCGTGCCGGCGCTCCGAGCCGCAAAACTCGACCCGGTGGTGGCGATCCGTGGCTGAGCTATCGCCAGTATTGCGGCTCGAGCGGGTCTGCAAGTCCTACAACATCGGCTTGCCCGTCGAGGTCGAGGTGCTGCACGACATCGATCTCCTGCTTCAGCCCGGTGAGTTCGTCGCGCTGATCGGGCCGTCCGGATCGGGCAAGAGCACGCTGCTCAACATCATGGGGCTGCTCGACCGGCCGACGAAGGGACGCCTGTTCATCGAAGGCAATGAAACAAGCACGCTCGACGATGCGGCGATCACCAAGCTGCGAGGCCACAGCATCGGCTTCGTGTTCCAATATCATTATCTGATCTCGGCGTTCACCGCGCTGGAGAACGTCATGATGCCGTTGCTCGTCGAGCATGTATTTCCAGCCGAGGACATGCGCCAAAGGGCCCGCGAACTGCTTGCGCAGGTGGGGTTGACCCAATGGGAAGATAACCTCGCCAACAACATGTCGGGCGGCCAGCAGCAACGCGTGGCGATCGCGCGCGCGCTCGCCATGAAGCCCGCCCTGATCCTTGCCGACGAACCGACCGGCAATCTGGATTCAAAATCCGCCGACGCGGTTTTCGACATGATGCGGGACGTCAACCAAGCGAACGGCACGACATTTTTGCTCGTGACGCATAACATGGATTTGGCGCGGCGCTGCCACCGCATCGTCGAAGTCGTCGACGGACGCATTGTGACGACTGCTGCGAAGCAGCGGTCGTCATCCTAGCTCATCGTCCACCGAGGTCCGCCTGAACGCCCTAGGGTCGCACTCCTAACGGAGGTTAAGGAGAGGTCCTCTCACGGGGCGCGATCCACCGGTCGCAGCGCCGCCCGCTGATCGGCCTGAACGCCGCGTCCCAGTCTTTGCAGCGCGCCCGAGACCAATTCCAGCGGGAGAGACGTTGCTCCTGCGTTAACGTACCCTTGATGCCGAGACCGTCAGCCTGTGCTTCGGCCACGGCCTGGAACTATGTGATCTGCCACCGTTCGGCGACCGGTGCTCGCGCCTTCGGCCGCCATTCCTCAAGTCCGCAGCGCGGTCTTGAGCACCTTCCCGTTCGCGTTGCGCGGCAGCGTGTCCGGCAGAAACGCGATCGTATCCGGCACTTTGTAATCGGAGAGCTGATCCGCGCAGAAGCGCCTGAGCTCGGCTTCGGCGACGTCCGGCTTGCGCGCAACGACCACCGCGTGGACTCGCTCGCCCAGTACCGGGTCCGGCCGCCCGATCACCGCGCATTCGATCACGTCGGGATGGCGCGCGAGCACACTCTCGACCTCGATGCAGTAGACTTTGTAGCCGCCGCGATTGATCATGTCCTTCTTGCGGTCGAGCACGCGCACGTAACCTTCCGCGTCAATCGAGCCGATGTCGCCGGACTTCCAGTAGCTGCCGCAGAAGGTGCTGCGGTCGGCCTCCGGGTTCTGCCAGTAGCCCGGGACGATCATCGGCCCCGCGATCCACAGTTCGCCGCTCGTGCCGGGCGCGACCTCGCGGCCGTCATCGTCCATCACAACGATGTCGGCACATGGCAGCGGTTTGCCGACCGTGTCGGCTCGCGTTGCGGCCTCGCCGAGCGGCAGCATCGTCACCGGCGACGTCGTCTCGGTCGATCCGTACACGTTGACCAGCGTCAGCTCCGGCAGCGCGGCGCCAAGCCGCTCGATCGTCGGCTGCGGCATCGGCGCGCCGCCGAAGGCGCCGATGCGCCACGCGGAAAGCTCGAACGTGGCGAATTCCGGATCGAGCAGGCAGAGATTATACATCGCCGGTACCAGCAGCGCATGCGTCATGCGTTCGCGTGCCGCGATCTCCAGAAAGGTGCGTGCCTTGAATGCCGGAAGCAGCACGACGCAGCCGCTGACGCGGATCATGGTGAGAACGATTGCGACAAGCCCGGTGACATGCGAGGCCGGCACCGCGAGCACGGACACTTCGCCGTCGCGCAACGCCATTCCCCGTTCGTAATGCATCAGCGAATGCACGGTGCCGAGATGGGTGAGCATCGCGCCTTTCGGGCGGCCGGTCGTGCCCGACGTATAAAGCAGCGCAAAGACGTCTTCCTCGTCGATCGTCACCGCAGGAGCGGCCGCCGGCACCACGAGTTCGGCGAATGGCGTGCCGGGTCCGTCGCCGACGACGAAATATTCGCGCAGATTCGGAAGCGCAGTGCGATCCGGGAGATGTTCGGCGAGATCGCCCTGATAGACGAGTCCCGCGGCCTCGCATTGCGCCAGGATGAACTCGGTTTCGGGCTTGCGCTGCCGGATGCCCATCGGCACCACGATGATGCCGCTCCGAGCCGCCGCGAGAACCGCCGCGACGAACTCGAAACAGTTCCCGAGCAGCAGCGCGAGGCGATCGCCCCTGCGCAAGCCGCGCCGCGCAAGGTTGCCGACAATCGCGTCGACCGTCGCGTCCAGCGTGCGATAAGTAATGCGCGCGTCGCCCAACACCAGCGCGTGACGCTCGGGGTTGCGCGCCACGGCGTCGCGGAACATTGCGTCGACATGGACCGGCCGCTGCGCGAAGCAGCGCACGACGCGGTTGCCGTAATGGACTTCGTGGCGAAGCGGCACCATGGCGTGGCTTTCTCAGCGCGCCACGCGGGTCGGGCGCCCGAGCAGGAATCCGCCGTCGACGGTGAGCAACTGGCCGGTGACAAGCTTGGCGTCGGCGATGAGCCACGCGATCGTCTGCGCGACGTCGTCCGCCGTGCAGGTCTTGCCGAGCGCGGCGGCGTCGGCCCAGCCGTCGCGCACCCGTTGATAGGCCACCTCGCCGAGCCCGACCTTGAGCCAGCGTGTCTCGATCAGGCCCGGCAGCACGGCGTTGACGCGGATCTCCGGCGCGAGATTGCGTGCCAGCGCGAGGGTCAGCGTGTTCAACGCAGCCTTCGAGGTCACGTAGGAATACGAGCTGCCGTTGCCGTTCAGGCTGCCGACCGACGACACGCTGACGATCGCGCCCAAGCCGCCACGCCGCAGGTGCGGCGCCGCCGCGCGCGCCATCTGATATGGGCCGATGACGTTGACCGCGTAGATTTTCTGGAAGTCCTCCGCGCTCTGACCGTCGAGATCGCTCAACGGCACGAACTGCGTCGTGCCGGCACTGTTGACGAGCGCGTCGAGCCGGCCGAAGCGCGCGACGGCCGCGGCGAGCATCTCACGGCATGCCGCGTCCTCGGCCACATCACCCTGCACCGCAATGGCGTCCGCGCCGAGCGCCTTGCACTGCGCGACGACATCTTCCGCCTCGCCGGCGCTGCGGCTGTAACAGACCGCGACATCATAGCCGCGGCAAGCCAGCGCCACCGCGGTCGCGGCGCCGACCCCGGTACCGCCACCGGTGATGATCGCGGCGCGCCTTTGCGGATTGTCGTCGTCCGACGCCATGCTTTACTCCCGGGTCGCTGCCTTTGACGGCCTTGCGCTTTTCTACTCTAGTTGTGGCCAGAAACTCTCGCTGCATTTCGCCGGAACAGCCGATGACTGACACGCTCCCCTCTCTCGAAGGCCGCTCGACGCAATTCGAGAAGACGATCTCGTCCGACGACGTGATGCAGTTTGCGTCGCTTTCTGGCGACGATCACCCAATCCACATCGACGACGCTTTCGCGCGCGCCGCCGGGCTCAAGGCTCGCATCGTCCAAGGCTCGCTGATGGTCGGGCTGATGGCGGGCGCGTCGACGAAGTTCTTCCGCGACCTCGGCCGTCCTGCTCTGTCCTATGGCTATGACCGCATTCGTTTCACGGGCCCTGTCGATCTGGGACAGCGCTTGCGCGTGGACTACACGATCACGCGGCATGACCTGCAAGAGCGGAAGACCTGGGCTGATGTGCGCGTCGTCGACGACCAGGACCGGCTCGTCGCGGTCGCCCAGCACGTCGCCAAACTCTTGAACGATTGAACGAATTCCGCAGCCGTCGCGTGAACCGCGCCGGATCACAACAAGCGCGTCGCTGCTGCTTCCGCCCGCCATATCCTCCCCTGCGTGCTTTGGTCTGACATTTTTAATTGACAGACATTATCGCCGGCGCAACACTGAAGGCAAGCGTCCCGAGAGGCGCTGCCGGGAGGCGCCTTGACCCAGTTCGCTCCGCAAGGGTTGGCCGTGTTCGTGCCCAAGGCGTCCGACGTCTTGGCCGATCGCCTGCGCGAACTCATTCTTTCCAGTGGCCTCGCCGAAGGCACGCCGCTTCCGACCGAACGCGAACTCGTTGTGCAATCCGGCCTGAGCCGCACGTCCGTGCGCGAAGCCCTGCGCGTGCTGGAGACCGAGGGCCTGGTCGCGACCAAGGCCGGCCGCAATGGCGGCACGCAGGTGCGCCGGCCCGGGCGCGAGTCGATCTCGCGCTCGTTGGGGCTGTTCGTGCGCAGTCACGGCGTGCGCTTCGCGGCGCTGCTCGAGGCGCGCGAGGCGATCGAGCCCGCGGCCGCGCGACTCGCGGCGATCCACAGGACGGACGACGATCTCGCTGAGATGACGCGCATCCATGGCCTGCTCGATCGCGTGTCCGACGACATCGCGGAACATGTCCGCCTGAACCTGCAATGGCATCGCGCCGTGGTGCGCGCGAGCCGCAACGAATTGCTGATCGCGTTCTTCGATGCGATCGCGCATTCGGTTCAGGCGGCGACGGAAAACCGCGGTCTGAACTCGTCCGCGGTACGACGCGAGGTGGTTCGCGTGCACGAACGCATTTTGGCGGCGATCGCCGCCCAGGATGCCGACGCAGCATTTCGCCGCATGCAGGGGCACCTCAGCTCCTATAGCGCTCTGGTCAAGCAGATTGCCGGCGACGCGGCGGCCGCGCCCGTCAAAGGCCGGCGCAAAGCCGCCGCGCGGAGCAAACGCTGATGGCCGGCACCGTGGGCATCGACGTCGGCGGGACCTACACCGACCTTTATTTCTCAGGCGATGACGGCCGCGTCGAGCGTGTCATCAAGGTGCCCTCGACGCCGGCCGATCCGTCGATCGGACTGCTCGACGCGTTGTGCGCGGCCGAGATCAAACCCGGCGATCTCGACCAGATCCTGCATGGCACCACGATCGCCACCAACGCCGTGATCGAGCGGCGCGGCGCGCGCTGCGCGCTCATCACCACGCGCGGCTTCCGCGACGTGCTCGAACTCGGCCGGCGCGACCGGCCGCACATGTACGGGCTCACCGGCATCCAGCGTCCGCTGATCCCGCGCGACTGCCGCTGGGAGGTCGACGAGCGGCTCGACTATCAGGGCAACGTGCTGATCCCGCTGAAGGTCCGCCAGGTGCGCGAGCTTGCGCAGGTGCTGCAGGGCGAAAAGGTCGACGCCGTCGTGATATCGCTCCTGCACTCCTATGCGAATCCGGCCCATGAGGAAGAGATCCGCGACATCCTGCACGAGGTCGAGCCGTCCTGGGAGATCGTGATCTCCTCAGGCGTCGTCCGCGAATATTACGAATTCGAGCGCACCAGCACGGCCGTGGTGCAGGGCTATCTGCAGCCGCTGGTCTCGCGGTACGCGAAGAACCTGCTGCAGAAGCTCGGCGAATGGGGCTTCGACAAGCAGACGCTGATCATGCAGTCCAACGGCGGCGTGGTGCCGGTGAGCCAGCTCGGAAACCGCGCGGCGTTCATCGTGCGCTCCGGGCCCGCCGCCGGCGTGATGGCGGCGGCCGAGCTTGCGGCGGAAGCCGGCTACGACCGCATCATCACCGGCGATATGGGCGGCACGAGCTTCGACGTCGCGGTGGTGATCGAGGGCAAGCCGGCGATCGCCGAGAACACCCTGCTCGACTTCCGCATTCCGTTGCGGTTGCCGATGATCGACGTGCACACGATCGGTGCCGGCGGCGGCAGCATCGCGCATGTCGATCGCGCCGGCATCTTGCAGGTTGGGCCGGAAAGTGCCGGTGCCAATCCGGGTCCGGTCTGCTGGGGGCGCGGCGGTACGCAGCCGACCGTGACCGACGCCAACGTCGTGCTGGCGCGCATCGACCCGTCGCGGCCGATCGGGATCGAGCGCGAGAGCCTCGACATCGCGAGCGCACGCGCCGCGATGGGCGCGCTTGGGGCAAAGCTCGGGCTCGGCATCGAGGAAACCGCCGAGGCGATCCTGGCCGTCGTCAACCAGCGCATGGCGGGCCGCATCCGGCTCTTGTCGATCGAGCGTGGGCACGATCCGCGCGACTTCGCGCTGGTGGCGTTCGGCGGTGCGGGGCCGGTGCACGGCGCGGCGCTGATGCAGGAGGTCGGCATCGGCGCGATGCTGGTGCCGCTCTATCCCGGCGTGCTGTGCGCGATGGGCTGCGCCTCGGCCAACGTGCGCTACGACTATTCGCGCACGGTCGAGCGCGTGATCACCGAGATCGACCCCGCCGGCATCGTGCAGATCATGCGCGAGCAGCGCGCCGAGGGCGAGGCGGCGATCCGCGCCAGCGAAGCTCCGGTGGACGTGCTGACGGCAACGCACGCGATCGACATGGCCTATCTCGGCCAGATCCACGCCATGCGCGTGCCGGTCGAGGCAGACTGGCCGATCGAACGCATGACGACGGCGTTCAACGAGGCGTATCGGGCGGAATTCGGCAACACGCTCGCCGGCATTCCGGTGATGGTGATCAACGTGCGCACTACGGTCGAGGGCAAGCGCAAGCGTGCCGAACGGCATGTGAATGGCGCGTCCTCCGCGCAGCCGCCGACAACACATGCGCAACGCCGGGTCCACTTCGGCACCTGGATGGACACGCCGATCTATCGCCGCGGCGATCTCAAGCCCGGCATGACGCTCGCCGGCCCGGCGATCATCGAGCAATCCGACACCACGACCGTGGTCGAGCCGCGTATGACATTGAGGGTCGATCGCTTTCACAATCTGATCGTGGAGGCCGCATGACCGACCCCGTCACGCTGGCCGTCGTGCGCGGCGCGCTGGAGCAGATCGCCGATGAGATGGACCTGCATCTCATCCATGCGGCGATCTCGCCGATCATCTCGGAAACCAACGACTGCGCGCATGGCATTTTTCACCCGACGACTGGCGAGACGATCGCGCAGGGCCGCTACGGCCTGCCGGTGTTCCTTGCCAACATGCAGTTCACGGTCACCAACCTGATCGCGCTCGTCGGCAAGGAGGGCGGCTTCAATCCAGGCGACATGTGGATCGTCAACGATCCCTATGTAAGCGGCACGCACCTGCAGGACATCGTGCTGGTGTCGCCCTATTTCGTCGACGGCAAGCTGTTCGCGCTGCTCGCGAGCACGGGCCACTGGATGGACATCGGCGGCAGCGTGCCGGGCGGCTGGGCGCCGAAGGCGACCGAGATCCACCAGGAAGGGCTGATCATCCCGCCGATGAAGCTCTACGATCGCGGCAAGCTGAACGAACAGCTCGTCAAGATGTTCACCGGCAATGTGCGGCTGCCGGACCAGATCGCGGGCGATCTTTCGGCGATGTGCAACGTTTTCAATGTCGGGCGGCGCGGGCTCGACACGCTGCTCGCGCGCTACGGCCGCGAGCGGCTTGCCGACTGCATCGCCGAGATGATGGACCGCTCCGAGGCGCAGATGCGCTCCTACATCGCGGAGATCCCGGACGGCGCGTATCATTTCGAGGACTTCTTCGACAACGACGGGATCGTCGATGAGCCAGTCAAGCTCGCATTGACGCTGACGAAATCCGGTACCGACCTGCACTTCGATTTCACCGGCACCGACGGCGTGACCCGCGGTCCGATCAATCTCGCGCTCACCACGACGCTGTCGAGCTGCTATGTGGCGCTCAAACACATCTTTCCCGAAGTGCCGGTGAACGGCGGCGCGTTCCGGCCGACCAAGTTCAACATTCCGGACGGCTGCCTCTTGTCGGTCAAGTATCCGACGCCGGTGGGCGGTTATCTCGAAGTCGTCGGCCGCCTGCTCGACGTCGTGTTCGGCGCGCTCGCGCAGGCGATCCCGCAGCGCACGCCCGCCGCCTCGTTCGGCACGACCGGCGTGACCACGGTCGCGGGCCGCCATCCGCGCACCGGGCGCTATTTCGTCTCGGTGTTTCCGTATCCGGGCGGCTATGGCGGCTATAACGGCGGCGACGGGCTCGTGCATGGCGTGACGCCGCAGAGCATGGCGAACTTCATGTCGATCGAGATGTCGGAGCACCGCTATCCGGTGCGCTTCCGGCATTTCGCGCTACGCGAGGACTCCGGCGGCGCCGGCGAATTCCGCGGCGGCTGCGGCACGACCTATTCGTTCGAACCGTGGACCGACGTTCTCGTCTCGGTGCTGGGCGATCGTGTCGATCATGTGCCGTTCGGTGTTGCCGGCGGAAAATCGGCCGCCCCGAACGAGGTGAAGTATCGCAGCGGCAATGAAGAGTTCATCCCCCCATTGCGCAGCAAATACGAGAAACAGCCGCTGAAAGCCGGCGATCTCGTGATGAATTCCTCGCCCGGCGGAGGCGGCTTCGGCGATCCGCTCGAACGCGCGCTCGAAGCGGTCGAGCTTGATCTCAACCTCGGCTATATTTCGCGCGCGACCGCCGAGCGCGACTACGGCGCGGTCATCGCCGAACAGACGGCGGTCGGCGAACATATTCGTTATCGCCTCGACGTGACCGCGAGCGAGGCCAAGCGCGCCAGCGCGGCGAAAAATCAGGGAGCAAACGCGTGAGCGCTCATAACAGCGACGGAGCATGGGAACTCCCGCATGAGTTCCGCCAGATGCAGGACACCGCGCGCCGTTTCATGCGCGAACGGGTTGTGCCTGCCGAGGCTCCCCTGCCGCACGACGCCTATGCGTTGCCGGACGACGTGCTCAAGCCGCTGCAGGAGGAGGCCAAGAAGCTCGGCTTCTGGAACGTCGAATCGCCGGCGGAGTGGGGCGGCGCGGGGTTGAACCTGCTGGGTCAGGCGGTCGTCGCTGAGGAGTCCTCTCAATGCAAGATGGGACTCTACATCGCGGCCTGCCACGCCTTCGGCTGGGACCCGCCGAATTCAATTTTTCTCGGCCGCAAGGACCAAATCGAAAGATATGCGGTGCCTACGCTCCAGGCGGGCAGCAAGACGTTCGTTGCAATCTCCGAGGCGAGCGGCGGCTCCGATCCCGGCCGCGCGATCCAGACACGCGCCGAGAAGAAGGGTGACCGCTACATCCTCAATGGAACGAAGATCTGGATCTCGGGTGTCGGCCAGTCGGACTGGGGGCT
>CAYZMR010000006.1:13500-23177 GCA_964479515.1 uncultured Hyphomicrobiales bacterium | reverse complement strand
CAGGACATCAAGGTCGATGCCTCGATCTGCAAGGTCTACGCGACCGAGGTCGCCGGCAAGGTGGTCGACCGCTGCATCCAGATGTTCGGCGGTCTCGGCGTCGCGCGTGAAATGCCGCTGGAGCGCTGGCATCGCGAGATGCGCATCAAACGCATCGGCGAGGGCCCTTCCGAGGTTCATCGCATGGTCGTCGCGCGCGACCTGCTCGGCGGCCAGCGTAAGAAGGCCTGAGACCATGTCGATCGACGTCGACGTCACGGACGGCATCGCCACCATCACGATCAACCGCCCCGAGCGGATGAACGCGATGGACGCCGAGCATTATCGCGGACTGTCGCAGGCCTGGACGCGCGTGCGCGACGAAACCGAAATCCGTGTCGCGATCATCACCGGCGCGGGCGAGAAGTCGTTCAGCGCCGGCGCCGACATCAAGAGCTTCCTGACCGCGCCGGCAAGCCTCGACGAGATGTGGCTGACGCAGCGCGATCAACTGCTCAATCGCGGGCTTGAGGTTTGGAAGCCCATCATCGCGGCGGTGAACGGCTATTGCCTCGCCGGCGGCATGACCTTGCTGCTCGCGACCGACATCCGCGTCGCCGCCGAGCACGCGACGTTCAACGTCGCCGAGGTCAAGCGCGGCATCCTGCCCGGCAACGGCGGCACGCAGCGCATCCTCGATCAGCTCCCTTACGCGATCGGCATGGAAATGCTGCTCACCGGCGACGGCATCGACGCGCAGAAGGCGCTGCACTACGGCCTCGTCAACAAGGTGGTGGCGAAGGACAAGCTGATGGAGACCGCGCGCGACTACGCGAAGAAGATCGCCGCGAACGCGCCGCTCGCCGTCCAGGCGGCGAAGGAAATGGCGGTGCGCTCGCGCGAGATGGACCGCGTGACCGGTTTGCGCTTCGAGGCGATGACCAATCGGCTGCTGCAGTTCACCGAGGACGCGAAGGAAGGCCCTGCGGCCTTCGCCGAGAAACGTCCACCGAACTTCAAGGGACGCTGACGTGACCTCGCCCTATCCGCTCGCCGGCATCAAGGTCGTGGATCTGAGCCAGATCTACAACGGCCCCTACGCGACCTTCCTGATGGCGCAGGCGGGCGCCGAAGTCATCAAAGTCGAGCCGAAGGGCGGCGAGCACCTGCGCCGGCGTGGCGTCGTCGGCGGCGCCGCGCTGCCGTTCGCGATGCTCAACGGCAACAAGCGCTCCGTCTCGCTCGACCTGAAAAACACGCAAGGGCGCGACCTGCTGATCGACATGATCCGGCGCGCCGACGTGCTGGTGGAGAACTTCGCGCCCGGCGTCATGGCGCGGCTCGGCTTTGGCGTCGAGGCGATGCACAAGATCAATCCGCGCCTCGTCTACGCGCAGAGCTCCGGCTATGGGCAGGAGGGCCTGTATCGCGACTATCCCGCAATGGATCTGACCGTGCAGGCGATGTCCGGCGTCATGGACTCGACCGGCTTTCCCGACCGCGAGCCGGTGAAGGCGGGGCCCGCGCTCTGTGACTTCTTCGCCGGCGTGCACCTTTACGGCGGCATCGTCACGGCGCTGCTCGATCGCGAGCGCACAGGGCGCGGGCGCACCGTCGAGGTCGCGATGCTCGATGCGGTCTATGCGTCGCTCGCCTCCACGCTCGGCATGTGTTTCGGGCTCGGCTGGAAGGAGGCCGACCGCACCGGGAACCGCCACGGCGGGCTCGCCGAGTCTCCCTACAACGTCTATCCCACGAGCGACGGCTACATCGCCATCATCTGCGTCGGCGAGCAGCATTGGAAGAACCTGCTCGAGGCCATGCGGCGGCCCGATCTCGCCGACGATCCGCGCTTCCAAAGCCTGAAGACGAGAGTCGCCCACATGGACGTGATCGACGATCTCGTGAGCGAGTTCACGCGTCAATTCAACAAGCAAGACCTGTTCGCGCTGCTGATGAAGCATCGGGTTCCCTGCGCGCCGGTGCGCACGCTGATGGAGGTCGTCAACGATCCACATCTGCATCAGCGCGGCATGCTGCAATGGATTGATCATCCCGAGTTCGGCCGCATCGTCGTGCAATCGAGTCCGATGCGCTACGACGGCGCACCGCAACTGCCGCACGAGCCGAGCCGGACGCTCGGCGCCGACAACGAGAACGTGCTTGGCGGTTGGCTCGGACTGTCGAAGAACGACGTCGATCAACTCGCCAAGGACGGAGTGATCTGATGCGCGGCAAATACGTCATCGCCGGCATCGGCCACACCAAGTTCGGGCGTCTGCCCGGGCGCGGCACGGTCTCGCTCAACGTCGAGGCGTGCCGCAATGCGCTCGCGGATGCCGGCATCGAGAAGTCCGTGGTCGACGCGCTGTTCGTCAAGGTGCCGACCTCGCGCTACTCATCGATGTACGGGCAGACGCTCTCCGAGGCGATGGCGATGCAGCCGAAAGTCGGCGGCGTATGGGACCAGGGCGGCGCCACCAACATCAGCATGATCTCGTTCGCCTGCATGGCGATCGACGCCGGGCAATGCGACGTCGCGATCGTGTCCCTGGCGGACGATCCGAAGACCGGCACGCGCCAGGCCTATGAGAAGGCCTGGGGCGACGACGCGGCTTACGGCTGGTTCAGCGTCGCGGCTGGCTATGGCCTCACGATGCAGCGGCACATGGCCGAGTACGGCACCAAACCGGAGCAGTTCGGCGAGATCGCGGTCGCGGTGCGCAATCACGGCGCCACCAATCCACACGCGGCGCTGCGTGTGCCGCTGACGCTCGACAAGTACATGGAGTCGCCCTTCATCATCGAGCCTTTGAAGCGCGACGACATCTGCCTCGTCTCCGACGGCGCCGCCGCGGTCGTGGTGATGAGCGAGACGCGTGCCCGCGAGCTCGGCGTGAAGGCGCCGGTGCGCATTCTGGGTTTCGGACAGGGGCAGACGTCCTACGACGTGCCGCTGCGCCCGGTGCTGACCGAGACGATGGCGAAGGTGTCGGCGCAGACCGCGTTCAAGATGGCCGGCCTCGCGCCGAAGGACATCGACGTGGCGCAGATCTACGACTGCTACACCATCGCCGTGATGATGACGCTCGAGGATTACGGCTTCTGCCGCAAGGGCGAGGGCGGCCACTGGGTCGAAGGCGGGCGCGTCGCCGTGGGCGGCGAACTGCCGATCAACACCTCGGGCGGGCTTCTGTCCGAAACCGGAATGCCGGGCCTGCAGCTCGTGATGGAAGGCGTGCGGCAGATGCGCGGCACCTCCGTCAATCAGGTGAAGGGTGCCGAGACCTGCGTCGTCTCCAACCAGGGCGGCATCATGACCACGCATTCGACTCTGATCCTGGGACACTGAGGCACCGAGCGATGAGCTTCCCGCTTCCCGAACCGACGCCGCTGTCGCAACCCTACTGGGATTCGCTCAAGCAGGGGCGTCTCACGTTCCAGCGCTGCCGCAAGTGCAACAATGCCTGGCTGCCGCCGCGCGCCGAATGTCCCGAGTGTCTCGCCGCCGAGTGGGACTGGACCGCCGCCTCGGGCAAGGGCCGCGTCGTGAGCTGGGTGATCTATCATCACGCCTATCACGAGGCATTCAAGGAACGCCTGCCCTACAACGTCGCGCTGGTCGAGCTCGACGAAGGCCCGCGCCTCATCACCAACATCGTCAATCCCGAAATGGGCATCGCGGCCGAGCGGCCGGTGATACTGAAAATCGAGGATGAACACGGCGTCGCGCTCGCGCGATTTGCGCTGATCTGACTGAACGTCTGAAAAAACAAAGTCCAAGGAACGTCCAAGGGAGGACTACCATGACACGACATCCATCCGCCTTGCTAGCGGCGGCCGCGCTCGCCGCTGCGCTCACCGCCGGCGCCGCCTGCGCGCAGGAGCCGATCCGCATCGGCGCCATCAACCCCTATTCCGGTCCGGTCGCGCTCTATGGCGACGAGGTCGCGCGCGGCTATCAGCTCGCGATCGATGAAGCCAACGCCAAGGGCGGCGTGCTCGGCCGCAAGCTCGAACTGATGCGCGGGGATGCGTCGAATCCGCAACAGGGGATCGCCGCGGTCGAGAAGCTTAGCGCCGACAAGGTCGACGTCTTCGTCGGGACCTATATCAGTGCCGTCTCCAACGCGGCGAGCGACGCCGCGCTGCGCTACAGCAAGATCTACTGGGACACGAATGCGCTTGCCGCCGATCTCACGGCGCGCGGCCTGCCGAACTTCATTCGCAGCGGCCCTTATGCGTCGAGCTTCGCCGAGGTTTCGGCCAACGCCACCACCGAACTGCTTGCGCCGGCGCTCGGCAAGCCGATCAAGGGCCTCAAGATCTGGATCGAGAGCGAGGATTCGATCTACGGCACGTCGATCGCGCAGCGCCAGAAGGAGCTCTTGGAGAAGGCGGGCGCGGTCATCGTCGGCGTCGGCGCGCACAATTTTCGCGCCATAGACCTCACGGATTCGGTCCTGCTCGCGAAGGGTGCGGGCCCGGATGTGTGGATCAACACCGGCTATGTGCCCGACGGCAATCTCCTGCTGCGCACGATGCGCGACCAGGGCTTCAAGCCGCAGGCGCTGCTGCTGGTCGGCACCGGCGACACGTTCGAGACGCTGGACGCGCTCGGCGCCGAGTATCTCGAAGGCGTCGCGGTCGTCGGCTATCCGCGCCCGGACCAGACCGAAGCCTATGGCCCCGGCGCGGCCGCTTATCTCGCGGCCTACAAGAAGAAATATGAGCGCGATCCGATCGCGCCGCAGGGCATGGCCGCCTATGTCGGCATGCAGATGCTGATCGAGGCGATCGCGGCGGCAGGCTCCGTCGACATGGACAAGGTGCGCGCGGCGGCCGCCACGATGGACAAGCCTGCGAAGAGCTATGCCACCGGCTTCGGCGCGAAGTTCGACGCCCAGTTCCAGAACACGCGCGCTTTCCCGACGGTGGTGCAGTGGCAGTCCGGCAAGGTCGTCACGGTCTATCCGACGGAGGCGGCGCAGCCAAACGTCAAGCTCATCAACCTGCCGCGCAAGTAGCCGCGCGGCCGCACGGCTCGCCGGGCCGGGTCCGGCCCGGCCGCCGCGCAAGCGATGGAACCGTTCCTCAACATCCTGATCTCCGGCATCCTGCTCGGCGGGATCTATAGCCTCGTCAGCATCGGCCTCAACCTGATCTTCGGCGTCGTCCGCATCGTGAATTTCGCACAAGGCGAGCTGGTGATGCTCGCGATGTACGCGACCTTCTTCTGCTTCGCCAAGTTCGGCATCGGTCCTTACTACGCGGTGTTCCTGGTGGCGCCGCTGATGTTCGTCGTCGGCCTCGCGGTGCAGAGGCTCGTGCTGCAGCCGTTGCAGAACGAGCCGATGATGCAGATCTTCGCGACCTTCGGCCTGCTCATCCTGTTCGAGAACTCGGTGCTCGCGATCACGCGCGGCGAGGGCTACAGCCTGACCGGATCATATTCGAGCGTCGTCATCGACGTGTTCGGCCTCAAGGCGAGCATGACGCGCGTGATCGTCTTCATCGCGGCATCCGCGATCGCGCTCGGCCTGATGCTGTTCCTGTCGCGGACGATGGCCGGCAAGGCAATCCGCGCGGTGATCCAGGATCGCCAGTCCGCCCGCCTGATGGGCATCAATGTCGAGCGCACTTACCTGCTCACCTTCGGGCTCGGCAGCGCGCTTGCGGGAGTAGCAGGCGCGTTGCTCGCGCCGATCTATACGCTGTCTCCCTACATCGGCGGAAACTTCATCCTGCCGGCGTTTGCGGTCGTGGTGCTCGGCGGGCTCGGCAGCGTCCCCGGCGCCTATCTAGGCGGGCTCGCCGTCGGCCTGATGGAGGGCTTTGCGGGATATTACGTCGACCCGGTGCTCAAGCAGGCGATCTGGTTCATCATCTTCGTCGTCGTCCTTGTCGTGCGGCCGTCCGGGCTGATGGGCCAGGCGGGCGCCGAAGAGGTCGGCCTGCGCGAGCAGACATGACGGCGCCGCAGCAGGCCTTCGCGGCGCAGCCCGATTCATTCGGCCTCATGCTCGGCCGCTATGCGGGCCTGCTGGCGCTCAGCGCCCTGCCGCTGGTGCTGCTGTGGAGCAACCCGTATTGGGTCAACATTCTCGCTTACACTTATCTCTTCGCTGCGCTCGCGGCGGCCTGGAACGTCATTGGCGGCTTCGGCGGGCAGTTCTCGCTTGGGCACGGCGTATTCTTCGCGATCGGCGCCTATGCGGTCGCGCGGCTCTATCTCGACCTTGGGCTTACGCCGTGGCTCGCGATCTTCCCGGCGGCCGCACTCGCGACGGTCGTCGCGCTGCTGGTCTCCTGGCCGACGTTCCGCCTGCGCGGGCCGTTCTTCGCGATCGCCACCATGGCAATCAACGAAGCCTGCTTCGCGCTCGCAAACTACAGCGATCGGATCACCGGCGGACCGCGCGGGATCTTGATCCCGTTCCGCGCCGCATTCGCGAACATGATCTTCATCGAGCGCTGGAAATACGCGCTCCTCATGTTCGCCTTCATGAGCATCGTCGTCCTCATCACGGTCGCGTTGCGCCGCGGCCGGCTCGGGCACTACCTGCTTGCCGTGCGCGCCGACGAGGATGCGGCACGCGCCGCCGGCATCGACGTGCTCAAGGTCAAGCTGCAGGGCATGGCGCTCTCGGCGCTCCTGACCGGCATTGGTGGCGGACTGTTTGCGATGTATGTCCGGGTGCTCGATCCGCCGAGCCTGTTCTCGCTGCCCGACATCGGCGTGAAATTCGCGCTGATTTCGTTGATCGGCGGGATCGGCACCATCATCGGCCCCGTGATCGGCGCACTGCTGATCGTGCCGTTGGAGAACTTCCTGCGCGGGGCGTTGGGTGGCGACATTCCGGGCGGCCATCTCATCATCCTCGGCGCGGTTCTTGTCGCGGCGTCGTTGTTCCTCAAACGCGGCATGGTGGGCGCGGTGCTGGTCATCACGCGGCGTATGCGTCAGCGAGGACGCCGATGACCGAGCGATTCCTCGCGGTCGAACGGGTAACGCGGCGCTTTGCCGGGCTCGTTGCCGTGGACGGCGTTTCGTTCAGCATGGATCGCGGCGATATCCTCAGCCTCATCGGACCGAATGGAGCCGGCAAGACGACCCTGTTCAACCTGATCACCGGGCAGCTCAAGCCGAGCGAGGGCACGATCGTCTTTCGTAACGAACGGATCGATCAGTTCCCACCGTACGCCCGCGCGCAACGCGGCATGGGCCGGACCTTCCAGATCGCGAAGCCCCTGACGGGCATGACGACACGCGAGAATGTCATGGTTGGCGCATTTATGCGCCATCGCGCCCACGCCGATGCCTTCGCGCACGCGAGCGCCGTCCTCGCCGAGGTCGGACTCACCGCGCGCGCCGAAGTGCCCGCCGCCGAGCTGACCTTGAGCGAGCGGCGCCGCCTGGAAGTCGCGCGGGCGCTCGCGCTCGAGCCGGATCTGATCCTGCTCGACGAGGTCATGGCCGGGCTCAACGCCACCGAGGTCACGCAGGTGATCGAGCTGATCCACCGCCTCAATGCGCGCGGCATGACTTTTCTGGTGATCGAGCACAACCTGAAGGTCGTGCGCGCGTTCTCGCGCCGCGTGATCGTGCTGCATCACGGCGCCAAGATCGCGGAGGGCAGCGCCGCCGACGTGCTGAGCGACCCGCAGGTGGTCACGGCCTATCTGGGCAAGAAGCATTTGGCGGGGCACGCATGAGCGTTCTGCTCGACGTGCAGGGGGTCAGCGCGGGATATGGCGACGTGCCGGTGTTGTGCGACGTCAGCCTGACCGTCGGCACCGACGAGATCGTTACCGTGGTTGGGGCGAATGGAGCCGGCAAGACAACGCTCTTGAGCGCGATATCCGGCTTGCTGCCATGTACTGCCGGAACGATCCGTTTCGACGGCGCCGCGATCGGCGGGCTTCCGGCGCATGATGTGGTCACCCGCCGTCTGGTCATGGTTCCGGAGGGCGGCCGACTGTTCCCGTTCATGACGGTGCTGGAGAATCTGGAGCTCGGCGCCTTCAATGCAAACGCGCGGCCCGCGCTCAAGACGTCGCTTGAGGACATGCTCTCGCTCTTCCCCATCCTTGCGGAGCGACGCCAGCAGCTCGCGGGCAGCCTCTCGGGGGGTGAACGGCAGATGTGCGCCATCGCGCGTGCGATGATGAGTCAGCCGAAGCTGCTGATGCTCGATGAGCCCTCGCTCGGGCTGTCGCCGCAGATGGTGGAACGGGTGTTCGATTTGATCCTCTCGCTCGCGCGCCAGAAGGGGATCGCGGTGCTGCTGGTGGAGCAGAATGTCGGCGATGCGCTCGGCATGGCGAACCGTGGCTATGTCATCGAGCGCGGCCGTGTCGTCAAATCGGGAACCGGGCCAAAGCTGCTCGCCGACGCCGACGTGCAGCGCGCGTACCTCGGACTGTAGGACACCCAACCCATGACCCAACGCCAGATCGTCATCGTCACCGGAGCGAGCCGCGGCATCGGGGCCGCAACCGCGCGGCTGCTCGGACGCGAGAAGGCGGCCGTCGTCGTGAACTACCGCGACGCGCGGGCGCAGGCCGATGCAGTCGTCGCCGACATCGTGGCGTCGGGCGGCGAGGCCTTCGCGATCCAGGGCGATGTCGGCAACGAAGATGACGTGCTGCGCCTGTTCGCCGAAACGGATCGCGTCTTCGGCATGCTGACGGGCCTCGTCAACAATGCGGGCATCACCGGCGGAAAGAAACGCCGTATCGAGGAGGTCAGCTTTGCGACCATCATGGAGGTGATGCGCGTCAACGTCGCCGGGCAGTTACTGTGCGCGCGCGAGGCGGTGAAACGCATGTCGACCAAGCATGGCGGCAAGGGCGGTGTCATCGTGAACGTGTCGTCGCTGGGGGCAAGCACCGGCTCGCCGGGCGCCTTCATCGACTATGCGGCGTCCAAGGGCGCGCTCGAGACCATCACGATCGGGCTCGCCCACGAGGTTGCCACCTGCGGCATCCGGGTCAACGCCGTGCGCCCCGGCCTGATCGATACCGACATCCACGACGCCGCCGGCATCCCGGAGCGAGTCAAGCGCTTTGGCCCGACGATGCCGATCGGCCGCGCCGGCGAGCCGCACGAGGTCGCGGAGGCGATCGTGTGGCTCCTCTCCGAGAAAGCCTCGTATGTGACCGGCGATATCGTCAGCCTCACGGGCGGGGCGCGCTGATCCAACGCGAAGGCAGGAAAGATCATGAATGTCAGCGTGGCTTCTCAAGCAAGTGCCGCCGATCCGGCGATCACCGAGGCGATTGCGGACTATGTTCTTTCGGCTTCGTTCGCCGGTCTATCGGCCGAGGTGCAACGCCAGAGCGTCCGCACAGTCGTGAACTGGGTCGGCTGTGCGCTGGGCGGCGCGCCGACGCCGACGGTCGAGGCGGCCATCAAGGGCGTGCAAAGCTATTCGTCGCCTGGGCATTGTCACGTGATCGGCCGGCGCGAGCGCTTCGATGCGCCGGCCGCCGCGATGATCAATTGCCTGAGCTCGGCCGCTCACGCGTTCGACGACACGCATCTTGCGACCATCACGCATCCGACCGGTCCGGTGATCTCCGCCCTGCTCGCGATCGCGGAAACACAAACAGTGCCGGGCGAGGAATTCCTGGCGGCGCTGATGATCGGCATGGAGCTGGAGTGCCGCCTGAGCAGCGTCATCGTCGCGCCCGGC
>CAYZMR010000006.1:0-13400 GCA_964479515.1 uncultured Hyphomicrobiales bacterium | reverse complement strand
AAGTTCCTTTCGCAAGCGCGCGGCGTCCTGTCCGCAGACAGAGCGAAGGACCTGCTCGCCGCATGCTGGGACGTGCGCGCACTCGCGGACATGTCGCGGCTTTTGACGCTCGGCGCGCTCACATAGAACCGGAGGACATGACATGACAGCGGCACTGCACCGCCGGACCGTTCTCAAGGCGCTCGCGCTGCTTCCCGCGGCCGGCGCGGCCGCGCCGGTGTTCGCGCAAGGCGCCTATCCCGACCGGCCGATCAGGGTGATCGTGCCGTATCTCGCGGGCGGCTCGACGGACGTCGGCGCGCGCATCATCGCGGAGCGGATGGCGGCTGGGCTCGGCCAGCCTATCGTCATCGACAACCGGCCCGGCGCCGGCGTGATCGTCGGGACGAACGCCGTCGCGAAGGCCGATCCCGACGGCTACACGCTGCTGATCACGACGCTCGCACATCCGATCAACATCACGCTGCAGAAAAAGCTGCCCTACGATTCGATTGCCGACTTCGAGCCGATCGCGCTGATGGGAATCATCAATTTCATCCTGGTCGTCCATCCTTCGCTTCCCGTGACGGACCTACCGTCGCTCGTCAGCTATCTGCGGGAGAACCCCGGCAAGGCAAATTACGGTTCGGCAGGCCTGGGCAGCCCGATGCATCTTGGTCCGGAGCTGTTCAAATCGCTGACCGGCGTCGAGGCCAGCCACGTGCCCTATCGCGGCGAAACGGCAGCGCTGAACGACATGATCGGCGGCCGCCTGACATTCATGCTGGCGGGCACGCCGACGGTTGCGCCGTTCATCCGGTCGGGCGCCGTGCGCGCGCTGGCGACGCCGTCGCCGAAACGCTCATCGCTGGTTCCGGAGGTCCCGACGACCGCGGAAGCCGGCTTGCCGCGATGGCAGACGTATTCGTGCATCATGCTGCTCGCGCCCAAGGGGACGCCGCGCGCCATCGTGGAAAGGCTCAATCGCGCGGCCAACGCCGCGATGGCGAGCGACGAGGTCAAGGACAGACTGACGAAGCTGGGCATCGACCCGGTGGAGAGCTCGACACCCGAAAGCACGGCACAATTCATCCGCGACGAAGCCGCGAAATGGGCGCCGATCATCAGGGCGAGCGGCGCCCAGATCGAGTAGCAGGTTTACTTCTGTTCGAGGCCCGCAGCCCGCGCGACCTCGCCCCAGCGGTCCAGTTCGCGCTTGAGAAACCGCGGGAAGTCCGCGGGCGAGGCCATCGGGAAGGCTTCGGAGCCGATCTTGGCGAGCTTCTCCTTCACGTCCGGCGCGTTGGTTGCCTGCAGGATCGCGGCGTGCAGCTTCGCGACGATCGGCTGCGGCGTCCCCGCGGGCACGACGATCGCATACCAGTTGTCCGCGCTCATGCCCGGATAGCCTTGCTCGATCGCGGTCGGGACGTCCGGAAGCATCGGCGAGCGCCTCTCGCCGACAACCGCGATGGCGCGCATCCGTCCGTCCGCGATGAAGGCCTGCAGCGGCGCGAGATCCATCGCGAGCGACTGGGTGTGGCCAGCCACCACATCGGTCGCAGCCGGTGCGCCGCCCGTATAGGGGATGTGGATCGCCGTCACGTTCGCCGCCTTGTCGAACATCTCGATCGCAAGGTGCGCGATGCCGCCGACGCCCGACGAGCCCATCGTCAGCCCGCCGCCTTTCGCGACCGCGGCCAGCTCCTTCAGGTTCGCCGCCGGGACCGAGGGGTTCACCGCGATGACGATCGGGCTCTTCGAGACCGTCGAAACGCCGATGAAGTCCTTGACCGGATCATAGCCGAGCGATGGCGTGGTGTGCGGGCTGATCGCCATCACGGTCGCCCCCGCGATCGTCATGGTGTAGCCGTCCGGCGCGGCCTGCGCGGCAAGGCGCATGGCGACGGTGCCATTCGCGCCGGTGCGGTTCTCGACCGGGATCGCAACACCGAGGATTTCCGACATTTTTTGCGCGATGACGCGGGCCACGATGTCGCTCGACCCGCCGGCCGCGAAGCCGACGAGCAATCGGATCGGCCGGTTCGGATAGTCCTGCGCCGATGCAGCAGCGCCAGTGCTCGCGATGAATGCCAGCACCAATCCGGTAAGCGCGATCCTGCGCGAAGACTTGCAGATCATGTCGTCCTCCCCGATTTCTCTCTTTTTTTCCCGCTCAGGTGATGCCGAATTTCTTCCTCATCTCATCGACGGCAGCGCGCGGCGGTGTGCGGAACGGCGCGTTCACATGCTCGCTCTTGCGCAGGTTTACGGTGCGATAGAGCTGCGCGAGCGTCTCGGCGAGTTTCAGACCGCAGGCCGATACCTCGACCACCGGCACGCCGGTGTTCGGCACGGTGAAGAACTTGTGCCTTTGGAAGATCGGTCCGAACAATTGCCCGCCCGCGATGATCACGTCGGCGCCGTCATCGATGCATTCACGCGCGGTTTTGGCGAGCTCGACGAGGAATTCGTCGTCCTTGCCTTCGAGGCAGCGCACGATGTTCTCATAGGTCATGCCGAACTTGCGCACTGGACGCCGCGCGATCGCGCGCGGTTCGAGGCCGTATACGCGGATATTGTTCTCGATCACCGGAACGTAGCCTTCCATCACGGTGAGGAAGGCAAATTTCCGCCCGAGCGTGCCGGCAAACAGCATCGCGGCCTCACCCGGACCGACCACCGGAATGGTCGCGGCCTCGCGTGCCGCCGCGAGCGCGGGGTCCCAATGGCCGCCGACAGTCGCGGCAGCGTAGCCGTCGCGCTCGGCGTCGAGAATGTCGGAGACGATCTGCGTGTCGTTGATGATGCCAAGATAGGCCGACGACATCATGCCGGTCGTGCGTTTCATCCACGCGATGGTGACCTCGACATTTGGCCCCATCACGGCGCGGGCGTATTCGTTGAGCGTCTCGTTGAACAGATCAGAGCGGTCGGTGCGACCCGGCATGTCGCGCGTGAGGCCGATAGGCCAATAGATCTTCATGCGGTCGCTCGACATCCTGGACTCCTGACTCCCTAACCGGAGCGGCGGCGACCATAGGAACGGGCCGCGAATCCGGCATCGACCGTCACGACCTGTCCGCACACTGCGCTGGCCCGATCCGAGGCGAGAAAGACCACCACGTCGGCGATTTCCTTCGGCTTGATCATCTGCCCGCGCGGCCAAAGGTCGCGTACGAGGTCGCCCCAGCGCTCGGCGTCGCCGAGTTCCTTTTCGGCGCGGATGCGCAACCCGCGCACCGCCCGCTCGGTCTCCACGTAGCCGGGATTCACGCCGAGCACGCGCACGCCGTATTCGATGCTCATGCTGCCGAGCGCGCGCGTGAAGGCGACGAGGCCGGCATTGCCGGTGGAACCCGCCAGGTAGTCGTAATCAAGCTTCTCGGACGAGAAGCCGATGATGTTGATGATGACGCCAGACTTGCGTGCCTGCATGACGCGATAGAATTCGCGGCACATGTTGATGTAGCCGAAGACCTTCAGCTCCCACGCCTCGCGCCACCGGGCATCTTCGAGCTCAAGCAGATCGCCTTTGGGGATTGCGCCGGCATTGTTGATGAGGATGTCGACGGCGGCGGCCTCTTCGAAGACGGCCTGGCGGGCGTCGGGCTGCGCCAGATCAGCCGCGTGGATCGCGACCGCCACGTTGTAACGCGCTCTGATCTCGTCACGCGCCCGCTCAAGATCAGCAGCGGTCCGCGACACAAGAAACAGGCTGCATCCCTCGCGGGCGAATTCCTCCGCCACCGCGCGGCCGATGCCCTTCGAGGCGCCGCTGATGAGGACCGAACGCCCTTTCAGATCGAGGTCCATTAGCTTCCGTTCAATTCGCCGGTCTCGCTGAAGAATAGCTCGGACCACTTCTCCGGGCGGCGCTTGATGGTACCGGTCTTGAACATGAAATCCGCGTAGTTCTGCATGGCACGCGGCGTCATGGTGAACTCGACGTCGGGGTCGTTCGCGATCCTGAGCAGCATCTCGCGCGTGGTCTTCCTGTCGCCGGTCGCTCCAATATAGCCGTCGACGGCGCGCCCCTTGTCGGAAGCGATGATTTCCATCGCCTCTTTCAGCGCCGCAAGAAGCACCTTGTAGAGCTCGGGCTTGCCCTCGCGGAAGCGCGTGGTCGTGGCCGCGGTGCCGATCGTGCCTTTCTCTCCGAGGATCTCCCGCATGGTGAGAATGGGGGTCACGCCGGGCATTTCCTTTTCGATGTAGAGGAAAGGCGGCGTCGCAAAATCAGAATTGACCTCGTGGTTCGGCTGCGCCATTGCGGCGACCGCATCCATCTGCCCAAGCCCGACAGTCAGGGGATCGAGTTTCTTGTAGTTGTCGGCGCCCCATTCCTTCGCGGCCGCCATCTGCAACAGCATTGCCTGGAACGAAACGTTGACCGACGGCACCGCAATCCGGTCGCTGTCGGTGAAGTCGCGGATCGATTTCACATTCGGGTTTCGCGTGCTGAGCGCGATCGGCATGCTGGCGAGCGCAGAGATTCCCTTTACCTCGTTCGCCGTGCCCTTGGTGCGCGCCCACAGCGTGATCAGCGCGGTCGACCCGACCGCCACCACATCGACATTGCCGGAGAATAGCGCGTCGAACTGGGCGCTCGGGCCGGTAAAAGTGTGGATCGACACCTTCAGGTTCGGGATGCCGGCCTGCGCGGCGTGCTTTTCCAAAAGCTTTTCATGCTCAATCACCATCAGCGGCAGGTACGCCATGGTCGTGGTGCGCGAGATGCGGATTTCGGGTTGCTGAGCGGCGGCCGGCCCGCGGGCGACCACAAGACTCATCGCGCCAAGCAGCACGATTGACCAGCGTCGCATGCGTTCCCCCGCTCCGTTTGGGCTCATTCTGTTTGAATAACCCGCCGCATGATAGCGTGCCGGCGCGCAAGTCTGCGATGCGTTATTTCATTCATTGGCACCTGGCCCTTGCGATAATGTCGAAACGACGCTGGCATGCCACACCGCATGTGCGTCCAGGAAAGACAACGAGGAAGCATGGCGACGCAACCTGAGCGCGGAAAGATTCGGATCGGCGGCGGCTCCGCGTTCTTCAACGACCGCCTCGATGCCGCGCTTGAGCTGGTGGAGAAGGGCAACATCGACGTCCTCATGATTGAGACGCTCGCCGAGCGCACGCTCGCTCTACTGCATGTCGCGAAACGTCGGGGCGGAAGCGGGTATTGGGACAATCTCGCCGATCGCCTGAGGGTCCTCCTGCCGGCGTGCGCCAAACACGGAACGAAACTCGTAACGAACGGCGGAGGCGCAGCGCCCGAAGGCTGCGCCGCGATGGTCGCGCGGCTGGCGCGCGAGAGCCGGATCGAGCTCAAGGTCGCGGCCGTATCGGGCGACGATGTAACGGATCTGGTCCGTGCGATCGATCCGGTTCTTGTCGAGACCGGGGAACCGTTCTCGAAACTTGGTGCTGGCATCATCTCGACGAACGCCTATCTCGGCGCCGATGCAATCGCGGCGGCTTACGCTGCCGGCGCCGACGTGATCGTCACGGGGCGCGTGACGGACTCGGCGCTCGCGCTCGGCCCCGCGATGGCGCATTTCGGCTGGAAGGCGGACGATCTCGACGCGATGGCCTGCGGCGTGCTGAGCGGGCATCTGCTCGAATGCGGCGGACAGGCGACAGGCGGATATTTCGCCGAACCCGGGCTCAAGGACGTGCCCGACCTCGACCGGATCGGCTTTCCAATCGCCGAAATCGGCGACGATCGCTCGATCACTATCACCAAGCCGCCCGGCAGCGGCGGCCGCATCGATCGCCACACGATTCTCGAACAGATCCTTTACGAGATGCACGACCCGGCCGCCTACATCACCCCCGACGTGACGCTCGACGTCACCGAGCTCGATCTTGAGGACAGCGGCACCGATGTGGTGCGGCTGCGCGGGGCGCGCGGGCACGCGAGGCCCGATCAGCTCAAGGTGCTGGTGGGCGTGGACAGCGGCGTGCTTGCCGAGATCGAGATTTCTTATGGCGGCATCAATGCCGACGGACGCGCGCGGCTCGCCGCCGACATCATTAGGAAGCGCACGTCGCGAAACCCGATGCTCGGCAACCAGACCATCCAGTTCGATCTCATCGGCGTGAATAGCGTCTGGCCCGAGGACGAAACCCGGTCCGTGCGCGACGTTCGCCTGCGTGTCGCCGCGCGGGTGCCGGACCAGCGCGCCGCGGAGCAACTCATCACCGAGGTCGAGGCGCTGTATGTCAACGGGCCGGCCGGCGGCGGAGGCGTTCGTTTCGCGACCCGGCCGACGATCCGTACCTACACGACCTTCGTGCCGCGATCGCAGGTCACGCCGCGCTGGCAGTTCGTCGAGGCACGATGATGGCGCAGATCGAACTTTTCTATCTAGCGCACAGTCGGACCGGCGACAAAGGCAACTCACAGACGATGTCGCTCATTCCTTACGACGAAGCTGATTACGCGCTGCTCGAGCGGCTGGTCACGATCGAAGCGGTCGCCCGGCAATTCGGGAAGCTCGTGCGCGGCACGGTCCACCGCTACACGCTGCCGAAGCTCAAGGCCTTCAATTTCGTCCTCGAAGAAGCGCTGCAAGGCGGCGTGAATGACAGCCTCAACCTCGATACGCACGGCAAATCGCGCAGTGCCGTGCTGCTGGCGATGATGCTGGACGTTCCAGACAGCCATCGGGCGTTCAGCCTGAAAGCCCGCGCGGCCAAGCCGTAACAGGCAGTGCGCCGGCATGGCGATGCCGGAGCCGCATCACGTGTTCGAATTGTGATCCGCCTTGCGACGTTCGCCTGCTACCGGATGAGACCAGGGACCAACGCCGGCGGGCGATCCGCTCGTCCTCCTGCGAGGGAACAACGAGTACCGCGCAGCGCGATGAAGGCGAGCTGATGGGATTGCTCGCGGATTTATTCCGCGCTTCGTCGAGGCTGACACCGATCCAGGACAAGCCGCCGCAGATCGCCGACCATCGCGGCGATCTGCTTGCGTACCGAATAGCAGAACATCTCGATGGCGAGCCGCGCGAGGACGTTCATATCCGCGTCGGAGGCCGTCAAGCCGTGCCCCGACGGGAGAGTGCTCACGGATTCCAGCGCCAATCGCGGACCTCCGGCATGTCATCACCGTGCTCGCTGATATAGAGCTTGTGACGCTCCATGGCGGTCCAGTAGCGCGCCGTCGCGGTCTCGACCTGATCGCTCAGCCGCGGAATCCGCCGGATCGCGTCCAGAGCGAGCTGGTAGCGGTCGAGATTGTTGAGCACGACCATATCGAAGGGTGTGGTGGTCGTACCCTCCTCCTTGTAGCCGCGCACATGAATGTTGTCGTGGTTGCGCCGTCGGTAAGTGAGCTTGTGAATGATCGCCGGATAGCCATGGAAGGCGAAGATCACGGGCTTGTCCGTCGTAAAAAGCTCGTCGAAATCCTGACCTTCCAGGCCGTGGGGATGTTCGGACTGAGGCTGCAACACCATCAAATCCACCACATTGACGACTCGGATGCGGATGTCGGGAACATAGGCGCGCAGGAGGGTCACGGCGGCGAGCGTCTCGAGCGTCGGCACGTCGCCGGCGCAGGCCATGACTACATCGGGATCGCCGCCGTCGTTGCTCGCCCAGCGCCAGATGCCCGCGCCGGCGGTGCAGTGGCGAACGGCCGCATCGATGTCGAGCCACTGCCATTCCGGCTGCTTACCGGCGATGACGAGGTTGATGTAGTTGCGGCTGCGCAGACAGTGATCCGTCACCGACAAGAGGCAGTTCGCGTCGGGCGGCAGATAGATGCGCACGACGTCGGATTTCTTGTTCGCCACATGGTCGATGAAGCCCGGATCCTGGTGGGAGAAGCCGTTGTGATCCTGCCGCCAGACATGCGAGGTCAGCAGGTAGTTCAGCGACGCGATCGGCTTGCGCCAGGGGATCGTCCGGCTGACCTTCAGCCACTTCGCATGCTGATTGAACATCGAATCGATGATGTGAATGAAGGCCTCGTAGCAGGAGAACAGGCCGTGCCGTCCAGTGAGGAGGTATCCTTCAAGCCAACCCTCGCACAGATGCTCGCTCAGAACCTCCATGACGCGACCATCGGGGCTGAGATCGATGTCGACCGCCTCGACGTCGGCCATCCATTCCTTGCCGGAGACCTCGTAGACGGCCTCGAGCCGGTTCGACGCGGTCTCGTCCGGGCCAAAGAGCCGGAAATTCTGCTTGTCGAGATTGAGCTTCATCACGTCGCGCAGAAACGTGCCGAGAACGCGCGTCGACTCCGCCTCCACGCTGCCCGGCTTTGGCACGGTGACGGCGTAGTCATGGAAGTGAGGCATCGATAGAGGCCGCAACAGTTCACCGCCATTGGCGTGCGGGTTGGAACCCATGCGGCGATGGCCCGTGGGCGCGAGTGCCGCGAGCTCCTCACGGAATGTCCCCGCTTCGTCGAACAATTCGTGCGGCCGATAGCTCTTCATCCAATCTTCGAGCTGCCTGAGGTGCTCGGGGTTCTTGAGATTGTCGATCGGGACTTGATGCGCGCGCCACGTTCCCTCGACCGGCTTGCCGTCGACGAACTTCGGTCCGGTCCAACCCTTGGGGGTGCGGAACACGATCATGGGCCAGCGCGGACGCTCCGGTGGTTTCGCGGTTGCACGAGCGCGCGCCCCGCTCTGAATCTGGCGAATCCGCGCCAGGATCACATCAAGCGTGCCGGCGAGGCTTTGATGCACAAGCGCCGGATCGTCGCCCTCGACGAAATGCGGCTCATAGCCGTAGCCGCGCAACAGTGACTCCAATTCCTCGTGGCTGATGCGCGCCAGTACTGTCGGATTGGCGATCTTGAAGCCGTTGAGATGGAGGATCGGCAGCACTGCGCCGTCGCGCGCGGGATTGAGAAATTTGTTGGAATGCCAACTGGCCGCCAGCGCGCCGGTCTCAGCCTCGCCGTCGCCGACGACGCACGCGACGATCAAGTCCGGATTGTCGAAAGCGGCGCCATAGGCGTGGGTCAGCGAATAGCCCAGTTCGCCGCCTTCGTGAATCGAGCCCGGCGTCTCCGGCGAGACGTGACTTGAAACGCCGTAGGGCCAGGAAAACTGCCGGAACAGCCGCTGCAGTCCGTTCCGGTTGCGCTCGATCGCCGGATAGCGCTCGGTGTACGACCCTTCCAGATAAGTGTGCGCCACAAGACCCGGGCCGCCATGACCCGGACCGATGACGTACATCATGTTCAGATCGTTCGCTTTGATCAGCCGGTTGAGGTGAACATAGAGAAAATTCAATCCTGTCGTCGTGCCCCAATGCCCGAGCAGACGGGGCTTGATGTGTTCGAGTTTCAGCGGGGTCTCGAGCAGAGGATTGTCTTGCAGATAGATCTGCCCCACCGAAAGATAGTTGGCGGCGCGCCAATAGGCGTGCATCTTCCGGAGCAGATCGGGCGACAGCACGGCGGCGGGCTTCAAGGCGTTCCGTGCGTGCTCGTTCATATGACGGTCCCGGTCAGAGATGTTTGCGTGGGCGGCAGTACGTCTTCGGCGACGTTCAGCGCCGACAAGATCTGCGCCACGATCTCGCGCGGCTTCGGCTCGATCGAGACGACGATCGGATTCTCGTCCGGGCCCGGCTCCTCGAGCGCTTCGAATTGGCTGTGCAGCAAGTTTCGCGGCATGAAGTGCTCGTGGCGGGTAGCGAGGCGCCGCGCGATCAAGGTCTCGTCGCCTTTGAGATAGGCGAGCCGGACGTCGGCACGATCACCGATCAGGACGTCACGGTAGCGGCGCTTCAACGCCGAGCATGCGACGACACCGTGTCCGCCTGAACGGCGCGCCTTGTCGATCCAGGCTGAGACCGCGGCAAGCCATGGCCGGCGGTCCTCGTCGGTGAGCGGAATGCCGCTGTGCATCTTGTCGACGTTCGACGCCGGGTGAAACCAGTCGGCATCTTCGTATTCCCAATGCAGGCGTTGAGCGAGGAGCGCTCCGATCGTCGACTTGCCGCAGCCCGAAACGCCCATCACGACCACCATGGTGGCAGCGGGGGGTGAAGCACCTTGCGTTGGCGGAGCTCGCGTCGACATCAATTCGCTCCGCCTGCTGCCGCGGCGCGATCCGTGAACCAATGGAGGTGTCCGACGGGACGAACGCGGCCCGCCGGTATCGACGGGTCCCCGGCCCGGGCGCGCGCAACGACGTCCCGCTTTTCTTTTCCCGTCGCCAGGAATGCGACGTCGCGGCTGCTGTCGAGCACCGGGTAGGTCAGCGTGATGCGCGCCTCGGATTTCGCACCGAGGACCGCGACCACCCACCGCCTGGTCTCGCGCAGCGTCGGCTGTCCGGGAAACAATGAGGCGGTATGGCCGTCGTCCCCGATGCCGAGCAACGTGACGTCGAAGAGCGGCCGAGCGGGATCAAGCACGTCCGCGCCGTAGAAACGCTTGAGCCCCGTCTCGTAGGCGGCAGCGGCCTGCTCCGGCGACAAGCCTTCCGTCTGGACCGCGTGGATGTTGTCGTCGGGAACCGGGACACGCGACAGCAAGGCGTCGCGCGCCATCCGGTAATTGCTGTCGGGATGGTCGTGGGGCACGAATCGTTCGTCGCCCCAGAACCAGTGCGCGCGTCCCCACGGAAAACGCGACGCAATTGCCGGATCAGAAAGACATTCATAGAGACGCTGGGGCGTGGATCCGCCCGACAGGCAAATCGCGAAATCATCATCGCTCGCCCGCGCCAAGGCGCAGAGCCATTCTGCGACGTCGCGCGCGAGCATCTCCGCGTCCTCGAACGTTCGATGTTCAGCCGATGCGACGTCGGTCATTTCGCCTCCACCAGGCGTGAGGGCGCGCGGCTGAGGACGAACCGCTCGATCGCCTTGGCGAAGCCTTCATCCTCATAGGAGTCGGTGACGAGGTCCGCCTGCGCCTGCACCTCGCGGCTGGCATTGCCCATCGCGATGCTCAGCCCGCTGTTGCGAAACATCAGCACGTCGTTCGGCATGTCGCCGATCGTGGCGATCTCGCCGGTCGGAATCGACAGGAGCTTCGACAGCGTCGTAACGACGGTCCCTTTATTGGCGTCTGGATGAGTGACATCGAGATAATAGGGTTGCGAGCGCGCGGCCGACGCGCGCGTGCCAAGCGCGTCCTGCGCATCCTTTTCGCAACGCGCCACCAGATCGTGATCGTCGCTGACGCCGACGATCTTCACCGCGCTGCCGAGCACGTCCTTGAAGTCCTTGACGACGGTCGGAGCGAACTTGACGGTCCATTGTTCGCGCGCGACGTGCGGCGCCTTGGGGTCGCGAACAAGCCAGTCCTTGCCGCTATAGACCCACACATCCATGCCGTGGTGCAAGATGATCTCAAGCGTGCGCGCTGCGACGTCGGCGGCAAGGACGTGTTCCGCCATGATGGTCATATCGGGCTTCACGAAGATGCCGCCGTTGAATCCGGCGATCGGCGTCCGCAGGGCCAGCGGATCGATCAACATCGCCATACCGCGTGGCGGTCGGCCGCTGGTGATCGCAAAGCCGATCCCTGCGGTGTGAAGCGCGTTCACGGCCGCCACCGCGCGGTCCGTCAGCACCTTCTCGGCCGTGACGAGGGTGCCATCGACATCGGCCAGGAGCAGCGAGATCTTCGATGTGGCGCGCGCTGGCTCTACCATGCATGACCTCTGCCCCGGGCTCCCCCGGCTCGCGTGGTCGAACGACCATCGGCAAGAATGAAACGCTCGATCGCGTTGGCGAAGCCTTCTTCGTCATTGCTGTCGGTCACAAAGTCCGCGGCGCGCCGAACTTCGGGACTGGCGTTGCCCATGGCGATGCTCAGCCCGCTTCGCTCGAACATCGCGACGTCGTTGGCGCCGTCACCGACGACGGCGATCTCGGCCAGCGGAACGGCCAGCAGCTTCGCGAGATCCGACAACGCCTCGCCTTTGTTGGCTAAAGGGTGGGTGATGTCGAGGTAGTATTGCTGCGAGCGGACGACGAAAGCATCGCCCGCGAGCGCGGCCCGCACGTCGCTCTCACGCTGTGCGATAAGCGCGAAATCCTTGCTCACGCCGACGATCTTGGCGGCAGCGTCGAGCGACGCTCCGAAGTCCTCAACGATCGTCGGAGGAAAGCCCACCGTGCGCTCCTCGAGTCCGACGTAAGGCCCCTCGGAGTTGCGCAGGAGCCAGTCCTTCCCGCTGAAGACCCAGACGTCGACGGCATGCGCCGCGAGCAGGTCCACCGCTCGCCGAGCGATCGCGGGCGACAGGAGATGCTCCGTGATGACCGTGAGATCGGGTGTCGCGATCACCCCGCCGTTGAACCCGCTGATCGGCGTTGTGATCTCCAAGGGGTCGAGAAGCATACGCAGCCCGCGGGGCGGCCGGCTGCTGATGATCGCAAAGATGATTCCGCGCGCGTGGAGATCTACCACGGCCGCCTGGGCGCGCGGGGTCAATATCTTGTCGTCGGTGACCAGCGTGCCGTCGACATCCGAGACGACGGCCGAGATTCTTGTCGAGGGAAAGCGGCGGACCGGCGTCACGGCGATATTCCAGCGACGGCGGCGTCGATGGGACGCCACTGCCGGCCATCGCGCGCGAGCAGCGCGTCGGCCTCCTTCGGTCCAGAGCTTCCCGCCGGATAAATCGGCAATTCGGCAGCACCGTCGTTCTCCCACGCGTCAAGCACGGGTTGGACGATGCGCCATGTCTCCTCCACCATGTCGGCGCGCATGAACAGCGTTTGCTCGCCGACCATGACGTCATGAATCAGCGTCTCGTAACCGACGTTCGGTTCCTTGGGAAACCAATCGTCGTAGCGGAAGTCCATTTTCACCGCAGCGAGATCGACCACCGGTCCTCTGCGCTTGATCTGGAACTGCAGCGAGATGCCCTCGTCGGGCGCGATGCGCAGGACCAGCCAGTTTGGCTGCAGCGCGTCGACAGGAGTGTCCTGGAACGCCGCATAAGGTGCCTGCTTGAAACGGATCGCGATCTCCGTGCTGCGTCGTGACATGTGCTTGCCGGTGCGGACGTAGAAAGGCACGCCGGCCCAGCGCCAGTTGTCGATCTCGAGCTGCATCGCGACGTAGGTTTCGGTGTTCGAATCCGGTGCCACATCGGGCTCTTGCCGATAGGCCTTTACCTGCTTGCCCAGCACGGTGCCCGCTCCGTACTGGCCACGCACTGCGCGCGCCGGCTTGACGGCAGGCATGGCGGCGAACACGTCAGCCTTCTTGGTGCGGACCGAAGGGTTTTCAAAGCCCGTGGGCGGCTCCATGGCCACCATTGAAAGCAGCGACAGCACGTGGTTTGGAACCATGTCGCGCAGCGCACCCGTTGCCTCATAGAACTTCCCGCGCTGTTCGACGCCCACGGTCTCGGCGGCAGTGATCTGCACGTGATCGATCCGGTCGCGGTTCCAGATCGGTTCGAACAGCCCGT
>CAYZMR010000005.1:6817-47494 GCA_964479515.1 uncultured Hyphomicrobiales bacterium | reverse complement strand
TCGCGTCCTCGTTGGTCAGGCGGATGCAGCCCGACGAGATCGCCGATCCGATGTACTCCGGCTGGTTGGTGCCGTGGATGCGATAGAGCGTGTCCTTCGGGCCGTCATAGACATAGAGCGCGCGCGAGCCCATCGGATTGTGCGGGCCCGGCGCCACATAGCCCGGGATGTTTCCGAGGCGCTTCTTGATGTCGGAGGTCGGCGTCCAGGACGGCCACTCTTCCTTGCGCCCGACCTTGGCGATGCCGGAGAACGACAGCGCGTCCTCGCCGACGGTCACGCCATAACGGATCGCCTTGCCGTCGGGCAGCACGAAGTAGAGATAGCGCGCGTCGCTGTCGACGACGATCGTGCCCGGCGCTTCCTTGCGGTGATAATTGACGATGTGGCGGCGGTAGGGCTCCGGGATCATCGCCTGCGCGTAGGGGGCGGCGGCAAGCAGCTTCTTGTCGCGCGGCGTCATGCTGGTGTCGGAGGCCATCTCCAACGTCGACTGCACGCAGCCGCCGGCGAGCAATCCAAGTCCAAGCACAGCAAATGCGAACCCACGTACCGCCATGGTTCGTTTTCCTTAGAAGTCTCGCCTGCGCCCCAGGATTTAGCTCTGTTAGACCAAAGAATTCGATCATTCCAGCCGATATCGGCCCCAATGCACATGGTCGCCACGACCTGTTGCAGGAATGCCGCAGTCAGGCTGCCGGGCGGGCGCGCGAACAGCCTCGGCGGCAAGCCTGCCAGCAATTGGTAAAGGACTGTTTACCATAACGGCCGATCATGGCGGGTGCGGGACGCCGTCCGGCGCGGGGGCCGCAACGCCCGCGATTCGCTGCCAAAATTCCGCGACACGGCACAGTTTCCACACAACTTGGCCGCAGTCGGGCGCGAGAAGCCGCCCCCCGCCTCACGGGGAGGCGGGCGTAGAGTAAAAAAGGGGAGAGAAATGTCTGAGCGTGCAAATCCCGATCAACGTCGCGAGCGTGCCGAGCACGACGCGCGCTATGGCAAGATCGGCATCTCGGCGGTCGCAGCCGCGCTGCGCTATCGTAGTGATTCGAAGAACCCGGCCTATGCTCCGGCCGTCCCGCGTACACACGACGAGATCGAAGACGCCGCGGCGTGAGAGCAGCAGGGCACACGTCATAATTTTCATGTGGCCGATCACACGCACCCGCGCTAGGCATGGCGGTGGGCCCCGCCAGCCGGCTGCGTGCGATGCTGTCAACCTACATTCCGAGCGGTAACACCCTCGAGCGCCGCACGATCGAGGCGTCGGGCGAGGTTCCCAACGGCGCGGTGTGGTTCGACCTGGTCTCGCCCACCGGGGGCGAGGACAAGGTGGTCGAGCGCGTGCTCGGTGTCGCGGTCCCGACGCGCGAGGAAATGCAGGAAATCGAGGTGTCGAGCCGGCTCTATGTGGAGAACAGCGCGCGCTACATGACCGCGACGCTGATGTGCCAATCGGAGAGCACCGTCCCGAAGACCACGCCGGTGACCTTCATCCTCGCCGGCCACAAGCTCGTCACGGTGCGCTACGACGAACCGCGCCCGTTCCTGCTTGTGAGCAACAAGCTCGCGCGCTCGTGCCCGGCCGCGGTCTCTGGCGAAACCATCATGATGGACCTGCTCGACGCGGTGATCGACCGCGCCGCCGACATTCTTGAGCGCGCGGGCGCCGACATCGACCGCGTGTCGCATGACATCTTCGAGCCCGAAGGCCGGCGCGTCGACCGCACGATCACCTACCGCTTCATCTTCAAGACCATCGGCCGCAAGGGCGACCTCACCTCCAAGGTGCGCGAGAGCCTGGTCTCGATGGGGCGCCTGCTGTTGTTCATCGCCAACGAGGCGGACGCAATGAAATGGCCGAAGGAGATGCGCGCGCAGTTGAAATCGATGCAGCGCGACGTCGCTTCGCTGTCCGACCATGCGAGCTACCTCGGCAACAAGGTGACGTTCCTGCTCGACGCCATGATCGGCGTGATGAGCGTCGAGCAGAACAACATCATCAAGATCTTCTCGGTCGCGGCCGTCGTGTTGATGCCGCCGACGCTGCTCGCGTCGATCTACGGCATGAACTTCAAGCACATGCCGGAACTCGAATGGGAATTCGGCTATCCGATCGCCATCGTGCTGATGGTGATCGCCGCGATCCTTCCCTACATGTTCTTCAAGTGGAAGAGATGGTTGTAACGCCGGCTATTTTTCCGCGCGTGATCTGGTCTGACACCCGGTTCCCACTTTTACGGATCACCCGCTACACGTGCTGGCCGCCATTGATGTGAATCTCGGCACCGTTCACGTAGGAACTCGTCTCGGTACACAGCACGTAGATGATCTTGGCGACCTCGTCGGGCGTGCCGAGCCGGTGCATCGGAATCTGGTGCGCGACGATCTCCTCGGTGCCGGGCGAGAGGATTGCGGTGTCGATCTCACCCGGCGCGATCGCATTGACGCGCACGCCGACGCGGCCGAAGTCGGCCGCCATCTCGCGCGTCAGCCCGGCGAGCGCCGCCTTGGACGTCGCGTAGGCCGCGCCCGCGAACGGGTGCACGCGCGAGCCCGCGATCGAGGTCACGTTGACGACCGAGCCCTTCGCCTTCTTCAATTCATCCAGCAGACCGCGCGCCAGCATGATCGGCGCGAAGAAGTTGACCTGAAACACGTGCGCCCATACCTCACGCGCGGTATCGATCGCGGAGAGCCGCTTGCCGCCTTCGGCCTTGGGCGAGATCGCGGCATTGTTGACCAGCGCATGCAGTTCGCCGTTGTCCAGCCGGTTCTTGATCTCGGCGATCGCCGCGTCGGTGCTTCCCGGATCGGCGAGATCGACCTGGATGTGATCCTCCGGCCCCATCTCCCAGGGGCAGTTCTCGGGGAAGCCGTGGCGCGAGCAGGTGATCACGCGCCAGCCCGCCGCCGAGAAGCGCTTCACGGTCGCATGCCCGATACCGCGGCTTGCCCCGGTGAGCAGCAAGGTGCGGCGCGGCTGGTTGGAATTCGTGCTGGGCATCGGCCTTCAGGCTTTCACGGATACATCCGCATTTTGGCCCACGATGCGCCAAGCTCGGTGCGGCGGAACTCGATGCGGTCGTGCAGGCGGAACGGCCGGTCCTGCCAGAACTCCATCGATATGGGGAGCACGCGGTAGCCGGACCAGTACGGCGGACGCGGGACGGACCCGATCACGTATTTCGCCGCGTAAAGCGCGATCGCCTTCTCGAAGGCGAGCCGGCTTTCCAACGGGCGCGACTGCTGGCTCGCCCAGGCGCCGATCTGCGCCTGCTTCGGGCGCGTCGCGAAATAGGCGTCGGCCTCCTCGGCGGTCACGCGCTCGACCGCGCCGCGGATGCGCACCTGGCGATTGAGCGACTTCCAGTAGAACAGGAGCGCGGCCTTGCGCGCGGCGCCGAGCTCACGGCCCTTCTGGCTTTCGGTGTTGGTGTAGAAGGAAAAGCCGCGCGCATCGAAGCCCTTGAGCAAGACCGTGCGCACATTCGGCAGGCCGTCGGCGTCGACGGTCGCGAGCGACATCGCGTTCGGGTCGCGCGGCTCGGAGGCCTTCGCCTCCGTGAACCAGGCGTCGAACAGCCGGAACGGCTCGTCGGCCTGCGTGAAATCACCAGATGTTAACCATACCGGGTGTTCAATCGGGGCTGTGTCGGACATAGCCAAATCCTCGCGCCTCAAGGCGACGCGTCGTTCGCCCCCGCGCCCCCGTTATAGAGGAAGGCGGCAAGCGCGCCTATGGCGGCTGCGCGCGACCGCGATCGCGCTCTCCCTCGTGCTCGGGCTTGCGAGCAGCGGATGCAGCATGTCCTACCGGCTCGATTCCTTTCTCGGCAAGAGCAAGGAGACGGCCGAGCAGACCGGCTCGGTGCATCCCGCTCCTGCCGCTCAGACGGGCGACGCCGCGACACTGCGGCACGACGACCTCGATTTCGCCAAGGCCGCCGCCGCCGAGGTGCTGACGCGCACCGACCAGAACGCGAGCCAGCCCTGGGAGAACCCCGGCACCGGCGCACGCGGGACCGTCACGCCGATCGCCGACGCCTATACGCAAGACGGCTTCACCTGCCGCGATTTCCTCGCGAGCTACGTGCATGACGGCGCGGAATCCTGGCTCCAGGGCGATGCGTGCCGTCTGCATCAGGGCAAGTGGACCGTGCGCAGCATGCGCCCCCTGAAGCGGAGCTGAACTTCGCCGCTACGCCCGCCCGAAGCGCGTTGCACATCGGCCACAGTGCCCCCACATTGATCGATCAGGACGAGTCGGGCCTGGCCCGGCGCGGGGATTCTCACTTGGAGCAATCGGAATGCGCGACCCTTACGAGGTGTTGGGCGTGCAGCGGTCGGCGAGCGCGGGCGACATCAAGAAGGCCTATCGCAAGCTTGCGAAGAAGCTGCACCCGGACGCCAACAAAAAGGACCCGAAGGCGGCCGACAAGTTTGCCGAGCTGAATAGCGCGCACGAGATCGTCGGCGACGAGGACAAGCGCAAGGCGTTCGACCGTGGCGAGATCGACGCCGAGGGCAAGCCGCGCTTTCAGGGCTTCGAAGGCTTCAGCGGCACGAGCCCCAGCGGCCCCGGGTCCGGCCGCGGCGGGTTTGAAAGCTTTACCTGGGGCCCGGAAGGGTTTCGGCGCACCGCGCGCGGTGGCGCGGCCGGCGCGGGGCCCGGCGGACCAGGCGGCGGCCGGTTCGAAGACATCCTGGGCAGCATGTTCGGCTTCGGCGGCGGCCCGGGCGCGCGCGGCGCATCGGGTTTCGAGGCCGAGGACATCGGCTCGGCGGTGCGCGGGCAGGACGTCGCCGCCGCGATGACCATCACGCTCAACGAGGCCGCGCATGGCGGCGCGCGCCGTGTCGGCTTGCCGAACGGCAAGGACCTCGACGTGAAGATCCCCGCCGGAGTCGCCGACGGCCAGCAGATCCGGCTTAGGGGACAGGGCATGCCTGCCCCGCATGGCGGGCCCGCAGGCGACGTGCTGATCACGGTGTCGATCGCGCCGCATCCACTGTTCAAGGTCGAGGGGCAGAACCTGCGCGTGGAGCTGCCGGTCACGCTTTACGAGGCCGTGCTCGGCGCCAAGGTACGCGTGCCGACGCTTGACGGCGCGGTCGAGCTCGCGATTCCGGCAAACACCAGCGGGGGACGCACGTTCCGCCTCAAGGGCAAGGGCCTGCCGGGCAAGGCCGGCGCTGGCGATCTGTTCGCCACGGTGAAGATCGTGTTGCCCGACGGCAAGGACGCCGAACTCGAAGAGCTGATGAAGGCGTGGCGCGAGAAGAAGCCCTACGACCCTCGTTCCGGGATGGGGTGAGGCGCGTCCACACGGAATAAGCCGGCATGAACGACCTCGCCAAGCGCGCTTTCGGCGACCTCGCAAGATTTCAGCTCGCGCTCGCCGCCATGATCTTCCTGCCGGCGTGGTCGCTCGCCTATTGGCAGGGCCTCGTCTATTGGCTGCTGTTCGGCGTCTTATGCGCCGCGACGACGCTCTATTTCCTGCGCCATGACCGCGCGCTCATCGAGCGGCGCATGCATGCGGGTCCGGGCGCCGAGACCGAGCCGCGCCAGAAGCTGATCCTGACGATCGCAAGCGTCGCGCTTGTCGCCCTGTATGTGATCTCGGCGCTGGATTTCCGGTTCGGCTGGTCGTTGGTTCCGACGACGGTCGTATTGCTTGCCGACGCGCTCGTCGTTCTCGGCTTCTACGGCATCTTCCTGACGCTGCGCGAGAACGCCTTTGCGGCCGCGACCGTGACGGTCGCAACCGGCCAGCGCGTGATCTCGACGGGCCCCTACGCCCTTGTGCGGCACCCGATGTATACCTGCGCGCTGCCCCTCTTCCTCGCGACACCGCCGGCCCTCGGCTCGTGGTGGGGGCTTGTACCCACCGCGTTCTTGGTCGCCATGATCGTGTGGCGCCTCATCGACGAAGAGGCGTTTCTCGCGCGCAACCTGCTGGGCTACACCGACTATCAATGCACCGTCCGATCCCGGCTCGTGCCAGGGATTTGGTGAGGCCATTTGGCGACTACGCGGCCTTCCCGAACGTCTCCCGTGCCGCCACCAGGATTTCCTTCGACAACTCCGGATCGTCGACCGCGCGTGCCAGCGTCAGCGCGCCGACGAGTCCCGACAGCGTCGCGACAGCGCGCTTGCGGCGGCTTGCCGCCGTGCCGTGCCGGAAGAGCCCGGCAATCCCTTCGAGCCGGACACCCACATAGCTAGTCAGCGCGGCGCGGACGGCCTGCCCCTCCCGCGCTGCATCCGCCGCCAAGGCGGCGAGGCCGCAGCCCTTGGCCCGCTCGGCGCAATGGCGGTCCGACAGATAGGCCTCGACATAGCTGGGCAGATCGGTAAAGCGGCTCATCGTCTCGGTGCCGCGCGCGAGCGCCATCGTGATCGCCTCGGCGGCAAGGTCGTCCTTCGAGCCGAAATGGCCGTAGAAGCCGCCATGGGTCAGGCCGGCCTCCTTCATGATCGCGTCGACGCCGACGCCGTCGAAACCGTGGTCGCGGAACAGCCGCGAGGCCGCCTCCACGATCTTTTCGCGGCTTTCCGCCGCCTTCTCCCGGCTCACGCGCATGTGTGCCTCCTCCGTTTCTCGCTCACTTGACAAAATAGATGACGTTCGTCATTTATGCAACAGGATGACGATCGTCATCTATCGAGCTTCGGAGGAATGTCATGTCGAATTTTGGAACCGCCCTCATAACGGGCGCCTCGTCCGGCATCGGCGCGACCTATGCGGACCGCCTCGCGCGGCGCGGCTATGATCTCGTGCTGATCGCGCGCGACGCGGCGCGCCTGGAGGCGCTCGCCGCGCGGCTACGCGCCGAAACCGGCGTCGCGATCGAGGTCATGCGCGCCGACCTGACGGGGGAGGAGGATCTCGCCCGCGTCGAAGGCAAGCTACGCGACGACGCCAGTATCAGCCTTCTGGTCAACAATGCCGGCGCCGCTGCGCCCGGCGGCTTCGCGCAAGCCGACGCGGAAGCGCTCGACAGGCTGATCCGGCTCAACGTCACGGCCGTCACGCGCCTTGCCGGCGCGGTCGTGCCGCGTTTCCTCGGCGAAGGGCGCGGCGCGATCATCAACCTGTCCTCCGTGCTTGGGCTCGCGCCTGAAATCTCGTTCGGCATCTATGGCGCCACCAAGGCGTTCGTGCTGATGCTGTCGCAATCGCTTCAGGCCGAACTCGGAGCGCGCGGCATCTACGTGCAGGCCGTCCTGCCGTCGGCGACGCGCACCGAGATCTGGCAGCGTTCCGGCCGCGACGTGAACGCGATCGCCAACGTCATGGAGGTCGACGAGCTGGTCGATGCGGCCTTGATCGGCTTCGACCGGCGCGAGGCGGTCACCATTCCGTCCCTGCCCGATGCCGGCCAGTGGGACGCCTTCTCGGCCGCACGGCAAGCGATGGTGCCGAACTTCCGCCAGCAGCACGCCGCCGCGCGCTACCGACCGTAAGCGACGTCGATGTCCTTGCCGCTGTGGCCGAATCGCGCGATCGGTAGCGCCTCGTGGCGGCGGACGGTGCAAGCAAATCAGTTCGCCGACACCAGTTCTTTGATCTTCTTCTGCACCTGCTCGCGCAATTGCGCGGCCGCCTTGTCGGAGGCCAGCGGCTCAAGCAGCGCGAGCGCCTGCTGGTAGGACTTGATCGCGTCGTCCTTGTTTGCGTCGGCTTGGTAGGCGTCACCGATCTTATCCTGCACGGCAGCAAGGTTCAGCGGCCAAGCGGCGGAATTCGCAAACACCGCGATCCCGTCTTTGGCGAGGTCGAGCGCCGTGTCATATTCCTTGCGCGCCGCCGGCCCGTCCTTCTGCGACACCAGACCGTCGCCGATCCTGACGTAGGTGTCGAACAGCGCCTGACGGCGCACGGCGTCTTTAGGGTTATCCTTCACGAGTTTGATCTGCACTGGAACCAGAGTGCGGTATGCCTCGATGGCGGTCGCATATTGCTGCTGCGCCGTTTCAAACTTCGCGAGCACGGAAATGCCGTCCTCCCACGCGCGCTGTCGCGCCATATCGGAAGGGTCTCGCACTGCCATCAGTCGCCGCGTGGCGACGAGATTGCGATAGTTTTCACGGGCCTTGTCCAGCTGCCCCAGGACAGCGTTGACGTCGCCGGCGTGACGGCAGCTTACCGCCAAGTAGTTTTGCCATGTCGCGTTTCCTGGGTCCTCATCGACGAGTTCCTTCCGGATTTGCAGCGATTTCTCATATTCCACGATCGCCTTCTCGTGCTGCTTTTGTGCCTCCCAGAAGTCGCCGATCTTGTCATGGCTGGTCGCAACGTTGGCGACGAGGGAGTAGTCATGCGAACCTTCTTCGAGCTTCATTCGTATCTCAAGAGCGGCATTCTGATTTTCCAGAGCTGGTCCGAATTGATTTTTGGCCAAATATAAGCTTCCAAGTCTCTCTTTGGTGTTCGCGCGTTCGCGCTGCCATTGCAGGCTCTGTGGTTCCTTCTCGATAAGCTTGTCGATGATCGTCAGCGTCTCTTGACCTTCGGCGAGCGCGCCCTCCCGATCGCCCTTGATCGTGAGAAAATCGAAGATCTGGTTGCGAACATAGATCAGGCGCTGGCGACGGTCCGGACGAGGCGCGCCCGCAATCACGCGCTGGATGATCTTCTCGGCTTTGTAGAGCTCGGTTAGTCCTTGCTCGGCGGTTCTCTTGTCGAGATTGTGGAGATTGACTTGCGCGGTTGCGGCGCGTTGCATGCCCTCGAACTTCAAATACTGCCATTCGAGATTGTCGGGCTCTTGCACCGCGAGCCGATCCGCTTCGCCGCTTGCCGTCTCGGCCCGCTTGAGAGCATCAGCCCATTCGCCTGTCAGCACCCTGATGTCCGAGCCTCTCAACGCCAAATCGATCTGGAGTTTGGTGACATCCGGGCCGGCCCTCTCTTGTGCGGCTTCATGCGCAATCTGGTCCGCCGTCGACAGAAGGTCCTTTGCTCCTTGCACGGTCAGGCGACCCATGTTCAACGTGGCAAGCACTGCGTCGAGCATGCTGCGCGCCGACGTCAGCACAAGAACGAAATTGTGCTGCGCCGTGGCGGCGCTCTGTTCGGCCTCGATCTTTTTCTTGTACCAGTTGTATCCAAAGCCGCCGCAGACAATCAGAGCGATGACCGCGGCCGCCCCGATGCCGTAGTTGCGCCAAACGAGGCGCTTCTTCCGGACCACCCCCTCGCGCAGCAGCCGTTCGACCTCGTCGAAATGTCCGCCGTAGCGCTCGGCCCACGTCCGTGTGCGCGGGCGCGACGTCCACCACGCCCAACGCTTGTCGGCCTGCTTTGCGAAGCTTGCGTCCGCCTCGCCTTCGTTCTCGATCAAGCTGACGAGCCCGCGATAGCGCTCGCCGTCGCGCTGTTCGGCCTTCAGCCAGCCTTGCGCGTTCGCCCCGTTCTCGCCGATCTCGCCCAGGATGGCGTCGGGGTCGCCCGAGAGCCGTTTCCAGCGCCGCAACAACGCTTCGTGCCCGACATCGATGCGCGTCTGGTTCGAGGACTCCGCACGCATGGCTGTAAGGAACGAGCAGTCGTCGGCGGTGAAGCGCCGCAGAACCAGTTCCAACTGCTCGTCTTTGATACCGGTCTCGGCCAACAGCTGCGACCGGAGCCGGGCGCGCCGTATCGCACGGCCTTCACGATCGAGCTCGGCGAGCGCGCGGAACGTCTGCTCGACCGCCAGTTCCACCGCGGACAAATCGGCGTAGAGCTCTTCCGCGTGCCAAGACAAGGCATTCGAGATTCCGCCGACGGTCTTATAGTGCTCGATGTTGATATGCCGCGTCGGCACGGATCGGCGCGCGGCGTCGGCCTTCGCCTCGTTCCACAGCCGCAGCAGACAGTGCTGCAGCACCGGCAACTGATCGGGCTCCTCGCTGCTGTCGTTCCAGAGCCGCTCGACCAGCATCGGGTCGATCGTGGCGCCGACCTTCTCGAGCGGCTTGCGGATGACCTCTTCGGTCTGGTCGCGCGTCAGGGACGGGACCAGCATCTGCGCCGCGCTGACAGCCTCCGGCAGGCCGTGAAAGGACGCGCACTCGCCGATGAAGTCGGAGCGCATCGTCAGCAGCACATGGACGTTGCAGCGCACGTCGCGGCTCGCTTCGAGCAGGAGCTGGACGAAATGCGCCGCCTCGTTGCGTGCGGTTCCGCCGGCGCGCCGTTGTCCCGCGCCGCGCTCGCTGAAACGGAACAGCTCCTCGAACTGGTCGACGACGAGGACGATCGGACGGGTGCCGAAATCGTCGAGGCGCTCCAGCGCCCGCACGATGCCGAAGCTCGACTGGCGCAGGTCGAACGCCATGCGCTCACGCTGCGCCGTCGCGATGTCCGGATCGTCGTGCGTCAGGCCGGCCAGGGCTTCAAGGAGCTTGGCGAGCGGCCCGTCTCCCGGCCGCATCTCAAGCCAAGCCCATTTCAGCCCGCCGATCTCCTTTTCCTCCTCCAGGATCGCGCGCAGGCCCGCCCGCACGAGCGAGGACTTGCCGCTCCCGGAGCTGCCCACGACCGCCACGAACGTGTTGCGCTGGATCAGATTGTAGAGCGCGAAGGATTGGGCCTTGCGTCCGAAAAAATAGTCGCGCTCGGGATAACCGTAGGACTTGAGCCCCAGGAATGGCCGTTCAGACGATAACGACGTTGGCGACTCGGAACTCATTTGAAATCACTTCGGCGGCGAAAACAGCGGGTCGAGCGCCTCCGGGGTTGGATGACTGAGTTCGGTGAGATCGAGCACAATATCGATCTCGTCCGGGGGGAATACCTTCTTGGCGTATTTCTTCCGCCCTCCGGCGGGCGGGCCGGCGACCACGCCGCGGTATTTGAATTTGTTGCTCCGACCGAGCGTGTGCCAGTTGCCGAGCTCGCTCGCCTGCGATCGCGCCCACATCTCGCGCGCACCGGCCCAGCACAGGAGAACCGCATCGCATCGTGCCAGCGCCTTGCGATGATAATCGGTCAGTTCGGCCGGAGAGTTGGCATCGAGCACGGGCAAGACCGGCACGACGTCGCGCTTGGCGAGCAGGTCGCGCAGCTCAAACGCGTAGTCGGTGTCCTCGGGCGAATGATGCACATAGACGCGCATGCCCGGCTTGCTCTCGTCCGCAACGCTATCGGAGGAGCCTTGCGCCGGCGCCGCGCGCTCGGCGAGGTGCTGCACCAGATAGTCGACGAACTTGCTGATGGCGTCGCCTTCCACCTTGTCGTTGGGAAGCTGCTGGTGGAAGCGTTCGAGCACCTTGAGCGGATCGCGGCCCGAAGCCGCATCGCCGGAATCGAGGCCACCCTCGATCGTGCGCGGCGCCCAGACGATGCGTTCGAATTCGCGGCCCGGAATGTCGGCGGATGGCGGCAAGGCCGAAACGCGGATTGCCGCCCGCTGCAATTGCAGCGGCACGATGCGCTTGTCCTGACCTTCCGGGGCAAATCCGTCACCCTCACCGAGCAGATGCACGGACGCCTCGGCTTGCGCCAACGCATGGTCGATGAAGGAGACGACGGACTTCTCGTTCGGGACGTCGTGATTCGGATCGGGGACCACCGTATATCCGCGCCCGACGAGTTCCTTCACGATCCGCTGGTACTGCAGACGCATGTCGTTTGCAGGCTTCGCCACGAAGATCGTGTGCCCATTCGGGACCAGGATCGGCCGTGACGTCTCGCGCCAGCCGCCGAAACGCGCGGAGAACAGCAGGAGCGCGCTGACGAGCTGATCCATCTGATCCTGGTAACGCTCGTCGACGACCTTGCCTCTGAAGTATTCCTTCAGCGGCACGCGATCGTCTTCCAGGCTGTAGAAGTTGACGCCGACCTGACCCTGCAATTGCGACGGCAGGCGGTCGCGATCCACGTTCCGCTTGCCCACAATCACGATGCGGTGGCGCACCTGGTCGGCGTCCTCGCCACGGTCGTACCAGGATTGCGCAAATCTCCTGAGCTCCTTCGCGCAATACTTGCTCGCAAGCCAGTTCGGCGAGAGGACGACCACCAGGATCTGCGAGGTATCGAGCGCACGCTCGATCTTCCGGTCGAACGGCTCGGCATCGAGGATGTTGCGGATATCGCGCCAGAGCGCTGGCCGCTGCGGTCCCGAGCGCGTGAATTCGTACACCAATTCCTTGTGGAGATAGTCGACGAACCCGCAATTGCCGTCGCCGGGCGGCAGCAAGTTGTCGTCCCGCGCATAGGAGATGAATATCTGGACGTCCGACACCCAGCCCCTCCGGTTGTCGTCACATGCAGCCCGCCAAGGGTGAGTTAAGCGCGGCGCGCAACCACGGTCAAGCAAAGCCGGCTATCTTATCATCGTGGCTCAGCGATTCCCGGCGCTGAACGCTTCAGCACGGTCGAAATCATCGGCCTGTCTTCAACGCGCTCCAACTTCCATCAGCGCACTGGTCCGCGCCCGTCCCTCGAATTGCCCATAGGCGGCCTCCGCCACCTTCTGCAGCCGCGCGCGGTCGGCCGGGCCGCTGACGACGAAGCCGACGTCGTTTTCGACCCAGGAGAACGATCCGACGAGGCCGGTCGCGCGATAGCGCAGCGCGCTCTCCGGGGCGCGCGTGCGCCGGCAGTAGATGGTGAAGCGTTCGCCGGAGGCGCCTTCGTACATGAAGAACGCGGCTCCGGCGCCGGTCAGGCTCGGTAACAGCCGTCCGCCGACGAGCTTCAGGCCCATCGCATCGAGATCGGGCGCGCGCACCTCGTAACCGACGCGGCGCGTGAGCCATTGCGCAAGGTGCGCGGCCTCCGAGCCCGGCACCTCGACCGGGTGGCGCACTTCGACCACGTAAAGCTGATGCGCGTCGAAGGCTTCCGCGGTCACGCCCTGCGTCGAGGGCGTGCCCTCGAATGCGCCGCGGGCGAACCAGCCGGCACCGCCACCGGCAAGGAACGCCACCAGCGCCGCCACGGCGGCGACGCGCAGCCATCGGCGCCGCGGGCGCGCCGCGAGCCGATCGAGGGCCAAGCGCTGCGGCACGGGCTCCACGGCCACCGCACCGTACCGCGCGCGGATCGCATCCGCCTGCGCGCGCCAGGCGGCGACCTTTCCGGCGTCATCCGGATGCGCGGCGAGCCACGCCTCGATCGCCGCGCGCCGGTCGCCGTCAAGCTCGCCGTCCGCATAGGCGTGGAGTTCGTCGTCGGTCACTGGCGAATTGTCGGTCATGTTGAGCCTCGGATCACTTCACGCGACGGAGCGCGGGACGCTCGCCGTCGAGGTAACTCTTGATTTGCGCACGCGCCCGCGCGAGGCGCGACATCACGGTTCCGATCGGCACGCCCTGTACTTCCGCGACCTCGCGATAGGAGAGCCCTTCGAGCACCACCAGCAGCAGCGCGACGCGCTGTTCCTCGGCGAGCGTCGCGAGCGCGCGCTCGATGTCGCGGCCGCCCGCCTCCGGCCCTGACATGTCGGGGGCATCGTCGTCTTCGATCGGCGTCAGAACCGGCCGCCGCGCGAGCGAGCGCAGGCGATTGCGATTGAGATTGGTCAGGATCGTGTAGAGCCAGCTCCTGATCTCGCCGCCGTGAAAGAGATGTTCCGAACGCAAGGCCCGCACCAAGGTGTCCTGGACGAGGTCGTCGGCGGTCTCGGCGTCGCGCGTCAGCGCGCGCGCGTAGCGGCGCAACGCCGGGATCGCCGCCTGGATGCTCTGACGAAAGCCGTCCACATCGATCTCCCGGCGTCGACCAATCCGTGCGACGCCGTCGGCTGAAACAACACCGACCGTTCTCTCGATATTCCCTGATTCGTGGCCGATCCGCGCCGTCAGGGCCACGCTTGCTGGCCCAAAAGCCCTGTGCCATTACGGGGCGCCCGGCCCCGAAGTGCCGGCCTTGAGGGTGCAGCATGGCGGACGCCACGGGTCTGATGCGGGGCAAGCGTGGCCTCATCATGGGGGTTGCGAACAACCGCTCGATCGCCTGGGGCATCGCCAAGGCCGCGCGCGCGCAGGGCGCCGATCTCGCTTTCACTTACCAGGGCGATGCGCTGAAGAAGCGGGTTGAACCGCTCGCCGAACAGCTCGACGGGCTGATCGTCGGGCATTGCGACGTGTCCGACGAGGCGACGATCGATGCCGCCTTCGCCGCGGTACAGTCGGCCTGGGGCTCGCTCGATTTCGTGCTGCACGCGATCGCGTTCTCCGACAAGGACCAGCTCATCGGCCGCTACGTCGACACGACGGCGGAAAACTTCGCCAAGACGCTGCTGATCTCGTGCTACTCGTTCACCGCGGTCGCCCGGCGCGCCGAGAAGCTGATGCCGAACGGCGGCGCGCTGCTGACGTTGACCTATTACGGCGCCGAGAAGTGGATGCCGCACTACAACGTCATGGGCGTCGCCAAGGCCGCGCTTGAAGCCTCCGTCATGTATCTCGCGGCCGACCTCGGTGAGAAGAACATTCGCGTCAATGCGATCTCGGCGGGGCCGATCAAGACGCTGGCTGCTTCCGGCATCAGCGATTTCCGCTATATCCTGAAATGGAACGAGTACAACGCGCCGCTGCGGCGGAGCGTCACGATCGAAGAGGTCGGCGACGCCGGCGTCTACCTGCTCTCCGACATGGGACGCAGCGTGACCGGCGAGGTGCACCACGTCGATGCGGGCTATCACATCGTCGGCATGAAGAATCCTCTCGCGCCCGACATCGGGGCGTTGAAGGAATAGCGGCGACGAGCCGCGGGCCGCGGCCATGCCCCCTCCGCTCCTCTATTACATCCGCCACGGCGAGACCGACTGGAACGTCGAGGGCCGGCTGCAGGGCAGGCGCGATATCCCGCTCAACGCCAAGGGCCGCACGCAGGCGCGCCGCTGCGGCGAGATCTTGCGCGAACTGCTCGCGCGCGACGGACCGGATGCGAGCGGCCTCGACTTCGTCTCGAGCCCGCTCGGTCGCGCACGTACCACCATGGAGATCGTACGCTCGGCGCTCGGTATCGCGCCCTATGCCTATCGCATCGACGAACGTTTGATCGAGATCGGATTCGGAACCTGGGAAGGCAGCACGACCAAGGAGCTGCGCCGGCAGGACCCCGACACATACGCGGCGCGCGAACGCGACAAGTGGCGCTTTGCTCCGCCGCAGGGCGAAAGCTACGCGGACGTGTCGTTGCGCGTCGATGCCTGGTATCGCGCGCTTTCCGGCGACAGCGTCGCGGTCGCGCATGGCGGCACCTTGCGCGGACTGGTCGCCGTGCTCGGGATCATGTCCGAGAGCGAGGCGCCCATGCTCGATGTCGCGCAGGGCGTGGTCTACCTCATCGCCGACGGGCAGATGACGCGCTACGCGTGAGCCCGCGGCCCCGATTTGACCCCCGCCGAGGCGCGGGCTACGACACGCCGCGCGAGCGACGAAACCCATGTCTCACAATACGTTCGGTCACCTGTTCCGCGTCACCACGTTCGGCGAGAGCCACGGGGCTGCGATCGGCTGCGTGGTCGACGGCTGTCCGCCGCGCATTCCGCTGACCGCTGCCGACATCCAGCCCTATCTCGACAAGCGCCGGCCGGGGCAGTCGCGCTTCACCACGCAGCGGCGCGAGCCGGATCAGGTACGCATCCTCTCCGGCGTGTTTGCCGACGAGAGCGGGCCCGAGGTGACGACCGGCACGCCCATCGCGCTGATGATCGAGAATGTCGACCAGCGCTCGAAGGACTATTCCGAGATCAAGGATACGTATCGGCCCGGCCACGCCGACTACACCTACGACGCCAAATACGGTCTGCGCGACTATCGCGGCGGCGGCCGGCAGTCGGCGCGCGAGACCGCGACGCGGGTCGCGGCCGGTGCGATCGCGCGCAAGATCGTGCCCGGGCTGACTGTGCGCGGCGCACTGGTCCAGATCGGGCCGCACAAGATAGATCGCGCCCGATGGGACTGGGGTCAGGTCGACGAGAACCCATTCTTCTCGCCCGACGCCACCTCGGTTGCGACGTTCGAGACGTTCCTCGATGGCGTGCGCAAGGCCGGCTCGTCGGTCGGCGCGGTGATCGAGGTTGTGGCCGAAGGCGTGCCCGCCGGTCTCGGCGCGCCGGTCTACGGCAAGCTCGATGCCGAGCTCGCGGGCGCGCTGATGAGCATCAACGCGGTCAAGGGCGTGGAGATCGGCGACGGCTTTGCCACCGCCGCGATGAGCGGCGAGGACAATGCCGACGAGATGCGCATGGGCAATGATGGCAAGCCGCGTTTCCTGTCGAACCATGCCGGCGGCATTCTCGGCGGCATCTCGACTGGGCAGGCGATCGTCGCGCGCTTTGCCGTCAAGCCGACGTCCTCGATCCTCTCGCCGCGCAAGACCGTGGATCGTTTCGGCAACGAGACCGAGATCGTCACCAAGGGCCGCCACGACCCTTGCGTCGGCATCCGGGCCGTGCCGATCGGGGAAGCCATGGTGGCGTGCGTGATCGCGGATCACTATCTGCGTCATCGGGCACAGGTGGGTGACGGCGTGATCTGGCCGTTCGAGAAGAAATGACCAACACACAGCAGCGCGTTTCGGCGGCCGTCGAAGCCTTCGCCCGCGGCGAGATCGTCGTCGTCACCGACGACGATGACCGCGAGAACGAGGGCGACCTCGTGATGGCCGCGGTGCATGCGACCCCCGAGAAGATGGCGTTCATCGTGCGTCACACGGCCGGCATCGTGTGCACGCCCCTGCCCGCCGAGACCGCGCACCGGCTCCGCCTCGCCCCGATGGTCACCGAGAACGACGCGCCGCACGGCACGGCTTTCACCGTCTCGGTCGACTACAAGCACGGCACCTCGACCGGCATCTCGGCCGACGATCGCACCGCGACGGTGCGCAACCTCGCCAACAACAATGCGGGCGCGGCCGACTTCGTGCGCCCCGGCCACGTCTTCCCGCTGATCGCCAAGGAGGGCGGCGTTCTGATGCGCTCCGGCCACACGGAAGCCGCCGTCGACCTGTGCCGGCTCGCCCAGCTCGAGCCGGTCGGCGTGATCTGCGAGCTCGTCAACGACGACGGCACCGTGATGCGAGGGTCCCAGATCAAGGCCTTCGCCGAGCGTCACAAGCTCAAGCACATTTCAGTGGCCGAGTTGATCGCCTATCGCCAGGCGCGCGAGAAGCTGGTCGAGCGCGTCGGCGAATTTTTCGTCGAGACCACAATCGGCACGCTCAAGGGCTATGCCTATGTGACGCCGTTCGACAAGGTGCCGCACATGGCGCTCGTGCACGGGCGCGTCGGCGAGGGCACCGACATGCCGACGCGGCTGCACCGCGCGAACATCATCTCCGACGTGTTCGGCGGCGCGAAGAGCGTGAACGCGGCGCTCGCGCGTTTCAAACAGATCGGTCGCGGCGTGATCGTAGTGCTGCGCGACGGCACGGCGGGCGTGCCAGTGCAGGCGCTGCCGCAGGAGGAAAGCCCGGCCGAGGCAGCACGCACGCGCGACTGGCGCGAAGTCGGCCTCGGCGCGCAGATTCTCAAGGACCTCGGCGTGCACTCGATTCGGCTCTTGTCGTCGAGCCAGCACACTTATGTAGGCCTCAGTGGGTTCGGCATTGAGATCGCCGGCACCGAGGCGCTGGAGGGGTAGCGGGTTTTCGTGGCCCGCATGAGCGCAGCGACATGCGGGGCGTCCTGTCCACGAGGAAAAACCCCGCATGTCGCTGCGCTCATGCGGGCTACAAACATGCTCCGGAGGGACGACCATGTTCGTGGCGACGAAAGCAAAGCCACTTGCCACCACCATCACGGGCTCGCTCCCGCGGCCGCATTGGTTCACCGAAAATCTGCGCGGCCAGCCGTTCCTGACGGCCTTCAACGGCGACGCGACGTATCGCGAACAGTACAGCGACGCGGTCGCGGCCTTGATCGGCGATCAAACGCGTGCCGGGCTCGACCTCGTGACCGATGGCGAGATGCGCTTCGACGTCGACATTGGCGGACGCTCCTGGTTCGGATACGCATTCGATCGGATGGAGGGTCTGGAGCCGAGCCGCACAGGCGCCGTGCTCGCGACCGGCTCGCGCAATCGTGGCGTCGCCGAGCGCGCCGCAAACCCGGGCGACATCTTGAGCGAGTTCGTGCGCACCGTGCGGCCCCCGCAGGTGGTCGGCCCGATCGGGCCCGGCACGCTGCAATACGACGCGATCTGGAAAGTGTCGCAGCGTCTCACCGCAAAGCCCGTGAAGCTCGGAAGCTGCTGCGGGCAGATGCTCGACCGGCAGGCGCAGCCCGGCTTCTACAAGGATCGGCGCGAGCAGGTCCTCGCGTTCTCGAAGGCACTGAACGAGGAGTATCACCGCCTCGCCAATGCGGGTTGCGCCGTTATCCAGATCGAGGAGCCGTGTCTGCACAACAGCGCCGGCGTCGAAGGCGAGGTCTCGTTCGAGACCTACATCGAGGCGTTCAACCTCGAGGTTGCGGGGCTGCGCGGCAAGGCGGAAGTGTGGTGCCACACCTGCTGGGGCAATCCGTTCGCGCAGCGGCTCGGGAAGAACCCGACCTACCGGCATGCGCTGCCCTATCTCGACCGGCTCGATGTCGACGTGGTGACGATCGAAGCAGCCGAAAACGAAGGCGCCGAGATCGCCGCCGTTGCGGCCGCGCTGAGCACGGACAAGAAGCTCTGCATCGGCGTCGTCAGCCACCGCTCGCTGCAGGTCGAGTTGCCCGACGACATCGCGGCGCTGATCCGCACGGCGCTGAAGTCGGTGCCGGCGGAGCGCCTGCTGCTGAGCTCGGATTGCGGTTTTGGCCGGCAGGGCATGAGCCGCACGCACGCGTTCTACAAAATGATCGCGATCGTGCGCGGCGCCAATATCGTGCGGCGCGAGCTCGGATTGCCCGAGGCCGATATCGCGGCGAACGACACGCGTTACATGCTTTAGAGCCCGTCCGCTTCGGATCGTATCGGCAACGTGGCGCACTTTCTTCACCTCTCCCAGCAGCGATCCGGGTGAGGGGTTACGGATCAGCGAGGGAACCGACAGTCCCTCACCCCAGCCCTCTCCCCAACGGGGAGAGGGAGCAGGCCGCCCGCGTGGCGCCACCTCACCTTCGACGGCAACGATCTTGCGGTGCCAGGCCGGCGGGCCGTCACTTCGTCTTGGTGGCGGCGCTCTGCTTTTGCGCGACCATGTGCTCGGCGACGAGTTCCGCGCTGAAACGGCTGACCGTGTCCGGGTCGGTGATGATCGACTGGGTGTTGTTCTGCGCCTTGTAGCCGGTGCCGCCGGCCTTGCCGGCGACGACGAATGTCCCCTCGCCGGACGCGGACCAGTTGGTCGAGCCTTCGCCCGCGACCTTCCCGTCGGCGACGAAGCCCTTGGTATGGCTGATCTGGTGGGTGGCGGATTGCCCGATCGCGAACTCGCGCACGTCCGCGGTCTGGGTGACCACGTGGGTATTGAACAGCGCCAAGTTCTTCGCCCGGTCCGCGTCGAGCAGCGCCTTTTCGTGCTTGCCGCCGGCTTGGCTCTTGTCGAGCGTCACCAGCATGGTCACGGTCGGGTCGACCGCGAGCTTCATCAAGATGTCGTTGAGCTCGTCGTCATCGAACCCGAACATGTTGAGGTAGAGCGAGACGCTGACGCGCGAGATCACGTGCTTGAGGATGTCGTGGACGTCGTCGCGGCCGACGTAGAACAGGTGGAAGTCCTTGCTGGCCGTCGTCGCGTAGGACTTCTCCTGCGTGTATTGCTGGAGATCGAGCAGATCGAACCGCTGCAGCGTCTGGGTATCGTCGTCAATGACGTTGCTGGGGCTCGGGGTTTTGCTGGATTTCTTCTTTCCAGTGGTGGCGGCTTTGCCCATGGCGGACCTCCCCCTCAATGGTCTTACGTTAGGGGGCAATCGCACGATGGTCAATCAAAGATAGCATCGCGGCCTCTCAACAATCGGACATCCGACATGCGTTCCCTTGACTCACTCAGCTTCGATGCAGCCGGACTCGCGCTGCGCGGCGATGAAGGGAATGCGCGCGTCTGGACCGCGGACGCAGGCGATCCGGTCACGCTCTACTACTTCACCAAGCCCTCCCCCATGAGCGCGGCCGCGCGCAATCTCGACCACTGGCGTGCCCGCGCGCGGGAAGGCGTCGTCCAGCGGCGCGGCGCCATCATCGAGGTTGAGATGCGGGCGGTCGACGGCTGCGCGGCGATCCGCGAGATCGTGAAGGTGCCGCAGGCGCCCTTCGGCATGGGCTATCTCGGCAGCCTCATGCTGCCGTTCCGCGATTTTGGCTACATGATCACGATCGCCGCGCCCGAGCGCGGCATCACTGGGCAGCGCGACACCGCGATCATCGGCGAATTGATGCAAAAGGGCGAGGTTCGTTTCGAGGACGGAAGCGAACAGCCGATCGGCTGGATGACCGACCCTTACGATCCGGCGGTCGCAACGCCGCCCGGACGCAACCGCTCCGATGATGCCGCCTATGACGAGCGCTTTCCCGATCATCCGCTGTCGCGCGTCCGCCGCTGGCTGCTCCGGGTCGAGAGCACGCTGCGGATCGCCGACGAGGTCAAAAGCGAAACGGCCGACTGGTGATCGGCCGCTCGCGCGCGAGGCTCGGGCCTTTGCCGGAAGACCCTATTTCTTTTCCAGCGGCGCGATCGAGCGCAGCTTCCGCTTCACCTTCCAGCTGCCGTAGTTCTTCTTCAGGCTGCCCGGCTTGCCGGTGTTTTCCGGTATCACGTAGGTCTCGAAGTCGCCGCCGACATCCTGGCTGCAGGTCAGGCACAGCCGCGTGTTGGGAAGCGCTTGCAGCCGCCGCGGCGGAATCTCTTCGCCGCACCGATGACACAGTTGGTTGTCCGTCGACATGGCCCGTCTCCCTGAGTTGCGAGACAATTCACCAAGCCCATCACCCAAACGCCAAAATGGCCCCGGTTTTTTCCGGAGCCACGTCAAGTCCAGCCATAACGGTCACATGGCGCGGCGATCGCGGTTTGTCAAGAAGGGCGCCTCCTGCGCGCGTTGCACAGAGGCGGCTGCCGCTATCGCCGTCCGATGTCGCCGAGGCCGGCGTCGTTGGCGAGCGAGCCGTCGTTCGGCGTAGCCGCGGGCTCTTGCACCGTGCCGTTCGGACTGATGTTGTCGATCGCCTGCGGCAGGTGCTGCGAGAGCATGGCAAGCAGCTTGTCGATCGGAATGCCGGCGGCTTGCGCCATCTGCTGGAGCTGCTGATTGCCGAGCGCCGCGCGTAACTGGTCCGCCGAGACCGGCAGGTTCGGGTTGTTGGAGAGCCAGGAAGACACCTCGTTGCCGAGACCACCCTGCTGCAACTGCGTCAGCAGGCCGCCGATGTTGCCGAGATTGGTCTGCCCGAGCAGTTGCGACAGCAGCCCCGGGAGCAACTGGGATTCCGACTGGCCGAGCGCGCTGCGCATCACGCCCCCGACGAGGTCATCGAATAGGCCCATCTCACTCTCTCCTTCTATCCGCCGGGACCGTCGCGCCGCGCGCGGCCCGCCCCGACCATCCTAGGCCGGGAACGGGCCACCTGGAACCAAGGAATGCCGGGCAAAACGGAGGCGGTGCGCCCGCGACGCCGCGCACGACATTTTTTGCTTCGCCAGGGCCGCTTGCAGGACCGATTATTGCGACGCAGCAATTGTTCTCGCTATCCGCCGCACGACAGGATAGATAGCGCGCTCATTCCTCATCGAACGGCCCTAACCCCATGCTTCAAATTGAAAATCTTGTCTTTATCGGCTGGGGCCGGAAGTTCTTCGATTCAGCCTCGGTCTCGATCCCGGTCGGCGCGAAGGTCGGTCTCGTCGGGCGAAACGGCATTGGCAAGTCGACGCTGTTCAAACTCATCCTCGGCGAGCTTTCGCCCGATGGCGGCGCGATCAGCCTGCCGAAATCCGCGCGCATCGCCTCCGTCGACCAGGAGCATCCGGCGACTCCAGTGAGCCTGATCAACACGATCCTTGCGGCGGATCGCGAGCGGGAGCGGCTGCATGCGGCGCTGGAGACCGCCGAGCCCGAAGAGATCGGCGAGATCTATGCGCGCCTGATCGAGATCGAGGCCGATCGCGCGCCGGCGCGCGCGGCCGAGATCCTCAGCGGTCTGGGCTTTTCCACCGAGGATCTGACGCGGGCGATGTCGGAATTCTCCGGCGGCTGGCGCATGCGCGTCGCGCTCGCGGCCGCGCTGTTTGCCGAGCCGGAGATGCTGCTGCTCGACGAGCCGACCAACTATCTCGACCTCGAAGGCGCGCTCTGGCTCGAGGCGCGGCTGAAGAAATATCCGCACACGGCGCTCATCATCAGCCATGACCGCGAGCTGTTGAACAATTCCGTCAACGCGATCCTGCACATCCGTGAAGGCAAGCTCGATTACTACACCGGCGGCTATGACGACTTCGAGCGCATGCGCGCCGAGAAGGCACGGCTGCAATCGGCGACGCGCGCCAAGCAGGAAGCCGAGCGCGCGCATCTGCAGAAATTCATCGACCGCTTCAAGGCCAAGGCGAGCAAGGCGACGCAGGCGCAATCGCGCGTGAAACGGCTCGCCAAGATGGCGCCGATCGCCGAGGTGGTGGAGGAGCGGGTCGCGCCGTTCACCCTGCCTTCACCCGCGCGGCAGCTCGCGCCGCCGCTGCTCCAGCTCGATGGCGTGAGCGTCGGCTATGACGGCCGTGCAGTCCTGCATGACCTCAATCTGCGGCTCGACGTCGACGACCGCATCGGGCTCCTAGGTGTCAACGGCGCCGGCAAGTCGACTTTCGCCAAAATGATCGCGGGCGCGCTTCCGCTGCAGGTCGGCGAGATCCACAAGGATGGCCGCCTCAAGGTCGGCTGGTTCCACCAGCATCAGATCGAGGCGCTTGATCCGATAGACACGCCGCTCGACATTATTCGCCGCGAGCGTCCGGACGACTCTGAATCCTCGCGCCGCTCGCGGCTGGCGCAGTTCGGGCTCGGGTTCGACAAGCAGGAGACCAAGGTCGAAAGCCTCTCCGGCGGCGAGCGCGCGCGGCTCCTTCTCAACCTGGTCGCGATGGCGGCACCGCACCTGCTGATTCTCGATGAGCCGACCAACCATCTCGACATCGAGTCGCGCCGCGCGCTGCTCGACGCGCTCAACGACTACGAGGGCGCCGTCATCCTGATCACGCACGACCGTTCGCTGATCGAACTTGTGGCGGACCGACTATGGCTCGCCGCTGACGGGCAGGTGAAGCCGTTTGCCGGTGACATGGACGACTACGCGCGCTTCGTGCTCGACCGCGCCAAGAACGGCACCCGCGCGCCGCGCCAGGCCGTTGCGCCGGCGCCGGTACAATCGGCGAAAAAGAAACAACGGGCGGTGGCCTAGAGGGGGCGCTGCCGGTCGCGGGGGAAAGCGACCGGCAGCAACACCCTCGCCTGCCTCGGACCAGCCCGCTATGAAGAACGCGATGCCTGGGGGGCCGTGACCTTGCTTGCCGCGCGCGCCAATTATCTGCGGGTCCGCGGCGGCCACGAGCACAGCCGCGTCACCTTCATCGAGCTGTTCTTCGACCTCGTCTTCGTGTTCGCGGTCACGCAGCTTTCGCATGGGCTGCTGGCGCATCTGACGCCGCTCGGCGCAATCGAGACCGCGATCCTGATGCTCGCGGTGTGGTGGACCTGGATCGACACCGCCTGGATCACCAACTGGCTCGATCCGGACCTCGCGCCGGTCCGCCTGATGCTGCTCGCACTGATGCTGGGCGGCCTCGTGGTCTCGGCCTCGATCCCGAAGGCATTCGAGGATCAGGCGCGGACGTTCGCGCTCGCCTATGGGACGATCGCGATCGGCCCGAAACTCTTCATGCTGTGGGCGCTCAAGCGCCACGATGAGAGGAACTTCCGCAACTTCGTGCGTATCGCGATCTGGCGCACGCTCGGGGCCGCATGCTGGATCGCGGGAGGGTTCGCGGATGGCGACACCCGCATGGCCCTATGGGTGCTGGCGCTCGCGATCGACACCAATTCGCCGACCTTCGGCTTCTATGTGCCCGGCCTCGGCCGCTCGACCACTGCCGATTGGGACGTGGAGGGCGGGCACCTCGCCGAGCGCTGCGCGCTATTCGTCATCATCGCGCTTGGTGAGTCGATCCTGATCACCGGGGCGACCGCTGCGGAGCTCAAGGCGACCGTCATCAACGATGCGGCCTTCGCCAACGCCTTCATTGGCAGCGTCGCGATGTGGCTCGTCTACTTCAACATCGGGGCGGAACGTTCAAGCCGGGTGTTCGCGGCCGCCGACGACCCCGGCCGCCTCGCGCGCACGGGATACACTTACCTGCACATCCCGATCGTCGCCGGCATCATCGTCGCCGCCGTCGCCGACGAACTGGTGCTGCATCATCCGGGCGGCCACACCGACATCGCGACCGCCACCGTGATCCTCGGCGGACCGGCGCTCTATCTTGCGGGCAACCTCATGTTCAAACGCCTCTCGGCGCCCTACTGGCCGCTGTCGCACCTCATCGGGCTTGGCCTGCTGGCGCTCCTCATCGCGGCCGTGTCCGTTGCCTCCCCGCTTGCGCTCGCGGGGGCGACGACGGCCGTGCTGATCCTCACCGCCGTCTGGGAATGGGCTTCACTGGTGCTACGCGCCGGCAAGCCGCCGATCGGGCACGGCGAATGAACGATGCGGCCGCGATCCGGTCTATTACTCGTACGGATTGGGCGTATGGAAGATCCAGCCGCCAAGCGCGATACCGATCGCCACCGCCAGGATCAGGCCGATGACCAGCGCCCATGAAGGCGGGCCCCTCCGGGCTTTCGCCATCTCGACTTTGAGCTGCCGAGCGAGCGCGTTGCCGTCGTCCGTAAAGCTGTCGGTGCGCAATGGCACCGCTTGGTTGAGCAGGAACGTCCACATTTCCTGGGGGATCTGCGTCTCCCTCGGCATTGCGGCACCGTCGATCAAGACCGGCAGCACCGGGATTTTGCGCTGCAGCGCTTTGATGATCTCGACGCGCACGAAGTCGCGGACGTCGTCGAGTCGGCGCTTGCCGTCCTTGTCCGTCACGTCGGCCCAGCCTTGCCCCATCAGCACGACCATCGCGGCGCACTCGGCAACCTTCTGATCGAGTGCCTGCGCAAAATTGGCCCCACCGGGAATGCCTCCGCTATCGACGAAAACGCGCTTGTCGCCGAAGTGCCGCCCCAATAGCGTCTGCAAATGCAGTGCGTCCCGGCGATTGAGATCGCGCCGATAACTGATGAAGATCGAACCCGCCACGCGCGCCCCCCGGCCCAAGTTCGACTGAAATGTAGCGCGAGATGTGTTGGCCGTCACCTATGACGATACGGTCCCGCTGTTGTTCGCTCCATCAACGCGTCAAGCGCCGGTGTCGTGCTTCCTCAGACCGTGAAGGCACTTGAGGTAGATGGCGGTGTTGGTGAAGAGATAGAAAGGCGTGACGAAGAAGGAGATCACGCCCCACCAGCCGAGCAGGAAATTCATGGCCGTGAACTTCCAGAATTGCTTATGAACGCAGAGCCGGCACATGTAGGCGCGGATCGATCGTTCAAAGCGCACGATGATCGCCCCGATATTGCCGGAGAAGTGAGCGAGAACCGTGGTCTTGTCGGCGCCGCAGATCTGGCAGCTCATCTACGCCCTTTTGCGTTATCCCAGCGCCTCATCGTGGCTTCAGGCAGCACGGTCCATCGTGAACGTGCCGAAGTGCGCCCGCAACTCGCGGTGTCACCGGGTCGACCTCGATACATGGCAAAAAGGGCGTAACGGCGCTCACCGCCGCTGTGCTGCGAACCACCAGCTCAATTCTTGTAGTCCGGCTCTTTCCTGTCGAGCATCCGCTTCAAGGCTTCGAAGTGCCAGATATGCGGCTTCCTGCCGCCATAAGGCTGCATGGTCTTGAACTCCTCGATCGTGTCGTCGATCACGTTCTGCGGCAGAACGTGCAGGGGACGCTGCGTCCACATCGCGTAGATCTGCACCTGCGCGACGCGCTCGACGTAATAGAGCAGGTCATAGGCCTCCGAGATCGTCGGCGCGACGGTGGCGACGCCGTGGTTCGCCATCATCAGCACCTTCTTGGTCCCGATGACTCCCGCGAGCCGCTCGCCCTCGGCCGGATCGGTCGCGGGGCCGCCATAGCTGTCGTCGTAGGCGGTGTGCATCGAGATCGCGAGCTCGGTCTGGCCGATCGGCAGGATGCGCTGGTCTTCCAGGCGGGTCAGCGCGCTCGCGAACGGCATATGCGTGTGGAACACCGCGCCCGCGTGCTGCGCGATACGGTGGATCGGCGCGTGGATGGCGTAGCAGGAGCGCTCGATCAGGCCTTCGCCTGCGAACAACGTGCCGTCATAGCCGACCTCCATGAAGCAGCTCGCCGTCACCTCGCTCCAGTGCAGGCCGAACGGGATCTGGTAGTAGCGGTCGCTCGCGCCCGGGACCCGGAAGGTCAGGTGGTTGAAGATGCCCTCGTGGAAACCCTCCTTCACGCACAGGCGATGCGCCGCCGCAAGATCGACCCGCGCCTGCCAGCGCGCAGCGCCCAGGTCGACGCCCGTTCCAATCGCTTCCTGCAGCATGGCTGCCTCCCTTTGGCCGGATGTGAGGGCAGATTCGGCCAGCCGGGCGCTCCCGTCAATGCGTCTCGCTGCAACCCCCTCCCCTCGTCGAGACGGGGCTGCGTGGCGGGCCGACCTTAGGCTGGCCGGCCTCGCCAATAGCGCGCGCGCAGGCGCGGCGCGATGATCCAGGCGAGTGGGGCGCCGATCACGAAGCTCGCGACGACCACGAGCGGGACCAGCGCGAAGGCGTGCTCCGCAAGCCCGGGGATCGCCAGAACCGGGACGATGCCCAGGCCGAATATCATTGCGCTGGTCATCATGGAGACCAGGAGAGCGATCCAGAAGCGGGTCGACATGGGCTTCTCCTTATCGGCGTCAACGCGCGGGAAATTGGGGAGTTCCGCCGCCTTGCCCGACCCGTGCTTGCGCCTATGTTGCGGGTCATGACCGACCTCGTGACACCCACGCCCGCCGACCTCGCCCTCGACACCCGCATCGGCTGGCCGGCGGACCTGCGCCTGCTCGCCGACCGCTATCCGCGCGAGGTGTGGACCTCCCACGCCAATCTCGGCGCGATGGCCCAGTTCTGGCTCAAGCGCCACGAGATGTTCCGCGAGATCGGGGCGGCGCTGAGCGACGCCACGACGGCGTTCCGCGAGGGGACCGCCAGCCCAGACGACTTCCGCGCCTGGTTTCCACCCCGGCTGCAGTTCTTCCTGCAGCAGCTCGACGCCCACCACCAGATCGAGGATCTCCACTATTTCCCGGTGTTTCAGGCGGCCGAGGCGCGGTTGGCGCGCGGCTTCGACGTGCTGGAGGCAGACCACCGGGTGATCCATGAGGCCATCGTCGGGGTGGTGGAGAGCGCCAATGCCTTCATCGGCCTTGGCGCCGCCGACGCCGCGGCGCTGCGCCCCCCGGGCGAGCGCTACGCTGCGACCAACGAGCGGCTGCTGGACCGGCTCACCCGCCACCTCACCGACGAGGAGGACCTGATCGTCCCCCTGATCCTCGACCGCGGCGAAGGGCCGCTCGGCGTCGGCTGACGCGGTCGTTACTGCCGCTCTTATCCACAGTCGCAAAAATTGTTGCGAATCGCCGCCATGGCTCTAACGTGTTGGCTGACATGTACAGCCGCCGGCCTGAGGGGAGCGACAAAACCGGGGGCACCATGCCAGAGAGGCCGACGCCGCCGGGCGCGCCGAAAGCTTCCCGCAGATTCCAATTGCGATCAGTCAACGTTCGTTCATGATTGGTGTGCTCGACTGAGTCGCTACTGGTGTCCCTTCGTGTGATTCGTTCCCCCCATCGAGACACGCAAGCAAAGATGGACTCGACACTCTGGAGTCGGACCCCACTGGTCCCAAGACCCAATCGGCATGGCACGGGCGCTTTCGCCGCCGCAGACTTGGCCCAAGGGACGATCGTCGTTCCGCAATGGAACGAGGCTTTCTACGACGGCATGGAAGGGTGGGTCCGGCTCGACCGGCGCCAAGTCCGCCAATTGCCGCGTGACGCACGCCAGCTCTTCCTTCGCTACGGGCTGGATCAGGACTTCGACCAGATCATCGGTCCCGTAGACATCCGCTACGTGACCACGCCTGACAACTTCATCAACCACTCGTGCGATCCCAACCTGCATTACGACGCGGACGGGAACGTCGTGGCGGCCCGGCATATCGGCCAAGGCGAGGAAGTCTTCATCGACTATGGCTGCTTCATCGTGAATTTCGACGAGCCATTCAAGTGCGCCTGCGGGGCGCACAACTGCCGCGGCCGCATTCGCCGCCAGGACTGGAAGAAGCTCGCCGAAACCTACGGCCTGAACATGCCGCGCTTTTTGCATGGGCGCATCGTGCGTAAGCTGAACAATGATCGAAAAGATCGCCGATATCACCGAAATACGGCGCCAAGCTTCCTCGGGGAACATAAACCCTCCGCGGCTTGAGCTTTATCTCGAACTGGAGCGTTGCGTTCCCGGCGGTCTGACGCTGCTGCGCAACGATGCCGGCTATTTCGTGCTGATCCGCGCCGGACGCGGCTATGCGGGCAACGCCGCCACCATGGTCGAGCACTTCTACGTCTATCGCGACGGCGGCCAGCACGCCGTCGAACGCGTGGCGGATGCCGACGTGGGCGACCTGCTCGCCTGCATCACGGCCGAGCACGACAACGTCTGGCTCTCCTTCGACAACCTCGCGCCGAACGGCCATGCGCTCGACACCGCCGACCTCGCCTACAATCTGCTGCCGATCGCGGGCTCGTCCTACGAGGCCTACATCAAGGGGCTCGGCAGCGACCGGCGCCGCGCGCTCGACAAGGCGCTGCGCGAGACGGTCAACGCGCGCGAGGAGATCACGACCGATCGCGCCGCGATCCGGCAAGCCGTCGCGACGCTGATCCGCGAGCACGCCCGCGTGCGCTACGGCGCGGATTCGCTGCTCGAACAGGAGGCCAACCGCGCCGAGATCGACGCCTCGATCGAGGTGTTCCCGACCGAGATGCGCATGCTGCGCGACGGCGAGCGCTACGCCTTCATCGTGTCGAACGAGATCGACCGCTCGCTCTACCTGCCGCTCGTCGGCGGCACCGATCCCTTCATGATCAAGCGGGTCTATCACTCGCTGATCAAGTCAGCTTTCGACAGTGGCGATCGCATCGCGCAGGTCGATGCCGCGTCCGCCTCTCCGTACCTGAAGCGTCAAATGGGTTTTGCACCGGTGAGTTTCCACGCAGTCCTGCAAGGAGACCCCGAATGGACGCATTACATCATGTGATCGACGCACCAGCCGCGACCGCGCTTCCGTTCGAAATCCGCGACAAGGGGAACGGCCGCGGCGTGTTCGCGACGCGCTCGATCGCCGCAGGCACGCGCCTGTTCTCCGCGGAGGACTGCGCCGACAATCTCGAGCGCAAGCGCTTCCCGAAGCTCACGAGCGCTCAGGTCCTCGACCTGCCGGGTCCGGTGCGGGCGACCTTCCTGCGCTTTGCCCACAACGCCTCGCCGGACGAGATCAGGGGCACGTTCCACCCCGAATGGGTGCAGCACCCGGTCAACTTCATCGAACATTCATGCGATCCCAATGCCGGCTATGACGGCGCCGACGGCATCATCGCGCTCATCCGGATCGCCGCGGGGGAGGAAATCCGCATCGATTACGGGACGCACAGCTTCTCGTTCGACCACGAGTTTTCCTGCGGCTGCCGCTCGCCGCTGTGCCGCGGCAAGGTCACGCGCCACGACTGGCCGCAACTCGTTCGCGTCGGCCTGCGCCTGCCGACCTTCATGCGGGCCGAGGTCAGCCGCGAATTGTGGGGGTAGTGCTCCGATCCCTCCCCCCTAAAAGGGGGAGGTCGACGCACGAGGTGCGTCGGGTGGGAGTCGGGCGGCGAGGTCGCCGCGACCCACCCCTTTCAGGGGGAGGTTCAGACCGAGCTTGCGGCGCTAATGCTGCACGCCGAGGAACTGCTGCAGCTCGGGCGTCTTTGGATGCGCGAAGACCTCCTCGGGCGGGCCGATCTCGTGGACACGGCCCTGGTGCATGAACACGACGCGGCTGCACACCTCGCGGGCAAAGCGCATCTCGTGCGTCACCATCAAGAGCGTCATGCCCTCCTTGGCGAGCTCCTTTACGACCGCGAGCACCTCGTTGACGAGCTCGGGGTCGAGCGCCGAGGTGATCTCGTCGCACAATAGCGCCATCGGCTGCATCGCCAGCGCGCGCGCGATCGCGACGCGCTGCTGCTGGCCGCCGGAGAGCTCTTCCGGATAGGCGTCGAACTTGTGCGCAAGGCCGACCCGGTCGAGCATCTTGCGCGCCATCGCCTCAGCCTCGGCCTGCGGCACCTTCTTCACCACCATCTGCGACAGCATCACGTTCCGGCCCGCGGTCAGATGCGGGAACAAATTGAACTGCTGGAAGATCATCCCGACCTTCAGCCGCAGGGCTTTCAGGTGAATCTCGTCGGGCAGGAGCTGCGCGCCCGCGACCAGGATCGAGCCCTCGTCGATCGTCTCGAGCCCGTTGATGCAGCGCAGCAGCGTCGACTTGCCCGAGCCGCTCTTGCCGATGATCGCAATCACCTCGCGCGGCTCGACGTCGATGTTGATGCCCTTGAGCACCTCGTTGGTCCCGAAGCGCTTCTTCACCTCAGTGATTGCGATGAGCGACATTGAGCTTCCTTTCGAGAACCTGGCTGCTCACGGACAGCGGGTAGCAGAGCAGGAAATAGATCAGCGCGACGAAGCCGTAGACGGTGAACGGCTGGAACGTGGCGTTGGTGACGATGGTGCCGGCCTTCGAGAGCTCGACGAAGCCGATGATCGAGGTGACGGCTGTGCCTTTCACGATCTGCACCGAGAAGCCGACGGTCGGCGGGATCGCGATCTTGAAGGCCTGCGGCAGGACCACGTAGCGCATCTGCTGGAAGTACCCCATGCCGAGGCTGGCCGAAGCCTCCCACTGCCCCTTGGCGATCGCGTCGACGCAGCCGCGCCAAATCTCCGAGAGGAACGCGCTCGTCCAAAGCGTCAGCGCGAGGCCGGCGGCGAGCCAGGGCGGCACGTTGAGGCCGAACAGCGCGAGACCGAAGAAGGCGAGAAAGAGCTGCATCAGGAGCGGCGTGCCCTGCAACACCTCGATGTAGCCCCACGCCACATTCCGCAGCGCGGGGCTCTTGCCGGTGCGCATGAACAGCAGGATCAGCCCGACGACGCCGCCGAATACGAAGGTCGCGAGCGACAGCACGATGGTCCAGCGCGTCGCCAGCAGCAGGTTGCGCAGGATGTCCCAGGTGGTGAATTCGGTCATCGCGTGGCCTTTCTGGGAAACAGCCACCAGCCGAGGCCGTGCAGCACCTGCCGCAGCAGGATCGCGAGCACGAGATAGATGCCGGTCACGACGAAGTAGATCTCGAAGGCGCGGAAGTTGCGCGACTGGATGAAATTGGCGGCGAACGACAGGTCTTCCGCCGCGATCTGCGACACCACCGCCGAGCCGAGCATCACGAGCACGATCTGCGAGGAGAGCGCGGGCCAGATGCGCTGCAGCGCCGGGATCAGCACGACATGGCGGAACGTCTCGAAGCGCGTCATGCCCAGGCTCCAACCCGCCTCGAACTGGCCCTTGGTGGTGGCCTGGATGCCGGCACGCACGATCTCGCAGCTATAGGCGCCGAGGTTGATCACCATGGTGAGGATCGCGCCCTGCATCTCGGTGAGTTGCACGCCGATCGAGGGCAGGCCGAAGAAGATGAAGAACAGCTGGATCAGGAACGGCGTGTTTCGGATCAATTCGACATAGGCCGAGACGATCGGCTTCAGCCATCTCGGCCCGAGCGCGCGCGCCCAGGCACAGGCGATCCCGAGCGCGACGCCGAACACCGCGCCGAACGCGATCAGCTCGAGCGTCACCCCGATGCCTTTGATCAGCACCGGCAGGTAGGGAAGGATCGAGGAGAAGTCGAAGGTGTAGTTCATGACATCTCAACCGTCATCCTGAGGTGCCCGCGAGCAGCGCGTACCTCGAAGGGATGGCCACGCGCCCCAAGCCAAGGCCCGTCGCCCTTCGAGGCGCGCTGCGCGCGCACCTCAGGGTGACGGTGACCGTTTTCAAATATCCGCTGGCAGATCCTGCCCGAGCCACTTCTGCGCGATCGCGTTGAGCGAGCCGTCCTTGCGCGCCGCCGCGATGATCGCGTTGACCTTGTCCATCAGCTTCGGCTCGCCCTTGTTCATGCCGACGTAGCAAGGTGAGTTCGCGATCAGGAACTTGATCTCGGGCTTCTTCGGCGGGTTGCGCGCGAGGATCGCGGCCGCGACCACGTTGCCGGTCGCCACAAGCTGCACCTGGCCAGACAGAAACGACGAGATCGTGCCGTTATTGTCCTCGTAGCGCTTGATGGTCGCGCTTGCCGGCGCGATCTCGGTCAGCTTCAAGTCCTCGACCGAGCCGCGCGTGACACCGATGGTCTTGCCGGCGAGGTCCTCGGCCTTGGCGACCGGCATGTCCTTCGGACCGAATACGCCGTTGAAGAACGGCGCGTAGGCGTTCGAAAAGTCGATCACCTTTTCGCGGTCGGGATTCTTGCCGAGGCTCGAAATGACGATGTCGACCTTCTTGGTCTGCAGGTAGGGAATGCGGTTCGCGCTGGTGACTGGCACGAGCTCGACCTTCACGCCCATCGCCTTGCCGATCAGGTTCGCCATGTCGACGTCATAGCCCTTCGGCGCCATGTCGGCGCCGACCGAGCCGAACGGCGGGAAGTCCTGCGGCACCGCGACCTTGATGACGCCGGCCTTCATGACGTCGTCGAGCGCATCGGCTGAGGCGAGGTTCGGCACCGCCAGCGCGGCGGCAAGCGCGAGGGCGGCGAAAACGCGGCGTTTCATTGTCTTGAACTCCTTATTTGTCCCGGGCAGGCCTTATGCGTGGGCCCGCAAGACTAAAATGCATGCAACTGACATGCCAGGAGGCAGCCGAACGCGGTCGCTCTGCCTCCTTTTCGACGAGCGGAGATAGCGCGGCTTCTCGCCAACGCGGGCGCGTGGCACGATGCCGGCGTCATCAGCATCGGAGGCTCGCATGCGCCGCGCCGCGTGGCTTCTGACCGCGGGCACCGCGGCACTCACGGTTGCGTGGAGCGCGGTCTTCGCCGCGCCCCGCGTCGCCGAGATGCCGGGCACGAAGGCGGCGAACGCCATCGAGGTCGACGTCGAGCTCGTGATGGCGGTCGATATCTCGTACTCGATGGACTATGACGAGCTCGCGCTGCAGCGCGAGGGCTACGTCCAGGCACTCACCTCGCGTGAATTTCTCGACGCGCTGAAGCAGGGCACGAACGCCAAGGTCGCCGTCACGCTGGTCGAATGGGCGGCCGTCAATGATCAGCGCGTCGTGGTGCCGTGGCGGCTGATCGACGGCCCGACGAGCGCGCAAGCGGTCGCGGACGAGATGGCGCACGCGCCGGTGCGCCGCGCCTATCGCACCTCGATCGCGGGCGCGCTCACCTTCGCGGCGACGCTGTTCGAGAACAACGGCTTTCGCGGTATCCGCCGCGTGATCGATGTCTCCGGTGACGGCACCAACAACCAGGGCCCGATCGTCACCGGCGTGCGCGACGCGGTGATCGCCAAGGGCATCACCATCAATGGTCTGCCGATCATGCTCAAAGAGCCGCAGCCGAACTCGATCGATATCCCGGACCTCGACATTTATTACGAGGACTGCGTGATCGGCGGTCCCGGCGCATTCGTGGTGCCGATCCGCGAGCGCGAGAAGTTCAAGGAGGCGATCCGCACCAAGCTTGTGCTCGACATCGCGAGCCACCCGGCCGAGCCGCGCATCGTGCCGGTGTCCTCCGCGAACCCGCGCATCTCCTGCACCATCGGCGAGCAGATGTGGCAGCGCCGTTGGGGCAATGGGATTGATTTCAGGTAAGGCCCCTCCTCCGCTCATTCCCGCGCAAGCGGAAATCCAGTTCTTTCTTTTTCTTCACTCTGGGTCCCGGCTTTCGCGGGGACAGGCGGAGCACATGTCAGCGCGCAAACCGCGCCACGATCTCCACGTGCGGCGAATAGCGGAACTGATCGACCGGCGTGACCGCGTCCAGCCGATAGCCGCCGTCGACCAGGATGAGCGCGTCGCGCGCGAAGCTCGCGGCATTGCACGACACCGCAACGACCACCGGCACCTTCGAGGTGGCAAGTTGGCGCGCCTGCGCCTCCGCGCCCTGGCGCGGCGGATCGAACACCACGGCGTCGATGCGCTTGAGTTCCTCCGCCACGAACGGCCGCCGGAACAGATCGCGTGGCTCGGCCGCGATCGGCTTCAGCCCGGACGCGTTCGCCGCCGCCTGGCACAGCGCCGCGACGGCCGCCGCATCGCTGTCGGCCGCGACGATGCGGGCGCTTCTCGCCAGCCTCAACGCGAAAGGTCCGACGCCGCAGAACAAGTCCGCGATCGTTTTCGCATCCCCGACATGGTCGGCGACGAGACGCGCGAGCGCCGCCTCGCCGCCCTCGGTCGCCTGCAGAAACGCGGCCGGCGGCAACGCGACGGTCGCGCGTCCGATGCGGATGGTCGGCACCGCGCGTTGCGCAACGAGATCGCCGTGACGCGTGAGGCGCGCGAACCGATAGCGCTCGGCCAGTGCCGCGAGCGCGGCCGTCCGTTGCGGCGACACCGGGCCGGAACCGCGCAGGTCCACATCGAGGCCGGCATCGGTCGCCGTCACCTGGATGTCGAGTGGCTTGGCCACGGATCCGAGCGCCTCGGCGAGCGCCCAGGCGGCCGGGATCGCGCCATCGAGCGAGGAGCTCAGCACCGGGCAGCGGTCGATCGCGATGATCCGGTGTTGGCGCGCGGCCGCGAACCCGACCTGGAGCACGTCGCGCCCCGCGCGCCGCGCATGCAGCACGGCGCGCCGACGGCCCGCGCCGTGCGCGTCGACCAGGTCACCGACCGGCGTCGCGAGGCCGACCGCATCGAGCGCCTGCACGAGGATGGCGCGTTTCCACTCGCGATAGCGATCGAAGCGCCAGTGCTGGATGGCGCATCCTCCGCACACGCCGAAGTGCGGGCAGATCGGCGCGACGCGCTCCGGGCTCGCCGTTTCGACGCGCAACAGATGCCGGCGGTCAGGGTGACCCGGCATAGTCTCCACCTCGGCGATTTCGCCGGGCAGCGTGTAGGGCACGAAGATCGGCGCGCCGGCGCCGTCCGCGACGCCGTCACCGTGATGGCCGAGGCGAGCAATGGTGACGCGCTCAATCACGCCGCGCGCCCATCAGAAATTCCGCGTTGCCGCCGCCGCCCTTGATCGGCGACGGAATGATGCCTTCCACCGTCCAGCCGAGCGACGCGGTGAAACCCGCGATCTCGTCGCACACCGCAACATGCACCGCCGGATCGCGCACGATTCCCTTCTTGTGCGCGCTTCGCCCGGCCTCGAATTGCGGCTTGACCAGCGCGACGAGCTTCGCCGGCCTCTGCAGCAAGCGATCGAGCGCCGGCAACACCGCCTTGAGCGAGATGAAGCTAACATCGACGGTCGCGAGGTCGGGTGCTTGCCGCAGGAGGGCGGGATCGAGCGTTCGGATGTCGGTCGTCTCCAGCGCCACCACCCGCGGATCGCCGCGCAAACGCGCATGCAGTTGCCCGCGTCCGACATCGACGGCGTAGACACACGCAGCCCCGCGCGCGAGCAGCACTTGCGTAAAGCCGCCGGTCGAGGCCCCGACGTCGAGCGCGACCCGTCCTGCCGGATCGAAGCCGAAATGATCGAGCGCGGCGGCGAGCTTCACGCCGCCGCGCGAGACGAACGGGTGCGCGGGCGCGGCGCGAAACGCCGCGCCGACCGGCACTTCGTCGGACGCCTTGCGCACGGTGAGGCCGTCGGCGCTCACTTGGCCCGCCGCGATCGCGGCCTGCGCCTTGGCGCGGCTTTCAAACAGGCCGCGCTCCACCAGCAGGATGTCGGCGCGCTTGCGAGATGTCATAATGTTGACTTAGCAATGGGCCACCGCTGCGACCAGTCCGGGGTGGACGAGGATTTGAGGGCTGCATGCGGCCGGCGTCTCGGAGGGACCTGATGCACCGTTTGGCGATCGGTTGCGTTCTCGCCTTGGTCGCTGCGCCGCTTTCGGCCGAGAGCGCGCGCACCTGGAACTTCGACGACAACCCCGAAATGCCGGTGCTGGCGTTCGGCGCGCCTGATTCCGACGACATCCTGTTCGCCATCACCTGCGAGCCGAAGGCGAAGAAGATGACGGTTGTGGAGTCGGTCGCCTCGAAGAAGATGAGCCCGGGCGGCACGGCGACGTTCAAGCTCTCCGCCGGGACCTCGAACCTCGACCTGACCGGCGACGCGGTCACCAATGAAAGCGACGGCGGGGTGAGCATCGAGGTGAACGGCGCGCCCAACCCGCGCGTGTTTGCGCTGCTCAAGGCCGGCCCCTCGCTCACGATCGAGGTGCCGGGGGGGAAGGAAACGATCCCGCTCAGCGGCGCGGCCGCCAACATCCCGGCCTTCGAGAAACTCTGCTTCGGGCGGAAATAAGCTCAGGCCCGCCGGACCGGCGCGACCTGCTCGCGCCCGAGCGCCTCGAACACGCGTCGCACGATGCCCTTCGCGTCGAGCCCGGCCTTCGCGTACATCGCGTTCGGCGAATCCTGGTCGATGAAGCTGTCCGGCAGCACCATCATCCGCAGCTTGAGCCCGCCGCGATCGAACGCGCCTTCCTCCGCGAGCGTCTGCATCACGTGCGTGCCGAAGCCGCCGATCGAGCCTTCCTCGATCGTCACCAGCACCTCGTGCTCGCGCGCAAGGCGCAGCACTAGGTCGGTGTCGAGGGGCTTGGCGAAGCGCGCATCCGCGACCGTGGTCGACAAGCCGAGAGCCCCAAGCTCGTCTGCGGCCTTCAGGCATTCGGCGAGCCGGGTCCCGAACGAGAGCAGCGCCACCTTGTGGCCTTCGCGCACGATACGGCCCTTGCCGATTTCGAGCGGCACGCCGAATTCCGGCATGTCGACGCCGACGCCTTCGCCGCGCGGGTAGCGCAGCGCCGAGGGACGGTCGTCGATCGCGACTTGCGTCGCGACCATGTGCACCAGCTCGGCCTCGTCGGCCGCCGCCATGATCACGAAGCCCGGCAGGCAGCCGAGATAGGCGACGTCGAATGAACCCGCATGCGTCGGGCCGTCGGTGCCGACCAGGCCGGCGCGGTCGAGCGCGAAGCGCACCGGCAGCCGCTGGATCGCCACGTCATGCACGATCTGGTCGTAGGCGCGCTGCAGGAAGGTCGAATAGATCACGGCGAACGGCTTGTAGCCTTCGCTCGCAAGCCCCGCGCAGAACGTCACGCCGTGCTGCTCGGCGATTCCGACATCGAACGTGCGGGTGGGAAATTCCTTGCCGAACAGGTCGAGCCCGGTCCCCGACGGCATCGCGGCGGTGACGGCGACGATCTTGTCGTCCTTGCGCGCCTCCTTGATGAGACTTTCGGCGAACACCTTGGTGTACGAGGGCGCGTTCGATTTGGCCTTCGCCTGCACGCCGGTGACGACATCGAACTTCACCACGCCGTGATACTTGTCGGCCGACTTCTCGGCGGGCGGGTAGCCCTTGCCCTTCTGCGTGACGACGTGGACCAGGATCGGGCCCTGCTTGGCGTCGCGCACGTTCTTCAAGACCGGCAGAAGCTGGTCCAAGTTATGTCCGTCGATCGGCCCGACGTAGTAGAAGCCAAGCTCCTCGAACAGCGTGCCGCCGGTCAGGAACCCGCGCGCGTATTCCTCGACGCGCAGCGCCTTCTTCCCCAGCCCCTTCGGCATCCTGTGCGCGAGCTGCATCCCGATCTCGCGCAGCGACGTATAGGTGCGTCCGGAAATGAGCCGCGCGAGATAACCCGACAGCGCGCCGACCGGCGGCGCGATCGACATGTCGTTGTCGTTGAGGATCACGATCAGACGCGAGTCCATCGCGCCGGCATTGTTCATCGCCTCGTAGGCCATGCCGGCCGTCATCGCGCCGTCGCCGATGACCGCGACGACGTGATTGTCCTTTTTCTGCAGGTCGCGCGCGACCGCCATGCCGAGCCCGGCCGAGATCGAGGTCGAGGAATGCGCGGCGCCGAACGGGTCGTATTCGCTCTCGGCGCGCTTGGTGAAACCGGAGAGACCGCCGCCCGTGCGCAGTGTCCGGATGCGGTCGCGCCGACCGGTCAGGATCTTGTGCGGATAGGCCTGATGACCGACGTCCCAAATGAGGCGGTCGCGCGGGGTGTCGAACAGATAGTGCAACGCGACGGTCAATTCGACGACGCCCAGCCCGGCGCCGAGATGGCCGCCGGTGATCGAGACGGCGTCGATCGTCTCCTGGCGCAGCTCGTCGGCGACCTGGCGCAACTGGCTTGCGTCGAGACGGCGCAGATGGTCCGGAGTGGGGATCTGATCGAGCAGCGGCGTTTTCGACGACTCGGACACGCTCGTTTCTCCACGCATTGGCCGGCCTTCAAGGGGTCGGAAAGGCGCTTGTTTATTGAGGCTTATGTATCGTGGGCTTACACTAGAACGAAGCAGAAGGGCAAATCAGCCTCAGCAGGCGTTGCCCGCATAAGGGGCGAAACTGAGGCAGGCGGGAACCCGGGCGATTGTGATACATTACGTGATGGTCGGTCCAACGAGTTCGAGTGAGTGAACGTCATGGCAGCGCGCCCCACCTGGAAGGGTTACCTCAAACTGTCGCTCGTGTCCTGTGCGGTCGCGATGTACACGGCGACTTCCACGTCGAGCCGTATCCGTCTCAACATCCTCAATCGCGAGACCGGAAACCGCATCCGCAACCAAGCGATCGATGCGGAGACCGGCGACGTCGTTGAGAACGACGCCAAGGTCAAGGGATACGAAGTCGACAGCGGGCAATATGTGCTGCTCGAAGACGAGGAGCTCGACGACGTCGCGCTTGAATCGACCCACACGATCGACATCGAGTCCTTCGTTCCGCGCGACGAGGTCGACGAGATTTATCTCGACGAGTCGTTCTATCTCGTGCCCGACGATCCAGTCGCCTATGAGGCGTTCGCCGTCATCCGCGAGGCGATGAAGAAGAAGGGCATGGTCGGGCTCGGCCGCGTCGTCACGCACCGGCGCGAGCGGCTGCTGATGCTGGAATCGCGCGACAAGGGCATCCTCGCGACGGCGCTGCGCTACAAGACCGAGGTGCGAAAGCAGGACGCCTATTTCGACGAGATCCCGGACGTGAAGATTCCGGCCGACATGATCAAGCTCGCCGAGCACATCCTCGACAGCAAGGAGGGCCACTTCGATCCCTCCAAGTTCGAAGATCGCTACGAGGACGCGCTGCGCGAGCTGATCCAAGCCAAGCAGGCCGGCAAGGCCGCGCCGACGGTGTCCTCGCCCAAGCCGAGCAACGTCATCAACCTGATGGATGCGCTACGCCGGAGCGTGAAGGCCGAGAAGGGTGAAGCGGGCGTCCAAGCAAAATCGCCGGCGCGCCGCGAGACGGCCAAGAGTGTGCCGGCGAAGAAGAAGAGCGCGAAGCAGAAGAAGCTCAAGCGCGCAGGCTAGATCGTGGCACTGCTCGAGACCTATCGCAAGAAGCGCAAATTCGGCGTCACGGCTGAGCCGCGCGGCAAACAGGGTCGCGGCGGCGGCGACGCCTTCGTGATCCAGAAGCACGACGCGACGCGGCTGCATTACGATCTGCGCCTCGAGCTCGACGGCGTCATGAAAAGCTGGGCGGTGACGCGCGGCCCGAGCCTCGTGCCGGGCGAGAAGCGGCTCGCCGTCGAGGTCGAGGACCACCCGATCGAATACAACGCATTCGAGGGCACGATCCCGAAAGGCCAGTACGGCGGTGGCACGGTGCTGATCTGGGACCGCGGCCACTGGACCCCGGAGTTCGACCCACACAAGGGGCTCGCGAAGGGCCATCTCGACTTCACGCTCGACGGCGAAAAGCTGCACGGCCGCTGGCATCTCGTGCGCATGCCGCGCCGCCACGGCGAGAAGCGCGACAACTGGCTGTTGATCAAGTCCGATGACGCTGCGGCGCGCACCGCGAGCGACCCGGACATTTTGGAAGAGAAGCCGAAATCGGTCGTGTCGAAACGCACCATCGAGCAGATCGCGAAGGCCGAGGACGCCGTGTGGCACTCGAACCGCTCGGTGAAGGACAACGTCAAGGCGATCAACAAGGCCAAGACGGCGAAAAAGACAACCAAGAAGACCGCGAAGGCAGCTCCGCCAAAGGCCGCAACGAAAGCGAAAGCAACATCAAAGTCGCGCGCGCACCTCGCCGCCGCCGAGGTGCTGCGCGAGCCCACGCGCCGCGCATCGGGGAGCCCCCTTCCTGATTTCATCCCGCCGCAGCTTGCGACCTTGAGCGACAAGGCGCCGAACAGCGCGAGCTACGTCCACGAACTCAAGTTCGACGGCTATCGCCTGCAAGCGCATCTGGACGACGGCACCGTCAAACTGCTCACCCGCAAGGGCCTCGACTGGACCGGAAAATTCGCGCCGGTCGCCAACGCGGTCGCCAAGCTCGGTGCCGACACCGCACTAATCGACCTCGGTGCCGACACCGCACTAATCGACGGCGAAGTCGTCGTGGAGGACCACGGCA
>CAYZMR010000005.1:0-6717 GCA_964479515.1 uncultured Hyphomicrobiales bacterium | reverse complement strand
CTCGGTGCCGACACCGCACTAATCGACGGCGAAGTCGTCGTGGAGGACCACGGCATCTCGAACTTCTCCTCGCTGCAAGATGCGCTCAAGACCGGCAAGAAGAATTTCATCTATTACCTCTTCGACCTGATGCATCTCAACGGCGTCGATCTGACATCGCGGCCGCTCAGCGAGCGCAAAGCCCTGCTGGCCGCGCTCCTTAAGGCCACCGATCCCAACGGCCTTGTGCGGCTGAGCGAGCACTACGCCATCCCCGGCAGCGAGATGCTGAGCCACGCGCGCGCGCTCAAGCAGGAGGGCATCGTCTCCAAGCTCAAGAACGCGCCATATCGCTCCGGCCGCAGCGAGGACTGGCTCAAGACGAAATGTCAGCAGAACCAGGAGCTGGTGATCGTCGGCTACAAGGATGCGACGCATCTCAAGGGCGCGATCGGCGCTCTGGTGCTCGGCTATTACGCGAACGGCGAATTGAAATACGCCGGCCGCTCCGGCACCGGCTATTCGGTCGCGACGGCGCAGGACCTGTGGGAGAAGCTGCAGCCGTTGCGCATCGACAAGCCCGCCTTCGGCAAGCTCCCCGAGGAGGAGCGCGGCCGCAAGGGCATCTGGGTTACGCCGAAGCTCGTGGTCGAGGTCAATTTCGCGGGCTGGACCGCGCAGAACCATGTGCGCCACGCGGCGTTCAAGGGTCTGCGCGAGGACAAGCCGGCGCGGGAGATCGTGCGGGAGACGCCGATGCCGACGAAAGCCAAGGCTAAAGCAATAAAGCTCGAAGCCGCGAACGCCAAAGCCACAAGGCCGGCGGGAAAGTCAGCCTCAAGAGCCGAAGCCGCAAATGACGGACCGGTGAAGCTCAGCCACCCGGACCGCGTCTACTGGGCCGACGTCGGGGTCACCAAGCGGGAGCTTGCCGACTACTACGCCTCGGTGTGGGATTTCATGGCGCCGCACGTCGTGAACCGGCCGCTCGCGCTCTTACGCTGCCCCGACGGCCTCGACGGACAGTGCTTCTTCCAGAAGCACGCCGCCGCGGGGCTCACGAGCGAGCGCATCCACCGCATCAAGGACCAGAAGGGCGAAGAGCTGATCTACATCGACGACCTCGACGGCCTGCGCACGCTGGTACAGGCGGGCGTGCTGGAGATCCACGTCTGGGGCTCGACGATCAAGGACATCGAGCACTGCAACCGCGTCGTGTTCGATCTCGATCCGGGCGAGGATGTTCCGTGGGCTGCCGTCAACAAGGCGGCGCGCGAGCTGCGCGAGCGGCTCGACGCGATCAAGCTCAAGAGCTTCGTGAAGACCACGGGCGGCAAGGGCCTGCACGTGGTCGTGCCCGTTGACGGCGCCGGCTGGGACGAGGTGAAGGATTTCAGCCATGCGATGACGCTCGCGATGGCGGCCGACAGCCCCGACCGCTACGTCACCAAGATGACCAAGAGCATCCGCGGCGGAAAAATCTTCGTCGACTATCTGCGCAACGGGCGCGGCGCGACCGCGGTCGTCGCGTATTCGACGCGCGCACGCGCGGGCGCGCCGATCTCCGCGCCGGTCGCGTGGGAAGAGCTTGGTCCGAGGCTCGTGCCGAACAAGTTCACGCTGCTCAATGTGGGAAAGCGGCTCGCGGCGCTCAAGCGCGACCCCTGGGTGGATATCGGCAAGGTGCGCCAGAAGCTGCCGAAGCTGGCATAAAGCTGTCATCCTGGGCGACGGCGCGAAGCGCCGAGACCAGGGACCCATCCTTCCGGGATGACGGCCCCATAAAACGAAAACCCGGCGTCCTGCGACGCCGGGCTTGCGACGAGCGGAACTGGACTTAGTAGCCGCCGCTCTCGGTCTGCGACGCCCGGTCCATCCAATTCGTCGGCGGCTGCTGCGGTTGCGTCGGCAGCGCGACCGACCGCGTCGTCAATGCGGCGGACGGCGCTGCCTGCCGGACGGACGGCCCGTTGGACCGCACGACGGGTCCATAGCCGCGCATGGCATCCGCCGCCTGATCGGTATAGCCGTCAGCCATCGCCATCGTGGCGGAGCCGGCCAGAAGGGCGGCCGTAAGGGTGATTCTGATCTTGTCGAACATCGCTTTTCCTCGTCTGTGTTCGGCTTTCGCTGAAAGCCCCTGAATGCGGCTCCGCTGTTGCGGAGCGCTGCGAGGTTCCTACGCCCATATTCGAAAAATTGATTTGATAATTCTATACAACTTCCATTTGTAGAGTATTTTCCGCAAATGCCGTCTTTCGGCCTGTTTCAGCGACTTATGCGCAAACGAAAGCCCGGCGTCCTGCGACGCCGGGCTTGCGATGAACGGAACTCGACTTAGTAGCCGCCGCTCTCGGTCTGCGACGCCCGGTCCATCCACGCATCGGACTTCGGCGAAGCCTGGGTCGCCCCATGCGGCAACGCGACCTGGCGGGTGTTGAATTGCTGCGTCACCACCGGGCCATCATTGCGGATCGCATCCGCGGCCTGGTCGGTGTAGTCGTCGGCGAGCGCAAGCGATGCGGAACCGAGGACGAGGGCTGCGGCGAGCGCAATCTTGGTCTTGCTGAACATAGTCAGTCTCCTGATTTTATTGGGCTTTCGGGTGAAAGCGCGGGGTTGTTTCAATCCCGAGGCGGTCGGCGGTGCTTGGCGTCGATCGCTTCGACCACACCTACATGGCCCGCATTGATTGATTTTATAATCTTGTATAATTGAAATAGGCTATTCGTTGAGGCCGCATAATGCGCGGGACAGAATTCGCCGAACTGACGGCCTTCATGGCGGTGGCCGAGCAGCGCAGCTTCGCCAAGGCGGCCGCGCAACTCGGCATCGCGCCCTCGACCCTGAGCCAGACCATCCGGGCGCTCGAGGAGCGGCTTGGCGTGCGGCTGTTAAATCGCACGACGCGCAGCGTCGCCCCGACCCGAGCCGGCGACCAGCTTCTCGCGCAGCTCCAGCCGGCGTTCGACGGTGTCGCGCACGCGGTCGAGAGCGTGAACGCGTTCCGCGACAAGCCGATGGGGACGCTGCGCCTCCTGGTCAGCCGGACGATCGCCATGGCGGTGATGGAACCGCTGATCGCGCCGTTCCTCGCCGCCTATCCGGAGATCTCGCTCGACATCGTGAGCGAAGACGCGCGCATCGACCTCGTCGCCAATCGCTTCGACGCCGGCCTGCGCGTCGGCGAGCGCATCGAGCGCGACATGATCGCGGTGCGGATCGTCGAGCGAATCCAGCTCACCTGCCTGGCGGCGCCGATCTATCTTGAGGCGCACGCGGCCCCGCGCACACCGCACGATCTCGGCGCGCACGAATGCATCCGCCGGCGCGCAGAGTGGGATGGCGCGGTCCATCCGTGGGACTTCCAGGAGAGCGGCAAGCATTTCGAGGTCGCGGTGCGCGGCCGCCTGATCGTCAACGATCTGGCGCTTGCGCTGCGGGCCGCCGCTGCCGGCGCCGGCATCGCCTATCTCTCGCGCGCCATGGCGGCGCCGTACCTCGCGGACGGACGGCTCGTTTCGCTGTTGCAGGAGTGGTGCCCGGCGCTGTCGGGGATCTACATCTATTACCCGAGCCGGAGGCAGATCCCCGCACCGTTGCAGGCATTCGTCAATTTCGCGCGCGCGGCGGCCTATCCGCCGGCATGAAGCCGGCTTACCCGCCCGCCGTATAGGGCCGGTTCTCGGGCAGCGGGATGAACTCGATCTCATCGCCCGGCACCTTGCCGAAGCGGCCTTGCGCCCATTCGTTCTTGGCCTGCTCGATGCGCTCCTTGCGCGAGGAGACGAAGTTCCACCACACATGGCGCGGGCCATCGAGCGCGGCGCCGCCGATGACAGCGATGCGCGCAGGCCCCACGGCCTTGAGCGTGATGCGGTCGCCCGGGCGGAACACGAGCAGCCGGCCAGCTTGGAACACATCGCCCGCGACATCGATCTCGCCGGACACGATGTAGACGCCGCGCTCTTCGTAATCGGCATCGAGCGGCATCGCGGCGCCAGCCTCCATCGACACATCGGCGAACAGCGTCTGCGACGTGGTCGCGAGCGGCGAGCGCGCGCCGAACAGGCTGCCGGCGATCATGCGCACGTGCTTGCCCTCGCCGGTGACGATCGGCAGCTCATCGCTGCCCAGATGGGCAAAATGCGGATCGCCCTCCTCGTCCTTGGCCGGCATGCCGAGCCAGAACTGAAGGCCGTGAATCGGTTCGTGGCCAGCGCGCCGCTCCAGCGCGGTGCGCTCCGAATGCACGATGCCGCGTCCCGCCGTCATCCAGTTGACCTCGCCCGGGCGGATCGCGGCTTTCACGCCGAGCGTGTCGCGATGGATCACCTCGCCGTCATAAAGATAGGTAAGCGTGGAGAGGCCGATATGCGGATGCGGCCGCACGTCCAGGCCCTCTCCGGTTTTGAACTCGGCCGGACCGAAATGGTCGAAGAACACATAGGGTCCGACCGTGCGCCGGGTCACGTGCGGTAGCGCGCGACGCACCGAGAACCCGTCGGACAGATCGACACTGCGCGGAACCACCACAACGTCGAGCGCCTCGCAGGCGTAGCGGTCGCCGGCCGCGGGGTCCTTGCCGGGGAAGAAGCTCATGGGCTCACCCGAAAATGGAAATTGGCCGCCGAGAGCCGACCAAGGTCTCAAAGACCAATGTTGGGAGCGCGCGGCCGCTTGTCAAACACACAATCGTCGGAATCCCTGCGCGCGCGATTTGCAGGACCGCAATTCTTGAGAATGTGGCACATTATTCGCACAAACGTGAAGAACACGGCATACTGATCCGTGATAGGCGCCACGCGCGGGTCAGGCGATCCGTCGCGCGCAACGCGGGCGGCCGCGGGGCTGGGGGTTCATGTCTGCTGCAAAGCCCGTCGCGTTAATTACGGGCGCCTCATCGGGAATAGGCGCGTCGCTTGCCCACGTGTTTGCGCAACACGGTCACGAGGTCGTGCTCGTGGCGCGGCGCGAGACGGAGCTCAATGCGGTCGCGACGGAGATCGCCGCGGCCGGTCCGGTCCAGGCGCACGTCGTGCCGATCGATCTCGCCGCGCCGGACGCCACGTTGGCGCTGAGCGAGGCGCTGTCCGCGCGCGGTCTCGAACCGCAATATGTCGTCAACAATGCCGGCTTCGGATTGTTGGGGCGTGCCGACGCGCTCGGCAGCGCCGCGCAGCTCGCGATGATCGATGTCAACGTGCGCGCGCTCACGGATCTGTCGGTGCGCTTCGTCGACAGCCTCGCGCGCCATCGCGGCGGCATACTCAACGTCGCCTCGATCGCAAGCTTCCTTCCCGGCCCCGGGATGACCGTCTATCACGCGACCAAGGCCTACGTGCTCTCGTTCAGCGAGGGATTGCGGCGCGAGCTTGCGCCGAAGGGCGTTCGCGTCACGATCCTCTGCCCTGGGCCGGTGCTGACCGGCTTCCAGGCACGCGCCAATGTTTGCCCCGATCACTATCCATCGGGGTTCGTCCGCCCCGCCGACGAGGTCGCGCGCGCGGGCTACAAGGGCCTGATGCAGGGCCGGCGCATGGTCGTGCCGGGGATGCACAACAAGATCGTTCCCTGGCTGCCGCGCCTCCTGCCGCGCTCGATGCTCGCCGAGAGCGTCTATTCCCGCATCAAGACCTGGGACGACGCGTAGCGATCCTCGGCACTCTGTGATTGGTCGCTTCATGCCTATAATGCGGTCCCTCGCCACCGAGTACCGGCCATGGACCGCATCATTCTCGCGCTTTCCACTTTCCTCAGCCTCGCGCTGCCCTATTTCCGCTCGCAGGAACGCTGGCGCGCCCGCGCGCTCCTTGCCGGCGTGATCGCGGCCGAGCTCGGCTTCGTCGGCGTCGCGGTCGTGGTGATCCAGTGGAACGCGCGCTTCTTCAATGCACTCGAGGCGCGCGACTGGGCCGCCTTCACACACGAGCTCGTCATCTTCGGCTTCATCACGGTCGGCGCGATCGTGGTCGGCATGAGCCAGTACTATTTTGGCACCACGCTGCAGATCCGCCTGCGCCGCTTCATGACCGAGCGCTATCTGGCGATCTGGATGGCGCAGGGGCGCCACTACCGCATCCGCTTCGTCGACAATACGGTCGACAATATCCACCTGCGCATCGCCAACGACGTGCTGCTGTTCGTGCAGCGCACGCATGAGCTCGGCACGGGTCTGCTCCAGAGCGTGGTCGCGCTCGTTTCGTTCGCGATCATTCTGTGGGGCTTGTCGGCCGCGACGCCGCTGCCACTGTTCGGCCGCGATTTCTCGTTCCCGGGCTATCTAATCTGGACCGCGCTCACCTATGCGGGGCTCGGCACGCTGATCGCGCATTGGATCGGCTGGCGGCTGATCCCGATCCAGTTCAACCAGCAGCGCACGGAGTCCGACTTCCGCTTCGCGATCGCGCGCGTCACCGATAATGCCGAGCCGGTCGCGCTGATGGGCGGCGAAGCCGTCGAGCGCGCGGAGCTGCACACTCGGTTTACCCGTCTGGTCCGCAATTGGACCGCCCTGGTCGCGCGCCAGACGCGGCTGATCGCGTTCACGGCCGGCTACGGCCATGTCTCGACGGTGTTCCCGATCCTGGTCGTGAGTCCGGCCTATTTGACGGGCGCGATCCCGCTCGGCGCGCTAATGCAGGCGCATCTCGCGTTCCAGCGGGTCGAGGGCGCGTTCGCCTTTTGCATCGGCGCCTACCCGAAGATCGCCGAGTGGAAGGCGATCGTCGACCGCCT
>CAYZMR010000004.1:0-50605 GCA_964479515.1 uncultured Hyphomicrobiales bacterium | reverse complement strand
TTGCGAGCTTGTCGGTACCGAAGCGCTTGACGCCTTCGCGCACGACCCAGAGCGCGGCCGCCTCGCAGTCGTCCGGTCCCGCCGGATAGGGATGTTCGGGCCCCAGCCGGTATTTCACCGACACGCAGGCAAGGCCCGCGCCGTCGGCGATCGATTCCAGCAGCGGATCGTTCTGGTCCGGCGCGCCGATCGACCAACCGCCGCCGTGAATATGAAACAAGATCCCGCGCGAGGGCGCCGTCGGCGCGATGATGCGCAATTCGATCGGTCCGGCCGGCCCCGGAATCGCGATCGTCTCGGCGCGCGGCGATTTTCGCGCCGGCGGAAACGCGCCGATACCCTGGATACGCCGCTCTCGGATCTGCGGGATCGTGAGGCCCGTGGGCTCGGCATTGAGCCTTCGCACGATCTCGTCATTAAGCGCGCGCGTCTCGGCCGGGATCGCGGCGGGATCGAACAGAGCGGGATCGATGAGGAGGGGCGAGGGCATCACCGCACCTTGCCGCGCGCCGCGACCGGGTAGACGGCTTCGACCATGCCTTTCCGTACCGCGACGATCTCGTCCATCATGTTGGTCACCACGCAGCAGTGGTTCGGGATCACGCTGACCACTTCGCCGATCCGCGGCTTCCGCGCCGAGGCGGAAAAATCCACCATGCCGTGCTCTTCCGAGAAGCCGGTAATCGCCGCGTCCGGATATTCGACGATGCGGCCGAAGCCCTTGGCGTAATGCTGCTCGTAGGTCATCACCTTGGAGCCGGCATCGAGCACCGCGCGGGTCTCAGTCGGGCGGCTCACCACCGTCGCACGCACCGTCATGGCGCAGTCGTCCCACGTCGCCCCACCCGCCGTCACCTGCATCACGTCGTTGTAGATGTAGGTCCCGGCGCGATACTCGGTGAGCATCGGGAAATCGCCGCAGCCCTTCAGTGCCGGCGAGCCGCCGCCGGAGACGACCGGCACCGCGATGCCGGCGCCGCCGAGGAGTTGCAGCGCGCGCTCCAGCCAGAGCCGCGTTTCGGGCTTCGCGGTCGGGAACGTCATCAGCCCTTCGAAGCGCATATTCGGCATGCGCATCGCGGTGTTCGCCAGATCGAGCGCGGCCTGCGGGCTCTGCACGCCATTGCGGCCATAGCCGGTGTCGCACTCGATCAGGAAGCGGATATCGACGCCGTGCCGCTTGCCGGCTTCCGAAAGGCCGCGCGCCACGACCTCGTTGTCGAGCACGACCGCCATCCGCTTCAGGCGCCGTATCAGCGCGGCGAGGCGCTCGGCCTTGGCCTCGCCCAACACATTGTAGGTGAGCAGGATGTCGTCGGCGACGCCGGCGTCCGCCATGACCTCGACTTCACCGAGCTTCTGGCAGGTGATGCCGACCGCGCCGGCCGCGATCTGCATCTTGGCGAGTGCTGGAATCTTGTGCGTCTTGATATGCGGCCGGTTGGCGAGCCCGTGGCTTGCAAGGATCGCCTGCGCGCGCGCGATGTTGGCCTCGACGATGTCGAGATCGATCACGACGGCGGGCGTGTCGAGGTCTGCTACAGAAGTAGGCATTTCAACTCCCCGTCGCGAAAGGAATCAGGCTTCCCGGTTCGATGTCGCGATGTTACGCTTTCCGAAACATGTTAGCGTAACGAACAATCCGCCGCAGTTCAAAACGGGCGGGACATCCAGGGAGGAACGCATGAGCATCAGCAGAAGAACAGTCGTTGCGGGTCTGGCCTCGGGCGCCGCCGCGATCGCGGCGCCGCACATCGCGCGCGCGCAGGACGTGAAGCACTACCGCTTCGCCTATGACCAGCCGAAGACGACGGGCTACGGCATCCTCGGCGACATCTTCGCCGACAAGCTCAAGGCGCTGTCCAAGGGCACGATGCTGATCGACCAGTATCCGGGCGCGCAGCTCGGCCAGGAGCCGCAGGTCCTTCAGCTCGTGAAGAACGGCGACGTCGAGTTCTGCATCTCATCCTCGGCGAACGCCGCGACGCTCTCGCCGCAGGCTGGCGTGATGTCGATGCACTTCCTGTTCCGCTCGGAGGATCACCTCGTCAAGGCGATGGGCGATCAGAAGCTGATCGATGCCTGCAAGGCGATGATCGCCGAAACGGTGCAGGGCGCGCACATCATCGCGCTGTCGACCCTCGGCTTGCGCAACATGTATTCGAAGCGCGAGATCAAGAACATCGACATGATCAAGGGCCTGAAGGTGCGCGTCCAGGCGACACCGACCGAGGACACGACGTTCCCGGCTTACGGCGCGCAGACCGTGCACATGCCGTTCGGCAGCGTCTACACGTCGCTGCAGACCGGCGTCGTCGACGTCGCCGAGAACGGCGTCAACGTCTATCTCGCCAACAAGCATTACGAGGTCGCGCCGGTGCTCTCGATGACCGAGCATGAGGCCAACAACAGCTTCACCTGGGTCAGCGACAAGCTGTGGAACAGCCTGTCGGCCGATCAGAAGAGCTGGGTCCAGGCCGCGGCCGACGACGTGAACAAGTACCAGCCCGCCAAGGCGATCGCGCTCGAGCACGAGTCCGCGACCAAGCTCAAGTCGATCGGCGTCAAGATCGTCACCGACGTCGACAAGTCCGGCTTCCAGAAGGTCGCCGATCCGCTTCTCGACAAGATGTCGGCGGAGCTCGGGCCGCACGCCGCCAAGGTCAAGGACATCATCCGCGGCATCAGCTGACCGCGGCAATGCGCCTGTTGGCATCCAAGAGGCCGGGCTCGCCCGGCCTCTTCTTCGCCGGGGTGGATCGAGCATGAGCGTCGCCGACAGATTGGTGCTGAAACGCCAGCGTCACCTGAAGTGGCGCGCCTTCGACACGCTCGAAACCGTCCTGATGATCCTCTGCGGCATCCTGCTGTTCGGCTTCTGTACGACGGTCATCTTCGACATCATCACGCGCGAGATCGGCCGCCCCTGGCTGTGGCTGCAGGAGGTGACCTCGACGCTGTTCATCTACGCGATCTTCACCGGCGCCGCGGTCGCGACGCGCCGCAACGATCATCTCTATCTGACCGCCTTCGCCGACGCCTTGCACGGCACGTCGCGCATCGTGATCGAGATCGCGACGCGCCTGGTCGTGCTCGCGGTCGCGCTCTGCTTCATCTATTTCGGCTACCTGAATTTCCTGCGCGGGTTCTCGAGCTTCCGCATGCCGTCGATGACGCCGATCGCGTCGCTCTACGCCGCGATCCCGCTCTGCGGCGTGCTGATCGCGCTGTTCACGATCGAGCAGCTCGTCAACGGGCTGCGCAACGGCTTCGAGCATGACGAGCCGCCGGACGAGCCGGTGCACATCACGCCGATCGACACCGTGATCGGGGGGCGATCGTGAACTCAACGCTCGTTCTGCTGTTCATGGCGTTCTGCTTCCTGTTCTTCGGGTACATGGGCGTGCCGGTCGCGTTCTCGCTGCTCGCGGGCGTGATGATCGGCGCGTCCTTCACCGACGTGTCGCATACCGCGATCATCCAGAAAATGTTCGACGGCATGGACTCGGAAGCCCTGCTCGCGATCCCGTTCTTCCTCCTGGTCGGCGAGTTGATGAGCTCGGCCAATGTCGTGCAGCGGGTCGCGAACCTCTCGCTCGCCCTGGTCGGCCACGTCCGCGGCGGCTTGAGCCAGGTCGTCACCGTCTTTTCCATGTTCTTCTCCGAGATGTCGGGCTCGACGACCGCCGACGTCGCGGTCATCAGCCGCGCGCTCGGCGGGCCGATGAAGCGCGAGGGCTATGAGCCGGCCTTCATCGCGGCGATCATCGCTGCGGCCTCGACCATCGCCGCGCTGGTGCCGCCGAGCATCACGGCTGTTGTTTACGGTGCAATAGGAAACGTCTCGATCGCGGGCCTGTTCATGGCCGGCGTGGTGCCGGGGCTGATGATCGGCTTCGGGCTGATGATCTTCTGCTATTTCTTCGGTCCGGTCGGCATGCGGCGGCCGCGCGCACCGTTCCGCGATGTCGCATACGCGTTCCGGGACGCGTCGCTGCCGATGATGATCCCGGTGATCCTGCTCGGCGGCATCCTCACCGGCTACTTCACGCCGACCGAAGCGGGCGTGGTCGCGGTCGCCTGGATCCTGATCGTGGTCATCCCGATGCTCAACCGCGGCCACATCAAGATGCTCCCCTACGACTTCTGCATGGCCGGGCTGATCTTCTCGCTGCCGCTGATCACGATCGGCGCCGCCAACTCCTTCGGCTGGCTGTTTGCCTATCTACGCGGCGCGCTCGTCATCGCCGAATGGATCACCGATCTCGCCGGCAACAATCCGCAGCTCATCATGCTGTGCCTGGTGCTGCTGTTCACGATCATCGGCGACTTCATCGAGCCGGTGCCGACCATCATCATCTTCATGCCGCTCGTGAACGCGCTGACGCAAGCCGGCGACATCAATCCGGTGCACATGGGCGTGGTGCTGATCGCGACGCTTGCGTTCGGCCTGATCACGCCGCCCTACGGGCTGGTGCTGCTGATGGCGTCGAAATTCGTCGGGGTGAGATTTTCCCACGCGCTGCGGGCCGCGCTGCCGATCTATGTGGTGTTCCTGTTCACCATCATGTTCACGATCTTCTTTCCCAAGGTCGTGCTGTGGCTGCCGAAGCAGGTGATCCCGGAGTCGGTCGGCTGCTTCAAGAGCCCGACCGGCGCGGGCTATATCTGTCCGCCGTGACCAGCCGTCATCCCGGGCGACCGAGCGCAGCGAGGAAGACCCGGGATCCATAACCCCGACTCATGCGGCTTTGTGGTTATGGATCCCGGCTCTCGCTTCGCTCGGCCGGGATGACAGCGCCTCACTCCGCCTTGATCCCCGCCGCCTTGATGATCGGTCCCCATTTTTCGTACTCGGCCTTGATGAAAGCGGCCGCTTCCTGCGGCGAAGAGCCGATCGGCGCGGCGCCGAGATCGACCAGCCGGTTCTTCACCGCCGGCGTCTTCACCACCTCGGCGAGGTCCTTGGCGAGCTTGTCGCGGATATCCGCCGGCAGGCCAGCCGGCGCGAGCACGGCCCACCACACGCCGGTGTCGTAGCCGGGCACGGTCTCGGCGATCGTCGGCACGTCGGGCAGCACCGGGGAGCGCGTCGCGGTCGTGACCCCGAGCGCGCGCACCGTCCCGGCGCGGATCTGCGCGATCGATTCCGGGATGTTGTTGAACGTCATCGGGATGTGGCCGCCCATCAGGTCGGTGAGCGACGGCGCGCCGCCCTTGTAGGGTACCGCCGCGATGTCGACCTTGGTGAGCGCCTTGAGAAGCTCGCCGGCCAGATGCGGCGACGTGCCGTTGCCGGCGTGGCCGTAGGAAAGCTGCCCGGGCCTTGCGCGCGCGTCGGCGAGCATGTCGGCCAGCGTCTTGTAGGGCGAGTTCGCCGGCACCAGCAGGATGTTCGGCGCCGACCCGATCAGGCAGATCGGCGTGAAATCCTCGAAGCCGTACGGCATCTTGGCATAGAAATACGGATTGAGCGCGTGGCCGGCCGCGACCAGGATCAGCGTGTAGCCGTCCGCCGGCGATTTCACCAAGGCCTGCGAGGCGATCACGCCGCCGGCGCCGGGGCGGTTCTCGACCACGATCGACTGGTTCCAGCGCCGGCCGAGCTCGTCGCCGAGCGTGCGCGCGATGATGTCGACCGCGCCGCCCGGCGGATAGGGCACGAAGATGTGCACCGGCTGCGACGGGAACGTGCCTTGCGCGAGCGCGCCCGCGCACATCAACAAGGTTCCGGCGAACGCGCCAAGCAGTTGAGGCCACGCTCTCATTCCGTCCTCCCCGATTTTGTCTTGTTTTCTCCGGTCGTCATCCCGGCCAAGCGAGCGCAGCGAGCGCGAGCCGGGACCCATCGAGCCGCATATCTCGGCCGGTGATTATGGATCCCGGATCGGCCCTGCGGGCCGTCCGGGATGACAGCAGAGATTTTATCGCGTCATTCCTCCCCTGCGAAATGCGCTATTGGCGTTCCGCCGCGCGAGAGGCTACACCGCTGCGAGAAAAACGTCACAAGGAAATAGGGGGTTGCGCCGATGGCGGACGGCACCAAGCGCGTGTTCAGTGTGAACGGTCCCGCGCACAAGATCTTCACCGAAATTCTGCAGCAGCGCTCCGATGTCCGGTTCGACCTGCTCAGGAACGACAGCGCGGACGACGTCGCGACACCGATCCTCGCCGGCGCGCATGCGTATCAAAGCGGCTCCGCGCGCGACGAGCTCGCCAAGAAATATCACGCCGGTCCGGACCTGTTGCGCCGCACGCAGAGCCTGCTGATCGTCTCCACCAATGGCGCCGGCTACGACACCGTCAACCTGAAGGCTTGCACCGAAGCCGGAGTCCTCTGCCTCAACCAGGCGGGCGGCAACAAGGAAGCGGTCGCCGAGCACGCGCTCGCGATGATGCTCTCGCTGACCAAGCGCATCGTGGAGGCGGACCGCGCGATCCGCCGCGAGATTCTCGATCGCAACAGCTTCACGGGACACGACCTGTTCGGCCAGACTGTCGGCATCATCGGGCTCGGCAATGTCGGCAAGCGCCTGGCGCAGCTCTGCGGCGGATTGTTCTCGATGCGCGTCCTCGCCTACGACCCCTACGTCTCGGCAGAGGTGATGCGGCCGCTCGGGGTCGAGAAGGTCGACCTCGACACGCTGATGCGCGAGGCGGATTTCGTGTCGATCAATTGCCCGCTCACCGACGAGAGCCGCGGCATGGTCGGCGAGAAGCAATATGCCCTGATGAAGCCAAGCGCCTATTTCGTCACGACCGCGCGCGGCAATATCCATGACGAAAAGGCGCTCGAAGCCGCGCTGAAGGCGAAGAAGATCGCGGGCGCCGGCCTCGACGTGTGGGAGAAGGAGCCGCCGCCGCTCGATCATCCGCTGTTGAAATACGACAACGTGATGGTGAGCCCGCACACCGCCGGCGTCACCCACGAGGCGCGCCTCAACATGGGCCGCATCGCTGCCGAGCAGCTGCTCGCGGCGCTTGACGGCAAGCCGGTCGCGCGCGTGCTCAACCCCGAGGTCTGGCCGCGTTACGCGGCGCGGTTCCGCGAGACGTTCGGGGTGACGCCGGAGGGTAACTGAGGTTGTCATCCCGGCCGAGCGAAGCGAGATCCGGGATCCATAAGCCCCGAACATAGACGTACCCGTGTGTCATGGGTCCCGGATAGCCGCCTGCGGCGGCTTCCGGGATGACCGGCAGAGCAAGATGACCCCCACCGTCGAAACCAAAGCCTCCTGGAAGGTCGCGGGCGTGTCGCTCGTGATCCTCGGCGTTGCGTTCGGCAGCCCCTGGGTCGCGGTGGTGGCGCTGAAGATCATCGCGGCGGAGACCGGCGGCGCGCGCTCGGTCCCGGCGTTCGCGTCCTCGCTCGCCTGGTTCGGCGCCGGCTTCGGCGGCATCGCGATGGGCTGGCTCGCCGACCGCTACGGCGTGCGCCTCACCGTGCTGGTCGGCACCACGATGATCGCGATCGGCCTTGCCATCGCGTCGCTCGGACAGGGGCTGCTCGGCCAGACCAACGCGCTCTATATCGGACACGGCGTGTTCGTCGGCCTGACCGGCATCGCCGGGATGAACGCGCCGCTCTACGTCTATGTCAGCCGCTGGTTCGACCGGCGGCGCGGCTCGGCGCTGGCGCTGATCTCGAGCGGCCAATACATCGCGGGCGCACTGTGGCCGCCGATCTTCGAGCGCGCGATCGAGAGCTTCGGCTGGCGCGAGACCATGCTGATCTTCGGCCTGTTTCAACTCGGCATCATCCTGCCGCTCGCCGCGATCTTCCTGAAGCGTCCACCCGAGACCGAGACCCATGCGAGTGCCGCAGCGTCCGACGGAACGCCCGCAACCGTGCTCGGCTGGCCGTCCGGCGTGGTGTTCGTCATGCTGCTTGTTGCGGGCTTCTGCTGCTGCGTGCCGATGTCGATGCCGCAGGCCCACCTCGTGGCGCTCTGCAGCGATCTCGGCATCGTCGCCTCGCACGGCGCCGCGATGCTGTCGCTGCTGCTCGGCACCGCCTTCCTCAGCCGCCAGATGTGGGGCTGGATCTCCGACCGCATCGGCGGGCTCGCCACCGTGCTGATCGGCTCGGCGTGGCAGTTCTGCTGCATCATCGGCTTCGCGTTGACGCAGGACGAAGCCGGGCTGTTCGCCGTGTCGGCGATCTTCGGCCTCGGCTTTGCGGGGATCGTTCCGGCCTATGTGCTGACCGCGCGCGAATTGTTCCCGGCGCGGCAGGCCGGGTGGCGCGTGCCGGCGCTGCTCTGCTGTACCGGCCTCGGCATGGCGGCGGGCGGCTGGTTCGCGGGGCTCCTCTATGACCATTTCGGCTATTATGCGCCGGCCTTCGCGGCGGGGCTCGTGTTCAACAGCGTGAACCTCGTGCTCATCGGCACGCTGGTCGCGCGACGCAGGATGTGGCTCGCCGGCCCGCGTGCGGTCAGCGTTTATGGATGAGCATGTCGACGCGACTTGGAGCCATTGAGAGCGTGACGCCGGACGTGATCGCGACGGCGACGCTGACGGTCGAGACGCGCCACGAGGGCTTCACCGACATCACGCGCGAGGTCGCGCGGTTCATCGATCAAGCCGCGGCCGGCGATGGCGTGCTGCTCGCCTATATGCGCCACACCTCGGCGTCGCTGACGATCCAGGAGAACGCCGACCCCGACGTGCGCACCGACCTCACGACGGCGCTGCGCCGCCTCGCGCCCGAGAACGCCGGCTGGGTGCACGACACCGAAGGGCCGGACGACATGCCGGCGCACATCAAGGCGATGCTCACCGGCATCTCGCTGCACGTGCCGGTCGTGGGCGGCAGGCTCGCGCTTGGCACCTGGCAGGGCATTTATCTGGTCGAGCATCGCGCGCGCCCGCACCGGCGCGAGGTGGTGTTGCAGTTCGTGGGGAGCCGGAGAGGCTAGGCCGCGTACTGACAAATCAGCCTAGATCGATCGAGACGCCGCATGTCCGCTCGTCCTCCAACAGCGGCAGAAAAGCCGACATCGATTGAGGTCCGCTTTGGGCCACCCGTTCGGTGCGGGCGGCGAGATTCACCCTCTTCGGCTCATTGATGTCGCTGGTGCGTCCACTCCTGCATCGCCGATGCGGCCGACATGACAGATCCAGCGATCATATGCAGCCCGCTGATCATGACCACTGCCAGGATGAGCGTGCGGAACACCGCAGGAGAGACCAATGTCCTCAGTCCCGTGCCGAGCTTCATTCCGACAAGAATTGGAATGACCGCCAAACTGGAGCCGAGAACGTCGGCCCAGCCGAGAGCGCCCATGCCGCCGAGAGAGACCGTCATGAGAGTCGCCGCGACGACGAGAAACATCGATGAGTATTGAACAAAACGATCTTTCGAGAGCCCGAGGGCGAGGATGTAGACGAAGACGAACGGTCCCGGCAGGGCAGCGAGCCCGCCGAGAATTCCGCCGATCGTTCCCGCGATGGGACCCAGGTATTTTTCGTGCTCCCGGCGGACGACGAGGTGCGGCGACAGCAACATCAGAAGAACGACGACGATCAGGATGCCGCCCACGATCGGCTTCAGTAAATCCACCCTCACGGAAGCGAGCAGATACACGCCGCCGACGACCCCGACCACCAGGCCACAAAATACCGGAAGGAGTCGATGGACCACGACGCCAATCTTGTCGCCTTCGAGCGCCTGAGGAATATTGCTGATGACGAGCGGGACGGACAAGATCGCCACCGTGGTTGGCAGGTCGACGACCAAATTCAACAACGGCACCGCAACGATCGGCATGCCGATGCCGATCAAGCCCTTGGTCATTCCCGCCATCACCAGCATCACGATGATGACGGCGATGACAGCAGCCGGCATGTTGATGAGATCAATATGCGCCATTGAGTCACTCCTTGGTCGCAATCCGATTGGGGCTTGCCGGTCTTTGCCGCCCAAAAGGCTCATCGTGATCGATGAGCGTCCAGCCTCGCGCCGACGCGTCTCGCGCAGTGCGGCGGATCGGCGTGCCGCCGCGACCCGGGAGGCTAATCTCCCGTGGGCGTGAGCATCGCAGCCTCGGTCGGCGGTTTGGACGCACGTTGCATCATCGTGCCGCCAATCAGATGGAGAACGCCGAAGCCGACGAGAACCGTGGCGATCAGAATCCTCAGCTTGAACGACATTGAAGGCTGCGGCTTCGGAAGGCGCCTCGTCGAATTCGAATGCGATGCAAGATTTGCGCTCATTGCTTGTCCTTCTCCGAGTCTGGAGCGTTAATTTCCCGGGATTTCCGTCGCGCGTCGTATTCGAGCGCTTCTCGAACCAGGTGCTGGTAGCGGTGGATCTCGCGCGCTGCCTGGCGGCGGCGCGTATCATGCAGCGCTTCCAAAAGACTGGGCGCGACCAACGTCAGCCGAGGGAAGACAACACCGTGCTGATGTTTTCGGAGGAAAGGCATGAGAGGACCATTGCGGACAACATCAGGCCGAGCAGCGAGAACAGACCCACGATGGCGAGGTCTGTTCGGACGGTTGCGAGAGACGTGAGCGGAAGGGTCCGGGTGAGAGTCGTGGACATCCGTGACCTCTGGGTAAGCCGTGCGGCGGAGTTCACCGCCGATAAAATGCAAAGGAGGCAATTATCTATTTTGGTTCAAGCGTCGCGCCGAAGATTGAGACGCCGCGTCAATGAATTGATCCCCGGCGATAGCTTCACTTGGGGCGGCGCAAACGATCTGAGACGCCGTGTCAATAAGTTGATCTCCAGCGTCAATTTCACTTCGATTGGCCGTTGAGAATACGGCCCTGATTCTGGATGAAGCCGCGCGTGACAATCGCGTGACAAGGACTCGCGAAACGTAATAGGGCGCGCCGTTGCTCGCGACCACGCGCCTGAAAAATGCGCGATTGCTCTATCCTTGTGACTTTCAATTGCTCAGCATTTCCGTGCTACGCCGTGCCATGATCACTTCCATGGCCAAGAGCAGCACCAACGTTTCGCAATTGGACGTCGCCGCGGAGCTGGCCGTGGCGGACAAAGGGGATGGCGACTCGTCGCCCAAGCTGCAAGGATTGGACAGCAATCCGCAGGGCCATTTCGGCCCGCGGCTCTGGCAGGCGTTTCGCGACACCCTCGCGCATCTCTACACGGTGTCGCTGCCGGATCCCTCCGAGGAAGCGCGCTTCAGCCTCTCCACCCGCACCTATCCCACGCCCCGTGCGATCCTGATGCGCTGTCAAGGCACGGCGTTCACCATGACGCGCAGCCCCGCTTTGGTCGCGGGCGGCTCCGATCAACTCCTCATCGTTCTCCAGGTCGAAGGCTCCGTGGATGCCGACTGCGGCCGACGGCGCGGGCGTGTCGCGCCCGGCGATGTGCAGATCTGCGATTACGCGCGGCCGTTCCACAGTGTGGCGAACGACTACGTTAATCTGATCGTTCACTTTGAGCGCGAGAACGTGCCCGCGGCACTGCTGGCGCTCGAGCCGCACGGCCTTGTCTTTCCGCGCGAGAGCGGTGCGGCGCGCCTGATCGGCGCGGCGATGCAGGAGCTTTATGCGCAGGCCGACGATCTGACGGTGAGCGAAGCCGAAGCGGCGATCGAGGGCATCGTGGCGCTGACGACCGCCTGTGCGCGCGCAAGGCTGGCCGGCAATGAAGCGGACCGCGTGAAGTCGAGGAGAAAGGCCGCGCTGGATTACATCGATGCGCATCTTGGGAAAACGCAGCTCGGGCCCGACGAGATCGCCAATGCGGCCAACGTTTCGCGCGCGTCGCTCTATCGGCTCTTGGCGGCGGAAGGCGGCATTCGCGCCGTGGTATTGACGCGCCGGCTCGACCAGGCCCTGCGGCTCATGCTGGAAGACAGCAGAAACGAGCACTCGCTAAAGGCAATCGCCAAGTCCTGCGGCTTTGGCGGCACGAGCCAGTTCAGCCGGGCGTTCCGCGCGCGCTTCGGCGCGCCGCCGGCGCAGTACCTCGCGCTCATCCGCCAGCAGGACCTCGATTGGCACGAGGCGCGGCTCGTCGCCGACGGCTTTGACCGGCATGCCTTCTTATGGCGGCAACGGGGCTTGAAGGGACCGACGCAATCCAGTGGCGCGGATTGAGCGAGCCTGAACGAATCAAGGCGGCGGAAAGTCGACCGCATGCGCGATCACCTTGCGCATGAGATTCGGAAATGCGGCGCCAGCGATGTCATCGAGCGCGAGCCAGTATGCGCCGTGCGGTGCTTTCGTCACGCGCGCGAGTTTCGCGCGATAGACCGTCAGTTCGAGCGGGAAGTGCGTGAACGTGTGCGTGACCACGCCGGGCAGGCGCCGCCATGTGGCCTTGAGCGGCGCAGCGTCGAGCGCGCCATCCAGGTCGAAGTCTTTGGTCCATTCGCTCGTCGGCACCTCGGTCATGCCGCCGAGCAGGCCTTTCGCCGGCCGCTGTCGCACCAGCAGGTGCCCGTCCCGGCGCAGCGCCACGAAGGCCGCCCCACGTCGCAGCAACCCGGTCTTCTTCTCGGATTTCCGCGGAAAATTCTCCGGATTTCCCTGCGCGCGCGCGACGCAGGCCGACATCCACGGGCAGAGCACGCAGGCCGGGCTCTTCGGCGTGCAGATGGTCGCGCCGAGGTCCATCATGGCTTGCGCGAAATCCCCGGCGCGGCGGTCCGGCGTAAGTCGTTCCGCAAGAGCCCGGATGGCGGGCTTTGCGGCCGGCAATTCTTGGCTGAGCGCGTAGAGGCGCGCGATCACGCGCTCGATATTGCCGTCCACCGGGCTCGCGCGCCGATCGAACGCGATCGCCGCGACCGCCGCCGCCGTGTAGGCGCCGATGCCGGGAAGGCGCAGCAATTCTGCTTCGGTGTCGGGGAATTCTCCATTGCGCGCCGCAACCGCGCGTGCGCAGGCGTGTAAATTCCGCGCCCGCGCGTAATAGCCGAGGCCGGCCCAGGCTTTCAGCACGTCATCCAGCGGCGCGTCCGCCAGCGCCGTAACTGTCGGAAAGCGTTGAAGAAATCTTGCGTAATAGGGCGCGACCGCCTTCACGGTCGTCTGCTGCAGCATGATTTCCGAGAGCCAGACGCGATACGGGTCCGCCCGCTCGCCCTTTGCGGCGCGCCACGGCAGCACGCGCCGGTGGCGGTCGTACCAGGCGAGCAGCGCGTCCGGGTCGGGGCTAAGCTGCTTATCGGGTTGCGCTTTCACTGCTAGGCTCATGGCCCGATCTGACAGAGCCGGACCCCGTGAACAAGCCCCGCTCCTACGCCAAGCCCTTGAGCCAGCTCGTCGGCAAGACCATCGCCGACGTGTTCGCGCGCCAGGGCTTTGCCTCGACCGGCCTCGTGACCCATTGGGCCGAGATTGTCGGCCCGGAGATCGCCGACCATGCCGAGCCGATGCGGCTGCAATGGCCGCGCGCGGTGCACCAGGACGATCCCGCCCCCGCAACCCTGGTGTTGCGCGTGGAGGGGCCGGTGGCGCTCGAAATCCAGCATCTCTCCGGCGTCATCATCGAGCGGGTGAACCGCTTCTTCGGCTGGCGCGCCGTCGGCAGGGTCGCGATCCGCCAGGCCCCGCTGGCGCGCCGGTCGGTCAAGCGCGCCCGTACGCCGCCGGATGCCGCGACCATCGCGCGGCTGGCCGCCACACTGCCGGACATCGCCGATGACGGCTTGCGCGCGGCGTTGGCGCGCCTCGGCGCGGCGGTCAAGCGAACGTGACCAAATGGTAACTGGGACGAGACCCGACATTGCCATAATTGGCCAATCAGGATACCGACCTGTTCGAGAATGGCCTGAAACCAGAGGACTTTCCGTGCGCATCACCCGTCGCGAATTCGTTGCCGGCGCGAGCCTGTTGGCACTTACCGGGAGTGCGTTGCTTCACTCCGCGGTTCCGGCCTTCGCCGAGGACCCGACGCTCGAGGAGCTGATGCGGCCCGGCCCGCTGCCGGATCTGGTGCAGGGCAAGGACGATGCGCCGGTGACGATCATCGAATACGCCTCGATGACCTGCCCGCATTGCGCCGCCTTCAACAAGATCACCTATCCGGAACTCAAGAGCAAATATATCGACACCGGCAAGGTGCGCTTTATCTTCCGCGAGTACCCGCTCGATGAGGTGGCGGTCGCGGCCTCGATGCTGGCGCGCTGCGCCGGCGGCGAGAAGGCCTTCGCGCTGATCGACGTGCTGTTCAACTCGCAGAATACCTGGGCGGTGCGCCAGCCGATCCCGCCGCTCATCCAGATCGCCAAACAGGCCGGCTTCACACAGAAGTCGTTCGAGGAATGCCTGGCGGACCAGAAACTCTACTCCAACATCGTTGCGGTGCGCGAACGCGCCAACAAGGAGTTCAAGGTGGAGTCGACGCCGACGCTGTTCGTCAATGGCAAGATGCAGCGCGGCGCCGTCTCGATCGAGGAACTCGACAAGCTGATGCAGCCCTATCTCAAGAGCTGACGAGGGTTTTTGGCTTCCTCGGGACCCGCCCGGCGCCCTGTTGGGGCGCGCCAGGCGACCGCCTCATGGTGCTGGACAACGCTGCCGCGGCGTCGGAACGCAGTTGCCCGGCGCGGCGCGGCGATTCATTCTCCCGGCCAACGCGGCATGCCTTGCTGATTCGCCTTCCGGCCGATCTCGACCCCTTTTTTGGGATCTGCGGTCGGTCGGATTCAGCGAAGCGATCACCGCCGCTGAGTTGGTGATGGAATTGCAATGAAGCTCAACAAGCTGCGCCTGCTTGGCTTCAAGTCCTTCGTGGAGCCGACCGACTTCTTGATCGAGCACGGCCTGACCGGCGTGGTCGGGCCGAACGGCTGCGGCAAGTCGAACCTGGTCGAAGCGCTGCGCTGGGTCATGGGCGAGACCTCGCACAAATCGTTGCGCGCCGCCGACATGGACGACGTGATCTTCGCCGGCACGAATACGCGGCCCTCGCGCAACACCGCCGAGGTGATGCTGTTCCTTGACAATGGCGACCGCACGGCGCCCGCCCAGTTCAACGAGCACGAGGCGCTCGAGGTCTCGCGCCGCATCGAGCGCGACAAGGGCTCGACCTATCGCGTCAATTCGCGCGAGGTGCGCGCGCGCGACGTGCAGCTTCTGTTCGCCGACGCCTCGACCGGGGCGCGCTCGCCCGCGCTCGTGCATCAGGGCCGCATCGGCGAGATCATTCAGGCCAAGCCCGAGCAGCGCCGCCGCGTCCTGGAAGAGGCGGCGGGCGTCGCGGGCCTGCACGCGCGCCGCCATGAGGCGGAACTGCGCCTCAAGGCGGCCGAGACGAACCTCGCGCGGCTGGAAGACGTGATCGGCCAGCTCGCCCAGCAGATCGACGCTCTGAAGCGCCAGGCACGGCAGGCCGTGCGCTACCGCCAAGTCTCCGCCGACGTGCGCAAGGCCGAGGCGACGCTGTTCCACCTGCGCTGGGTCGCGGCCAACAGCGACGTCGCCGAGGCGAGCCACGCGCGCGACGCCGCGGTCAGGCGCGTCGCCGACGCCACGCTGGCGCAGGCCGAGGCCTCCAGGAACCAGACGCTCGCCGCCGCCGGACTGCCGCCGTTGCGCGACGAGGAGGCGAGGGCCGCGGCCGGGTTGGCCCGCCTCGGCAATGCGCGCGAGACGCTCGACCGCGAGGAGAGCCGCGCCAATGAGCGCATGGCGGAGCTCGATCGCAGGCTCATCCAATTCGCCCAGGATATCGAGCGCGAGCAGCGGCTTGCCGCCGACGCCGCGGCGGCGCTCGAACGCCTCGCAGCCGAAGAGGCGGGCCTCGCCCAGGACGCCGACGGCGTTGCGACCCGCGAGGCCGCGGTCGCCGAGCGCGTGACCGGCGCCGAGGCCGAGCTTGCCACGGTCGAGAAGACGTTCTCGGAACTGACTTCGGCGCTCGCAGACCTCGTGGCGCGGCGCAATCAGCTCGAACGCGCCGTCGCCGAACACGGAACGCGCCTCACGCGGCTCGAAGGCCAGATCGGCGAGGTCGATGGCGAGCTTGCAAGCCTCGCGCGGCCCGACAACAGCAGTCCCGATCTCGCGGCGCTCGCGGCCGCGGTCGGCGACGCTCAGAAGGCGGTCGTCGACGCCGAAGCCGCGGCGTTGCGCGCCGAAGCGGCGCACTCCGCGGCGCGCCAAGCTCTCGACGTCGCGCGCGGGCCGCTCGCGGAAGCCGACCGCCGTGTGCATCGTCTGGAGGCCGAGGCCAAGGCGCTCGCCAAGTTGATCGACGTCGAGGCGAAAAAGCTCTGGCCGCCGGCGATCGACCTTCTCACCGTTGAGAAAGGCTACGAAGCAGCCCTCGGCGCTGCGCTGGGCGACGATCTCGAGGCACCGGTCGATCCGGCCTCGCCGATCCGCTGGGCGGGCACGCCGGCCGATGCCGGCGATCCCGCGCTGCCCGCGGGCGCCGAGCCGCTCGCGCGTCACGTCACGGCACCGCCCGAAATGGCGCGGCGCCTCGCGCAGATCGGCGTGGTCGATCGCGCGCTGGGAGCGAGCCTCGTTGCGCAGTTGAAGCCGGGCCAGCGGCTGGTCTCGCATGAGGGCGATTTGTGGCGCTGGGACGGGTTTGCGGCCGCGTCCAATGCGCCGACCGCGGCGGCACGCCGGCTCGCCGCCAAGAACCGTCTCGCCGACCTCGATGCCGAGCTTGTCGGCGCGCGCGGCGATGCCGACGCGAAACGCCGCGCGGCGGAGGCCGCCGAGGCGGAACTGGCCGCTAGCGTCGCCGCTGAAGGCGTTTCGCGCAACGCACGGCGGGAGGCGCAGAGCCGCGCCGACGCCGCACGCGACGCTCATGCGGCGGCAGAGCGCGAGGCTAACCGCCTCACCGCCCGCCTTTCGGCGCTGGCCGAGGCAAAGGTGCGGCTCGCCGCGAGCCGCGACGAAGCGCTAGCCGCCCGGAGTGACGCCACGCAGGCGCTTGGCGGCCTCGGCGCGGTCGCTGAACTTGAAGGGCATCTCGCCGAGGCGCGGGGCGAAGTCGCCGCCAGGCGCGCCGTGCTCGCGGAAGCACGCGGCGAAGCCCAGGCGCTCGCGCGTGAGGCCGAATTGCGCGCCAAGCGCCTGTCGGCGATCGGCGCCGAACGCGCCGAATGGGACGGACGCCGCAACGGCGCCGAAGGGCAGATCGCAACGCTCACCGAACGCAGCGCGGAAGCCAAGGCCGAGCGCCTATCCCTCGAAGGCGCGCCCGCTGCCTTCGCGGAGCGGCGCCGCGCGCTCATCTCCGAGATCGAAACCGCCGAACAGGCGCGTCGCGACGCCCAGCATCGCCTCGCCGCCGCCGAAGGAGCGCTCGCGGAGGCCGACCGCGCCGCGCGCGTAGCCCTTGAGCTCGCGGGTGAGGCGCGTACCGAGGAAGCCCGCGCCGAGGAGCGACTCGAGGCCGCCGGGCGGCGACTGACCGACATCGCGCACGAGATCCGCGAGATGCTCGAATGCGAGCCGGAGCACGCGGTTGCGATGGCCGAACTCAAAGCCGGCGAGGCGCTGCCCGACGTCGCGGCGGTCGAAGAGCGGCTCGACAAGCTGCGGCGCGATCGCGAACGGCTCGGTGCCGTCAATCTGCGTGCCGAGGAAGAGCTGCGCGAGGTCGAGGCGCAGCACACAACGCTCACCACCGAACGCGATGACCTGATCGAGGCGATCAAGCGCCTGCGCCAGGGCATCCAGAGCCTCAACCGCGAGGCGCGCGAGCGCCTGCTCGCTTCCTTCGCGGTGGTGAATGGCCACTTCCAGCGCCTGTTCACCTCGCTGTTCGGCGGCGGCACGGCCGAACTGCTGCTGATCGAAAGCGACGACCCGCTCGAAGCCGGCCTCGACATCCTGGCGAAGCCGCCCGGCAAGAAGCCCGCGACCTTGTCGCTCCTATCGGGCGGCGAGCAGGCGCTGACCGCGCTGGCGTTGATCTTCGCGGTGTTCCTGACCAATCCGGCGCCGATCTGCGTGCTCGACGAGGTCGACGCGCCGCTCGACGATCACAACGTCGACCGGTTCTGCGACCTGCTCGACGAGATGACCAAGCTCACCGAGACGCGCTTCGTCATCATCACGCACAATCCGATCACCATGGCGCGCATGAATCGCCTGTTCGGCGTCACCATGGCGGAGCGCGGCATCTCGCAGCTCGTCTCGGTCGATCTCGAGGCCGCCGTGAAGATCAGGGAAGCGAGCTAAGCGCCTCGGTCACCGCTGGGCGTGGCGCTCCGCGATCTGCTGGCTCAGCGTCTTGAATGCCGCGGCGTGGCGCAGGTCGCTCAAGGTGGCGGCGAGCGTTACGTGGTCGATGACGTCGCCCGCCTTGCTGCGCGTGATGTTCAGCGACTTGAAGGTCACCGCCACCTCCTTCGTCCCCATGCCGAGCACGCCGCCGACCGCGATCACGACGGAGACGATCGCGCCGTCATCATTGATCACCAGGTTGGCGACGCGGCCGATCGTCTCATTCGACGCGCTGACCACCTTGGCGCCGATCAGGTTGGAGCCGAGCCATTGGTTGGCATCCTGGCGCGCCGGGTAGGCGCCGCCGGTTGCGCGCAGCGGCGTCGGGGTCTCGGTGTCGACGTCTTGCGCGAGCGCCGGAAGGATCAGGAGCAGCGCCGCGGCCGCGAAGGCGAGGTGACGTGTGACCATGGGAAGTCTCCCTGCCACGTTGTGTCCATCAAGAACGATGAACCGACACGCATTGTTCCCTGGGGTGTGGCGGCCCGCAAGCGGGCTTGAACCCAGAACCCACCGGCCGCGACAAACAATCACCCTCGCTGCGGCGCGGCAGGCCATCACGGCCCTGCCGCCGCCGCGATTCATGCGCTAAGGTCCCGCCCCGCCAGATACCTTCCGGAGCCCGCAAAGGAGCCCCCATGTCCTCGATCTCCTCGACCTGGATCATCATCGGTGTCCTCGTCGTGGTCGTTCTGTGGATCATCATGATCTACAACGGCCTTGTCGCGATGCGGCAGCGCGTCAACCAGTCGTTCGCCGACATCGACGTCCAGCTCAAGCAGCGCCACGACCTCATCCCCAATCTGGTCGCGACCGTGCAGGGCTACGCGGCGCACGAGCGCGGCACGCTCGAAGCGGTCGTCAAGGCGCGCCAGACCGCGATGGCGGCACCGGGCATCGACCAGAAGGTCGCCGCCGAGAACGCGCTGTCCGGCGCGTTGCGGCAGCTGTTCGCACTCTCCGAGGCCTATCCGGACCTCAAGGCGAACCAGAGCTTCCAGCAGCTGCAGAACGAGCTCTCCGACATCGAGAACAAGCTGGCGGCGGCGCGGCGCTTCTTCAACAACACCGTGCAGGAGTACAACACCGGCATCCAGCGCTTTCCGGCCGCGCTGTTTGCCGCCGCGCTCGGCTTCCATGCGCAACAGTTCTTCGATCTCGGCGAAACCCGTGCCGACGTCGAGAAGGCGCCCGAGGTGAAGTTCTAGCTCTTTCTTCCTGCTCCTCTCCCCTGCAAAGGGGGAGGGGAGCACACCGAGCAGGTGGCATGGAACACGCCTACGGCCTCTACACCCACATCCAGTCGAACCGGCGCAAGTCGGTCGTGCTGCTGCTGGGCCTGTTTTTCCTGGTCTACGTGCTCGTGTTTGCGGGTGCGCTGACCGCGGAGGCGTTGAGCAACGACGCCTCCGTGCAATGGCTGCTGCAGCGTGCCTGGTCCGACACGATCATGGCCTCGCCCTTTGCGACCGTCGGCACGCTGCTGTGGATCGCGATCGCCTACAAATTCCACCAGTCGATGATCGATGCGCTGACCGGCGGTGAGGAAGTCACGCGCCAGCAGCAGCCGCGCCTCTACAACATCCTGGAAAACCTCTGCATCTCGCGCGGCATTCCGACGCCGAAGCTCAAGGTGATGGACTCGGACGCGCTCAACGCGTTCGCGACCGGCATGAACGAGAAGCAGTATTCCATCACGGTGACGAGCGGGCTCCTCAAGACGCTCAACGATGCCGAGATCGAGGCGGTGCTCGGCCACGAACTGACCCACATCCGCAACGGCGACGTGCGCATGATGGTCATCGCGGTGATCATCGCCGGCGTGGTCGGGTTCTTCGCCGAGCTGTTCTTCCGCCTGCTGTTCAATTGGGGCGGAGGCTGGCGGTCCTCCTCCCGCAGCTCGAGCTCGAGCGACGATAAGGGTAAGGGCGGCTTCTTCATCGCGATCATCATCGCGGTCGCGCTGATCGCGCTTGCGTGGCTCCTCTCCCTCGTGATCCGCCTCGCGCTCTCGCGCGAGCGCGAATTCTTGGCGGACGCGGGTTCGGTCGAGCTCACGAAAAATCCCGACGCGATGATCTCGGCGCTGCGCAAGATCGAGAACCGCGGCGAGCTGCCGGGTGCGACCTCTGCCGTGATGGAGATGTGCCTCGACAATCCGCGCGAGGGGTTCGCGGACATTTTTGCCACGCACCCTTCGGTCGACTCGCGCGTCGCCGCGCTGGTGCGCTACGCGGGCGGACACGATCCGGGCCCGCTCGCGCCGCCGTCGGAGGACGAGCCGCAGGATCAGCAAGACCAGCAGGACCGACAGGACGCGCCGAGCGACCAGCCGGCGCCCGATCCGGCGTCGCCCTGGGGGCCTTCGACCCGAGGCGACAAGCCCTTCTTGCCGCAAAAGCCGCCCGTGGTACTCGGCACGCCGTCCGCGCCCGGCGTGCCCGCGCCATCATCGGATCCGGGCCCCTGGGGACCGCACAGCGGGACGCGCTAGCAGGTTACTGCAGCGTCGCGTCCGCGACCCAGTCAGTGACCGCGCGCAACGCGTCCGTGCGCTGATCGCTGCGCTTCTCGGCTGCCTCGAACACCGCGAGCTGCGCATCCGCCGAGGTGCCGTTGCCGACGATCGTCCGGCAGTGCTCGATCTCGGTCGTGCAGTGCAGTGCTTCCGCGTCGCGCGCGATCGTCTCGATCACCTGATCGAGGAACTCGGCGACCGTGATCGCGCCATTGCCCGAAGTCTCCACGAAGGTGCCCTGCACGCCGTAGCGCTGGGCGCGCCACTTGTTCTCCACCACGATGGCGCGCGTGACCGCGTTCAAATCCCAGTTCTGCCATGGGTTGCGCGCGAGATGCCGCGCGAGCGTGCGATAGAGCGCCGCGATCGCGATCGAGTCCTCGATCAGGGTGCAGCTGTCCGGCGCGCGCAACTCCAACGTCGGATGCTTGAGCGACGGGCGGATCGCCCACCACACATAGCTCGAGTCCTCGATCACGCCCGCGCGCGTGAGCGCCGCGATATAGGCCTCGTATTCGGCCTGCGTGCGGAACAGCTCGGGCACGCCGGTGCGCGGCAACTCGTCATAGGCCGCGAGCCGATAGCCCTTAAGGCCGGTCGGGCGCGCGCGCCAGAACGGCGAGGACGTCGCGAGCGCGATGAACAGCGGCAGGTAGGGCAGCATGCGCATCATCACGTCAACGCGGTCGTCGGGGTCGGGCAATTGCACATGCACGTGCAGCCCGCACAGCATGTTGCGCTGCCCGATCATCTGCAGGTCTTCCATCACCTGGTCGTAGCGTTCGGTGTCGGTCTGGCGCGCACTCATCCACATCGCGGTCGGATGCGTGCCGGCCGCGAAGATCGCAAGGCCGTGCTTGGCGGCGACCGCGGCCACGGTTTGGCGCAGGAATTTCAGCTCCCGGCGCGCATCGAAGATTTCCGTGTGCGGCGTGGTCGCGACTTCGATCTGCGATTGCAGCATCTCGCCCATCGCCTGCCCGCCGGTCGCGGACTTCACCTCGTCGAGGAAGGCTTGCGGCATCTCGCGCGAGATCGATTTGGTCTCCGCGTCGACCAGAAAATATTCTTCCTCGATCCCGAACGTGTAATCGCCAGACATGGCCCACCTCATGTTCGCGATGATTGCCCCCCCGCACCGTGCGGTTCACACGACGCCTACGGCGCAGGGGCTCTCGGAAAACCGGCCGCAGTGAGGCGCAATCACGGCCACGCCAGGCCCCACGAGCAAGCTGCGGTAGCCCAGTGAAACTCCAAGCGGAAAAAATAGTTCCCACTGTGGATAGCCAGGGAACCGGCACGTCCCTGGCTTTCAGCGCCAGTCGCCGAGTACCGCCTGCACCAGCGCGAGCGCCGCGACCGCCGCGGTATCGGCGCGCAGGATGCGCGGACCGAGGGCGAGGCGGAGCACGTTCGGCAACTTCAGGAGCGTTGCGCGCTCCTCCTCGGTAAAGCCGCCTTCCGGGCCGACCAACAGCGTGATCGGCGTCGGCCCGACCAGCGCATCGGCGCGGGCTGCGGAAAGCGCCGCGACCGGGTCCTTCACCTCGGCATCCTCATCGCAAAAGACGAGCAAGCGGTCGGGCGTCCAGGCGCGCGCGAACGCGTCGAACGCGAGCGGCGCCCCGATCTCCGGGATGGCAAGGATGCCGCATTGCTCCGCCGCCTCGGTCGCGTTTGCGCGCATGCGTTCCAGGTTGACCCGCTGGACCTGGGTGTGCCGCGTGATGACGGGTTGCAGCCGCGAGGCGCCCATTTCGACCGCCTTCTGCACCACGTAGTCGAGGCGTGCATGCTTGAGCGGTGCGAACAGGTAGTGCAGGTCGCAGGAGGCCGGCTGCGGCCTCGTCTGCTCGGTCACCGCGAGCCGCGACGCCTTTTTGCCTGCGAGCATAAGCGCGGCGCGCCATTCGCCGTCCTGTCCGTTGAACACAAGGACTTCGGCGCCGGTCTTCAGCCGCAGCACGTTGAGCAGATAGTTGGCCTGGCCGGCATCGAGCGCGACCTCGGCGCCCGCGTCGAGCGGGCTTCCGACGAACAACCGGGGCGAGCGGAAATCATAGCGCGGCATGCCGCTCGTTTAACCTTAAGCCAGCCATCCGCACCAGCCGGGGCCGGAAGGGGCGTATCTCGACCGATTCGGGGTCATTTCGCCGCCTTGCCGCCGGATTTTGAATGGATAAAAAGCTTGACCTTGGCTCGCCCAGGGACGGACAAACAGGCTGTCCCACCGGGAGAGGGGATGAACTCATGCGTCTCGCACCGTTAACCGCGGCTGCCGTGGTGTTTGGCCTTACCGCCAGCGCGGCGGCGCAAGTGCTTGGACCCGGAATGATGGGGCCGGGCGCGCCGGCGTTCGGCGCCCCGCCACAGCAGCAGCAGCAGCAACCGCCCTGTTTCCAGGATTTCATTCCGTTGCGCACCGAGGCCGAGAAGCGCGCCGCGACGCTCCAGGCCGCGGTCAAGCGCAAGGTGCCACGCGAGGAAGTCTGCAGCCTGATCAAGCGCTTCTCCGAGTCCGAAGCGATCGTCGTCAAATTCGTCGAGAAGAACCAACAGACCTGCGGCGTGCCGCCACAGATCGTTCAGCAGATGAAGGCGAACCATTTACGCACGGTCGCCTCGACGACGCAGGTCTGCGCCGAGGGCCCCGGCGCCGGGCGCCCGACCGGTCCCGGCTTGAGCGAGGCGCTTGGCCTGACCCGTGCGCCGACGACGATCGACTCGACCGCGCCGCACAGCGGCACCATGGACACGCTGACGGGTCCCGTGCTGCAGCGATGAGCGAGGCGCCCGGTCGCGTCGCCGACTCGACCGGAAACTGGGTCGACACGCTTGCGCCCGCGCGCATCCGGCCGTTCCTGCGATTGGCGCGCGCCGACCGTCCGATCGGCGCATGGCTGCTGCTGCTGCCGTGCTGGTGGTCGGCTGGGCTTGCGGCGATCGGAGCAGGGCGGCCCTATCCCAATCCCTGGCACGTCGTCCTGTTCTTCATCGGCGCCTTCGTGATGCGCGGCGCCGGCTGCACCTGGAACGATATCGTCGATCGTAACCTGGATGCCATGGTGGCGCGCACGCGCTCGCGCCCGATCCCTTCGGGCCAGGTGAGCGTGGGGGGCGCGGCCGCGTTCCTGGTCCTGCAGGCGCTGATCGGGCTCGCGGTGCTGCTCCAGTTCAATCGCTTCGCTGTTCTGACCGGCATCGCCTCGCTGGCGATCGTCGCGGTCTATCCGCTGATGAAGCGCATCACCTGGTGGCCGCAGATCGTGCTCGGGCTTGCCTTCTCGTGGGGCGCGCTGATGGGCTTTGCCGCCGTATTCGCTCGCCTCGATGCGCCGGCCTATCTTCTCTATGCCGGCTCGATCGCCTGGGTGATCGGCTACGACACGATCTACGCCCACCAGGACCGCGAAGATGACGCGCTGATCGGCGTCAAGTCGACCGCGCGCCTGTTCGGCGCGCGCACGCGTCTCGCCTTGCTGATCTTCTATGCCGCTGCCGTGCTGCTGATCGGACTATCGGGAGCCGCCGTCGGCGCGGGACCTGTCTTCGCCGTCGGCTTGGTCATCTTCGGCGCGCATCTCGGCTGGCAGATCCAGCGCATCGACATCGACGATCCGGATCTCTGCCTGCGGCTGTTCAAGTCGAACCGCGACGCCGGGCTGATCCTGTTCGCCGCCATGATCGGCGACGCGCTCTATCGATCGTATTTTTTCTAACGGAGATGAAGATGCTTATGTCTCGACGCTTCGCCATCGCTGCATTGACCGGCGCCGCCGTTACGGCGGCGATCGAGGCCGCGATGGCTCAAACCGGGAAGACCACGACCACGCCATCGGGACTTCAGATCACGGACATCAAGATCGGCACGGGCGCGACGCCCAAGCCCGGCCAGACCTGCGTGATGCATTACACCGGATGGCTCTATCAAAACGGCGCCAAAGGCTCAAAGTTCGATTCATCGGTCGATCGCGGCGAACCGTTCGAGTTTCCGATCGGACAAAGGAAGGTCATCGCCGGCTGGGACGAAGGAGTGGCCACCATGAAGGTCGGCGGCAAGCGCACCCTCGTCATCCCGCCCGCTCTCGGCTATGGCGCCCGCGGCGCGGGGGACGTGATCCCGCCCAACGCCACGTTGATCTTCGAAGTCGAGCTGCTCGGCGTGAAGGGCTAGGCAGTCGCCGCGCGCCTGCGGCCACCGGCTCGATCTCCTGATCGGTTACGCTCTACGCCGGCCGGGATGGCACCGTCACGAGCGGTGCTTCCGCTGTTTTGGCCGGCGTGGTACTGATACTTGCCGGGCTTTGGTAATCGGCGCGAGCGCATTGCGGGGCATCGCGCAAACATAAATCTCGGAGGCGCCGGCTTCGAACCATTGGGGGGCTGCCATGACCACCGACCTCAAATATCTGGCGTTCACCGCCATGCTGACGGCGGCGCTTTGGATTCCCTATATCGTCTGTCAGGTCGTGACCAACGGCTTTCTCAGTGCGGAAAATTACGTCGATCCGACGGCGCGGCCCGTGCCGCTATGGGGCAAGCGCGCCGACCGCACCTACATCAATGCCGTGGAGGTCTTCGCGCCGTTCGCCGCGCTCGTGATCGTCGCCCATTTGACCGGCAAGGCGGACGCGATGACGGCCTTCTGGGCGCAGTGCTTCTTCTGGCTGCGCGTGGTGCACGCCATCGTCTATCTGGCCGCCATTCCCTACATCCGGACCTTGGTCTTCACCTTGGGGTTCGTCTCGGTCGCCGGGATCTTCTGGGAAATAATCAAATAGGCGGTACTGGCCGCCGCTTCTCGCAGAGCCGAAATCGGGGCGACTTAATTGCGCGCGATGATCTCGCGTTCGCCGTGATGCACCATCGCGCCGACGCGGGCGATGCCGGGGCGCCGGCGGGCAAGGAAACGCGGCCGGCGCTTCGCCAGCGGTGAGCGCCGCCGCCGCCGCGGCGCCGGTGCTTTGAGCCGCACGGCCCCGATGTGCGCGAGCGGTTCGCTCAGCGTTCCGTCGCTTCCCGTCACGAGCAGCGGCATGCCGAGCACGCGGCCCCACAGCCGCCATTCGGCGAGAACGTCATCCGAATCGGGAGCCGCGAACAGCTCGATCGAGAGCGCCGGATCGCGATGTTCGAGAACGACCGCGACGTGGGCCGGCTCCGCATCCGCGGCGGCCGCGAGGCGCATCGCGACGCCGAGGAAAGCCGTGACCGGCACGTTGAGCGCGATCCGCATCCCCTGCACGGCGCGGCGCAGGATGACGCGTTCGCGATGCAATTCGACGTGGCGCACCCTCTGGTCCGCCACGGCGTCGCTCGCCGTGAAACGGAGAGGCAGTGCGAGGGGGTCGAGCCGCGCGCTGCGGCTCGACCCGGCGGAGTGCCCGCCGAGCTCGGTTTGACGCCTCAAGACACGCTCCCTGCCGGGCTTATTATTTTTTGCCCGGACGTTGAGGCGGAGCATGCCAGAGCGCGCGCCGAATCCGCTTAACATCCCTGGTTAATGTGCGGTAGCAACGAGGCGTTCCGGCGACATGATTGACGGCGCGTTGCCGCCGGCGCGTGGATTGTCGCGATCGGGTCGGATTGTGCGCAATCCGAGCCTTGTCGATAACCAAGCGACAACCATCTACCGTCTGTCGGCGGCCCGAAACGCGAGCCCACGCGCTCTTGTCAGCGCCGCGCGCGGCTCCTAAGGAAACCTGAACCGCAATGTCATCCTTTCTCGATCAGTCTCCGCTCTTGTCGCTTGCCGAACGTCTCGTCGCCGCCGCGCGCGCCGCCGGCGCCGACGCGGCCGACGCGGTTGCGGTGCGCTCGGTCTCGCTCTCGGTCGAGGTCCGCGACGGCGCGGTCGAGGAGAGCGAGCGCTCGGAGAGCGACGACATGGGCCTGCGCGTGCTGGTCGGCAAGCGCCAGGCCGTGGTCTCGAGCAATGATCTCAAGGGCGACGGCATGGCCGCGCTCGCCGAGCGCGCGGTCGCGATGGCGCGCGTCGCGCCGGAGGACCCGTATGTCGGTCTGGCGCCGGCCGAACTGCTCGCGCGCGACATTCCCGATCTCGACCTGGTCGATCATGAACTTCCCACCGTCGATCGGCTCGAGCAATTCGCCCGCGCCGCCGAAGCGTCGGCGCTTGGCGTTGCCGGTGTCGCCAAGTCGGGCGGGGCGGGGGCTTCGGTCGGCATCGGCGGCATGGTGCTGGTCACGAGCAGCGGCTTTCGCGGCGCCTATGTGGGCTCGCGCCACAGCGTATCGGCGGTCGCGATCGCGGGCGAAGGCACCGGCATGGAGCGCGACTATGATTTCTCCTCGACCCTGCATGCCGCCGATCTCGAAGCGCCCGACAAGGTCGGCCGCCACGCGGGCGAGCGCGCGGTCAAGCGCCTCAACCCGCGCAAGGTCGCGACTCGCCGCGTGCCGGTGATCTTCGATCCGCGCGTCGCTCCCTCGCTGGTCGGGCATCTCGCCTCGGCGATCAATGGCGCCTCGATCGCGCGCAAGACGAGCTTCTTGAGGGACAAGCTCGGCCAGCGCCTGTTCGCCGCCGGTATCCGCATCATCGACGATCCGCTGCGCCGCCGCGGCCAGCGCTCGCAGCCGTTCGACGGCGAAGGCGTCTCGGGGCGCCGCCGCGCGATGATCGATGACGGCGTGCTGACAAGCTGGTTCCTCGATTCCGCGACCGCGCGTGAGCTTGGCCTTGCGACCACCGGACACGCGTCGCGCGGGGTTTCGTCGGCACCCTCACCGGCGCCGACCAACCTGCACCTCGAAGCAGGAGCCAAGAGCCCGCAGGAGCTGATCGCGGGAATCGATGACGGCTTCTACGTGACCGAGCTGATCGGCTCGGGCGTCAACCTCATCACCGGCGATTACAGCCGCGGCGCCTCGGGCCTGTGGATCGAGAAGGGCGAACTCGCTTATCCGGTCAGCGAAGTGACGATCGCGGGTCACCTCGACGACATCTTCGCGACGCTTGAGCCGGCGAATGATCTCGAATTCCGCTATGGTACCAACGCGCCGACCGTGCGCGTGGAGGGATTGACCGTTGCGGGCCATTGAGACGATCGCGCGACCGACATTCAAGGATCAATTGACCGCCATCGTGCGCGAGGCGGGCGCGATGGCCGAGACGACCTTCCGCGGTCCGTTCAAGCATTGGACCAAGGGCGCGAGTTCGCCGGTCTCGGAAGCCGACATCGCGATCGACCATTTCCTGCGCGAGCGTCTGACGCGCCTGTTGCCCGACAGCGGCTGGCTGTCGGAGGAGACCGAGGACGACCCCGCGCGGCTCGGCGCCGCCCGGGTCTGGGTCGTCGATCCGATCGACGGGACGCGCGCTTTCGTGACAGGCCGCACCGATTGGGCGGTGTCGGTTGCGCTCGTCGAAGACGGCCGGCCGGTCGTGGCGGCCTTGTTCTCACCGCTGGAGGATGGGCTCTATCTCGCCATCGCGGGCGCGGGCGCGACCCGCGACGGCGCGCCGATCGCGGCCAGTGACGGCAGCAGCCTCGACGGTGCGCGGATCGCCGGCCCGAAGCGGCGCATCGACTGGCTCGCGAAGGCGCTGCCAGCCGCGATCAGCGAGCCGAAGGTGTTTTCGCTCGCGCTGCGCATCGCGCGCGTCGCGACCGGCAACCTCGATGTCGCGTTCGCAGGGCCCGACAGTAACGATTGGGATCTTGCCGCCGCCGATCTGGTGCTGCAAGAAGCCGGCGGCGCGCTGACCAATCTGGAGGGGCGTCCGGTGCTCTACAACCGCACTGAGGTCACGCATGGGGCGCTCGTCGCCGCGGGCCGCGCGCGACATGATCGGGTGATCGAGATCATGCGCGGCTACCCGCAGTCGTGATGCGTGTCGCCGGACCAGGATGCTGAAGGCCATCACCTCGTCGCCGGCCGCGCTTGAGGTCGCGGGCTTCCTGCTCGCCGCGTATTTCCGCGTGGTGGGCTGGACCAACCGCGTCGTGCGCGAGCCCGAGCAGGACTTCTACGCCCCGTTCGACAGCAACAAGGCGGTCATCGTCGCGCTCTGGCACGGCGAGCATTTCCTGTTCCAGTTCTTCGGCCGCAAGCTGGTCGGGCTCGCGACCACGCACCGCGACGGCGAAATTCTGGTCCGCGCCGGAAAATACTTCGGCGTCCGTTTCCTGCGCGGCTCGGGCGATCACGGGCGCGAGTTCATGCGCAAGAAGGCGTTGCAGGCCTTCACCGGCATCATGCGCGAGCTTGCCGCCGGCAACAGCGTCGGCCTGACCGCGGATGTGCCGAAGGTCGCGCGCGTCGCCGGCCTCGGCATCGTGACGCTGGCGAAATATTCGCAATGCCCGATCGTCCCGGTCGCGATCGCGACCAGTCGCGTGCACCGCCTGTCCAATTGGGACCGCACCTGCATCAATCTGCCGTTCGGCCGCATGAGCATGGTCCGCGGCGAGGAGATTCGCGTGCCGCGCGATGCCGACGCGGCCGCGCTCGAAGCCGCGCGCGCGAACCTGCAGGCGGCGCTCGAGGCCGTCACCGAGCGCGCCTATGCGCTTGCCAAGGACGGGAAGAGCTGAGCCGCTTTTCGCGTTGACGCACTGTCGGCCTTGCGGCGCCCGCGGTTTTGTTGCACCAGATTTGGAATTCGGTTGAGCCTGCCGGCCGGGCGCGCGGGACCGCTTTGCAGCTACGTCACGGATCGGCGGAAGGGACCCCTCATGGCCGGAAAGCAACTGCTCCACCTCGTGCTCGGCGGCGAGCTCTCGAACATCGAGGACGTCCAATTCAAGGACCTCGATCAGGTGGAAATCGTAGGCGTCTATCCCAATTACGCGACCGCGCACGCCGCCTGGAAGGCGAAGGCGCAACGTACCGTCGACAACGCGCATATGCGCTACTTCATCGTCCACTTGCATCGGCTGCTCGACCCGGAGACGGATGTGACTCGGCGAAGTGCTGAATGATCCTCGGGTTGGCGCTCGATTGGCTTACCTGTGGTCAGCGGGCGCGGCGCGATACGCTCGGTTTTTCCTGTCGCGCCTGCCGCGGAGGACCGGTACGATTTCAACAGCCGGGCGGCGCAATCACAAATCTGCCACTGGGCTGTGGGCTCCTGTCGGCGGGGAAGCGGTTGGCCTGCCCAGCGCCGCCGGTAAGTCGGTGGTGTCGGGCTGGCCTGTTGGAAGATGGGTGGAATGCCGTGACGGGGCGGGCGCGCCGGATCGTCTATTGGAAGCATGAAGATGGCCGCCGTGGCTGAACGGCTGCCATGGACGCTGCACGCCTATCGCCGCCTCGCCGCGGCCGCGACGCCGCTCGCTTCCTTCGTGCTCGCCAACCGCCTCAAGCGCGGCAAGGAGCACCCGCAACGCATGGCCGAGCGGCGCGGGGAGACGCAGGTCGAGCGCCCGGCGGGGCCGTTGATCTGGGCGCATGGCGCGAGCGTCGGCGAGATGCTGGCCGTGATCCCGTTGGTCGAAGGCCTGCGCGAGCGCAATTTCAATGTTCTCGTCACCTCGGGCACCGTCACCTCGGCGCGGCTTGCCGAAGAGCGTCTTCCCGCCGGTGCGATCCATCAATTCGCGCCTCTCGACGCGCCCTCCTTCACGCAGCGCTTCCTCGACCATTGGCGGCCGAACCTCGCGCTGCTCGCTGAATCCGACTTGTGGCCGAACATGATCATGGCGTCGACACGGAAAGGCATCCCGCTGATCCTGGTCAATGGCCGTCTCTCGGAGCGTTCGTTCACGCGCTGGCGCTACGCGCCGGCGACGATCGGCGCGCTGCTGTCGAGCTTCGACCTCTGCCTCGCCCAGTCGGAAGCCGACGCGGAGCGCTACGGCGAGCTCGGCGCGCCGCGCCTGTCCGTGACCGGCAATCTCAAGCTCGATGTGCCGGCCCCTCCGGTCGACGCCAGCAAGCTCGCCGCGATGCGTCTGGCCGTGCGCGAGCGTCCGATGATCGCGGCTGCGTCCACGCATGCGGGCGAGGAAGCCGTGATCATCGATGCGCATCGCCGCCTGCGCCAGAGCTTTCCCGGCCTGCTCACCATCATCGCGCCGCGCCATCCCGAGCGCGGCCAAGGCGTGCTCGAGATCGCGACCGCCGCGGGCCTCAACGCGGTCGCACGCTCGCAGGGCCATCTGCCCGACCGCGGCACCGACGTCTATGTCGCCGACACCATGGGCGAGCTCGGCCTGATCTATCGTCTTGCGCCGATCGTGTTCATGGGCGGATCGCTGGTGCGCCATGGCGGACAGAATCCGATCGAGGCGGCCAAGCTCGGCGCCGCGATCCTGCACGGGCCGCATGTGTGGAATTTCAGCGAAATCTATCTGGCGCTCGACGAGGCGCGCGGCGCGGAGGAGATCCTCGACGTGAACAAGCTCGCGGTGCGCATCGGTGCCTGGCTCACCGACGCCGCGGCGCGCAAGCAGGTCGCGGATGCGGGCCTTACCACCGTCGAGCAACTCGGCGGCGCGCTCAAGCGCACGCTCGCGGCGCTTGAGCCGTATCTGATGCAGCTCGACCTGGAGCGGCGCTGACCTCATGCGCGCACCGGGCTTCTGGTGGCGGAAACCGGGGCTCGGATCGGCACTGCTTTCCCCGATCGCGGCCGTCTACGGCGCCGTCGCGGCACACAGGCTGACGCGGCCGGGAGCGCGCGCTGGCGTCCCGGTCATTTGCGTCGGCAATCCGACCGTCGGCGGCGCCGGCAAGACGCCGACCGCCATCGCGATCGCCCGCCTGCTTGCTGCGGCCGGCGAGCGGCCGGCGCTGCTGACGCGCGGCTATGGGGGAAGGCTGGCCGGGCCGGTTACGGTCGATCCGGACAAACACGGCGCGTCGGAGGTTGGCGACGAGCCGCTGCTGCTCGCCCGCGCTGCGCCGACGATCGTCGCGCGCGACCGCGTCGCCGGCGCAGCGCTGGCGCGCGCGGCCGGCGCCAGCGTCATCATCATGGACGACGGATTTCAGAACCCGGCGCTCGAAAAGGACTTCTCGATCCTCGTCGTCGATGGCCGGCGCGGCATCGGCAATGCCTGCGTCATCCCGGCCGGGCCGCTGCGCGCCCCGCTCGAAGCCCAGCTCGACCGCGCGCAGGCGCTGCTGATCGTCGGAGAGGTGACGGGCGCGGCGCCGCTGGTGATCGCGGCGCGCTCGCGCGCCCTGCCGCTCTTCCGCGCGACGCTTCAACCCGATCCGACCGCCGTCGCCGATCTCGTCGGGCGCCGCGTGCTCGCGTTCGCCGGCATCGGGGATCCCGAGAAATTCTTCGCGACGCTCGGCGCCGCCGGCATCGAGGCTCCGGTCCGCCGCGCTTTTCCCGATCACCATCGCCTGCGCGCCGGCGAAGCCGCCGCGCTGCTCGGCGAGGCCGCGCGCGGCGAGCTGCTCCCGCTGACCACCGAAAAAGACCTCGCTCGCATGCAGGGTGATGGCGCGCTCGCGCAACTGCGCGCGGCCGCGCGTGCGCTCCCGGTCGCCCTCGAGGTGACGGAGGCGGAGGAATTCAGCCGGCTGGTGCTGGGCGCGGTCCGGCGCTAGGCCTGCTTCAATCGCCCCGGATAATGCCGCTGCAGCACGGCATCGGGCGTCGCGTAGGCCTCCTGGAGCTCGACGCTCCAGTATTTGAGCTCTTCGAGCGGAATGGGGATGCCACTGACGGCGCAGCGTACGAACGCCCCGGGCCGCACCACGCGAAAGTCTCCGTCGAGGTATTTGACCTCGGCCTCGCCCGGCATCGGGGAGGGCCCGCTATAGCGGTTGAGCACGTTCAGTCTCCGTTCAGGCCGCCTCAGCGGTAATTGGGTCTATTGCGGCGCATCCGCTGCCAAACATAATAGTCCGAGAGTCGCGGTAAAACCCACCGAATCGTGATCGGTTCACGATCGGGGCGCGGTGGCTGGCCATGCTAGTGTGACCTCGGGAGGCCCCATGTGGCGTATCGCGGCTTTGATCCTTGCCGTCCTGGCCGGGACCGGATCGGCGGTTGCCGCGCCCGACGTGGTCGAAATCCCGTTCGGCGAGCTCAAGCTCAAGGCCTTTCTGTACCGCCCGGAAGGCAATGGGCCGTTTCCGGCCGTCGTTGCGCTGCACGGCTGCGACGGCCTCACCGGGATGCGCTCACCGCTCGGCAAGCGCTACCGCGACTGGGGTGAGAAACTCGCCGCGGCCGGCTTCGTGGTGGTGTTTCCGGACAGCTTCGGATCGCGCAAGCTTGGGCCCCAATGCAGCGCGGCGGACCGCAAGCTGCGCTCCGGACGCGAGCGCGTCGGCGACGTCGAGGCGGCGCGCCTGTGGCTTCAGGCGCAGAGCTACGTCGCGCAGGACCGCATCTCGCTGCTCGGCTGGGCCAATGGGGCGGTGGCCGCGCTCTGGACCGTGCGCCCGCACGCCGGCGCCAAGGATGGCAAGCCGGACTTCCGCTCCGCGGTCGCGCTCTATCCGGGCTGCCGGCGCCTGCGCGATACCGCCTGGAGCACGCGCGCGCCGACCCTGATCCTGGTCGGCGCCAAGGACGACTGGACGCCCGCGACCGCCTGCGAACAGATGGTCTCGGGCGCGCGCGGCCGCAGCGCCCAGGCCGCGATCGTGGTTTATCCCGGCGCCTATCACAACTTCGACTATCCGAACCTGGTGCTGCAGGTGCGCACCGGCGTCGCCTCCGCCGCCGGCAACAGCCGCGTCCATGTGGGCACCGACGCGGCCGCGCGCGCCGACGCGTTCAAGCGCGTCCCGGAATGGCTCGCCCGCTAGACTTTTGCCGCCGCGCGGCCGATCTATAGTCCCGGAAAAGGCCAGGGAGGAACGTGTGGTCGCAACCGTCATTGCGGGCGAAACGACGCGCGATGGTGCGAGCATCCAGGAGCGCGCGCTGCGTGGGGTCAGCGCATTGACCCAACTCGGCGTCGGCGAAGGCGATGTCGTCGCGATCATGCTGCGCAACGAGCCGGCCTTCCTCGAGACGATGCTGATCGCGCGGCTCGCCGGCTGCTATTCGTGCCCGATCAACTGGCACTACAAGGCGGACGAAGCCGGCTACATCCTGCGCGACTGCGGCGCCAAGGCGCTGTTCGTCCACGCGGACCTGCTGCACCAGATCGAGAGCGGCATCCCGGACGCAACGAACGTCATCGTGGTCGAGCCGCCGGAATCCGTGCGGGCTGCGTTCCGGATTGCTCCCGAGCAATGCGCCGTTCCGCCGGGCAGGACCGAGTATGAGCAATGGCTCGCGGCGTCCGCCCCCTATGCGGGCCCGCCGCGCCAAGTGCACTATTCGCTGCCCTATTCGTCCGGCACGACCGGCCGGCCGAAAGGCATCATGCGCCGGCCGCCGGCGGCTGAGCATGCCGCGCGCATGCTTCAGATCACCCAGCTCGCGCTCGGCATCCGCCAAGACATGCGTACCGCGATCGTCGCGCCGCTCTATCATTCGGCGCCGGCCTCCTACGGCATGCAGAGCCTCTTGTTCGGCGAGCTCGCGCTGATCCACGAGCGGTTCGACGCCGAGCGCCTGCTCGCCGATATCGAGCGCCACAAGCTCGACCGTCTCTACCTCGTGCCGACGCATTTCGTGCGCCTCCTGCGCCTGCCGGACGAGGTGAAGCGGCGCCACGACCTCTCCTCGATCAAGTTCATCGCCAGCACCGGCTCGCCCTGTCCGCCCGAGGTCAAGCGACAGATGATCGACTGGTGGGGCCCGGTGATCAACGAGAGCTATGCGAGCAGCGAGGCGGGCTTCATCACGGCGTTGAGTTCCGCCGAGGCGCTCACCCATCCGGGCTCGGCCGGCCGTCCGCTGCTCGGCTCCGATGTGCGCATCATGAGCGATTCCGGCGAGGTGCTGCCGCCGTTCGAGCCGGGGCTGATCTATTGCCGCCAGTCCGCCTATCCGGACTTCACCTACATCAACCGGCCGGACGACCGGCGCGCGATCGATCGCGATGGGCTCGTCGCGGTCGGCGACGTCGGCTATTTCGACCGCGACGGCTATCTCTACATCTGCGACCGCAAGTCCGACATGGTGATCTCCGGCGGCGTCAACATCTATCCGGCCGAGATCGAGGCCGTGCTGATCACCATGCCGGGCGTCGCCGACTGCGCGGTGTTCGGCATTCCCGACGCAGAGTTCGGCGAGGCGCTCGCCGCGCATGTGCAGCCACACAACGGCACCCCGCTCGAGCGCGAGGCGGTGCGCACGTTCCTCAAGGAGCGCATCGCCGACTACAAGGTTCCGCGCGTCGTCGAATTCTCGGACGCGCTCCCGCGCGAAGAGTCCGGCAAGATCTTCAAGCGCCGCCTGCGCGATCCCTATTGGCAGGACGCGGGACGGCGTATCTAACTCCTGCATGTCGATAGTCCCCCCCTTCCGCGCCGAGCATGTCGGCAGCCTGCTGCGCCCGCCGGAGCTTCTCGGGCTGCGCCGTCGTTTCGCGCGCGGCGAGATCGCGGAGGGGGCCCTCACCGCGGCGGAGGATCACGCCATCGCGGACGCGATCGCGCTGCAGGAGCGCGTAGGGCTGCGGCTTGCGACCGACGGCGAATTCCGCCGGGCGTCGTATCACGGCTATTTCTATGGCCAGCTCGGCGACATCTCGTTCGAGGCACCGCAAGGCGTCGCCGGCGCGCGCGGCGCGCAGCCGATGGCATCGATCAAGAGCCGCATCGCTTGGAAGGGCCCAATCCATGGCGCGGATTTCGCGTTCCTTGCCGCGCGCACGAGCGCGCTGCCGAAGATCACCATACCGGGTCCCTGCGCGCTGCATTTCCGTGGCGGCGATGCGGCGGTGACGGCGCATGCCTATCGCGATACGGACGAATTCTGGGACGACATCGTCCGGGCATTCCAGCAGGAACTCCGCGCGCTCGCGGACGCCGGCTGCACCTATGTGCAGATCGACGAGACGGCGTTCGCGAAGTTCGGCGACGCCGACGTGCAGGCGATGCTGCGTGCGCGCGGCGACGAGCCTGAGAAGCTGATCGAGCGATACATCGCGGTGACGAACCGTGCGATCGCGGGCGTGCCGAGCCTGCGCATCGGCATGCATTTGTGCCGTGGCAACCGTGGCGGGCAGTGGCACGCGGAAGGGAGCTACGAGTCCGTCGCCGAGAAGCTGTTCAATGCGCTCGATATCTCCTTCTTCTTTCTTGAATATGACTCGCCGCGCGCCGGCGACTTCGGGCCGCTTCGCTTCGTGCCGCCGGACAAGACCATCGTCCTCGGCCTCGTCTCGACCAAAAGCCCGGTGCTGGAGGACAAATCCACGCTCAAGCGGCGGATCGAGGAGGCAGGCCGGTTCGTTGCCCTCGACCGCCTCGCGGTGAGCCCGCAATGCGGCTTTGCCAGCGTCGATACCGGCAATCCGATCGCGCCGGAAATCCAGGAGGCAAAGCTCCGCCTGGTGGTAGACTTGGCGCGGGAGACGTGGGGCACGGCATAGAAGAAGACCGGCGGGAGGACACGCCATGCGGTTGTTGAGAATTCTCTTCGTCGTCGCGTTCGCCGCGATGATGCCGGCGCATGGGCTCGCCGCCGACGCGCTCAAGCTCGCGATCGGGCAGCGCGGGTTGTGGGATTCGGCGATCGCCGAAATCGGCATGCAGGCCGGGATCTTCCAGAAGCATGGGCTCGAGCTGCAGGTGTTCTACACCTCGGGCGGCGGCGAGACGCAGCAGGCGGTGATCTCGGGCAGCGTCGACATCGGCGTGTCGCCGGGCACGCTCGGCGCGCTCGGCGCCTTCGCCAAGGGCGCGCCGATCCGCATCATCGCCGGCGAGGCGACCGGCACCGCCGAATATTACTTCGTGCGCGCGGACTCAGCGGTGCAGAAGGACTTCAAGGGCGTGAAGCCTGAGATGACGCTCGCCTATTCGACCAACGGCTCGGGCACCCACATCACGGCGCTGCGCTTCATGAAGGACTACGGCTTTGCGGCAAAGCTCGTCGCGACCGGCAACGTGCCGGCGACCTTCACGCAGGTGATGTCGGGGCAGGTCGACATCGGCTTTTCCACGCCGCCGTTCGGCCTCGACGCGCTCGCCGACGGCAAGGCGCGGCTGATCGCGCTCGCCAACGATCTGCCGAGCGTGCGCAATCAGACCGTGCGCGTCACCATCGCGAACGCGAACGATCTTGCAAAGCGCCCGGAGGTCTATGCGCGCTTCATCGCGGCTTACCGCGAAGTGATCGACTTCATGTATTCGGACCAGCGCGCGATCGCGATGTACGCGACATACGCCTCGATCCCGGAAAAGACCGCGCAGACGGTGCGCGATCAGTTCTATCCCAAGACGATGCTGCAGCTCGATACGGTCGCCGGCATGCCGGAACTGATGCAGGACGCGATCGCGTTCAAATATCTGACCGCGCCGCTCGACCAGAAGCAGCTCGACGAGCTGCTGCAGTTTCCGAAGAAATAGTCTGTCGTCCGGCTTAAGCGAAGCGAAAGCCGGGCTACGAAACGACTTTATCTGCCGATGTCGTTCAGTGCGTTATGCCCGAGATACGCGCTTACCGAAAGCTTGGTCCGGTGATGTGTCAGCGACACGACAACATAGACGGAGACAACGAGCGCGACGACGATTCCCAGCCCGCCGAAGAGGTCCAATCTGCTGAACACGTCAGGTCGACGCGGCTGCGTCGGTAAGACGTGCAGGTGTGGGCGCCGCATCATGGGCCTCCCGGGTCGGTTGTTGCAGCGATTCTCTGCCCCACGGGCCATTTGTGCAACTCCCTAGGAGTGCACTGCAAAAAAAGCTCCCGAACATGCGTCCCCAGGGCTCTGGGTGCGGTGCGGAGCTGCTAGTTGAACAAATTTCCCTGGCCCGTGTCGCCGCCGCCGGTGCGGCGCTTCGGCCTGATCGGCTGGCGCTCCCGCGGCGGGCTGCCGCCGTGCGCCGCGGTCGCGATCGCCTTCACGCGCCCGTCGATGAACTCGATATCGAGGGTCTGGTTCTCGCGGACCGCGAAGGCGGCGCGCACCGGATAGCCCTTCTCATCGCGCACCAGCGCGAATCCGCGCGCCAGCACGCTCTGATAGGAGAAGGCGGCGAGCAGTTTGTCGGCGCGTTCGAGCGAGGCAAAGCGCCTCTCGATCAGGCGCGTGATTCCGAGCAGACCGCGCTCCGCGAGGGCGCCGATGCGCTCGCGGTCGCGCACGATGTGGACCCGATGCGCCGTGAGGTTTGAGCGCATCGCAGCCGTCAGGCGGCCTCCCGCGACCACGAGCTTTTCGCGCCGCCGGTCGCGGTGCACCTCGGTGCAGCGCCGCACGCGTCCCATGAAATTGACGAGTCGCTCGCGCTCGGAGCGCACCCGGCCGCGCAGGAGTTGCGGCGAAAGCCGCGTGGCGCAACGCAGATATTGCTTGTGATGGATTTCGGCGTTGGCCGTCAGCGCGCGTGGCAGCCGCTCGGCCAGTGCGTCGAGCCTCTGGCGCGGCACGGCCAGCAACTCGTCCGCGCCGGGCAATGCGCGTGCGGCTGCGCGCAGCTCGGTGCGCCGCGCGTCGAGCGAGCGCGCCCAGCATGACACGCGCCGGCGCGCGAGGCTGTCGATCTGCGCGAGCAGATCGAGCCGCACCGGCACCGCCATTTCGGCCGCGGCCGTCGGCGTCGGCGCGCGCCGGTCGGAGACGAAATCGATCAGCGTGAAGTCGGTCTCGTGGCCGACCGCCGAGATCAGCGGGATCATGCTCTCGGCCGCGGCGCGCACCACGATCTCCTCGTTGAACGCCCAGAGATCCTCGAGCGAGCCGCCGCCGCGCGCCACGATGATGATGTCCGGCCGCGGCGTCGCGCCGCCCTCTTCGAGCGCGTTGAAGCCGCGGATCGCGGCCGCGACCTCCTCGGCTGCGCCGTCGCCCTGCACCCGCACCGGCCACACCAGCACGCGGCGCGGAAAGCGGTCGGCGAGCCGATGCAGAATGTCGCGGATCACGGCGCCGGTCGGCGAGGTGACGACACCGATCACCTCCGGCAGGAACGGCAGGAGCTGCTTGCGCGCCTCGTCGAACAGGCCTTCGGCGGCGAGCTTCTTCTTGCGCTCTTCCAGGAGCGCCATCAGCGCGCCGATGCCGGCGGGCTCCAGGCTCTCGATGATGATCTGGTAGGAGGAGCGGCCCGGATAAGTCGTCAGCCGCCCGGTCGCGATCACCTCCAGGCCTTCCTCCGGCTTGTGGCGGATGCGAGAGAGCACGCCCTTCCAGATGACGGCGTCGATCTTGGCGCCTTCGTCCTTGAGGGCGAAATAGCTGTGCCCCGACGAATGCGGGCCGCGATAGCCGGTAATTTCCCCGCGCACCCGCACGAAGCCGTAGGAATCTTCCACGGTCTTCTTCAGCGCCGCCGAAAGCTCGGAGACGGTCCATTCCGGGATGTTGACGCGAGGCTCGTTCATCAGGCCGAATCGAATAGCGGTTTTGCGCGGCGCCGCGCCATCCTAAAGTGCGGCGGCGTGAAACAAAAATTCGCCGGTTCCGTATAGTGTAGCTGTTCACACGGGACGCCTCCATGTACCCCCTTGCGGCCTTCGCTCTCGATGCGTTCGCGCTTTATGCGGCGATTGGCGCCGTGACGGCGATCGCGTTCGCGGCGTTCGGCGTCACACGCGTGCAGCCGGCTGCCGTGAGCCTCGGCGCGCGAATCCTCATCCTGCCGGGCGCGATGGCGCTGTGGCCTTATGTGCTGGCGCGCTGGCTGCGCGCGGGAGCCGCGCCGTGACGCGCGGTCACCGGGCCTTTCACCGCATGCTGTGGCCGGCGCTCGCGCTCGCGGTCGCGCTCGGCGTCACCCTGGCGCTGGCCTTGCGTCCACCGCCCGAGGAGCCCGAGACGCCGGCCGCCGAGGTCTCCAAATGAGTGTCGGCTTCAAGGCGGTGCAGTGGAATCGCAAGAAGTTCCTCTATGACGGCGTGCTGCTGGCGGCCGTCGCGACGTTCATCGGCGCGTTCATCCTCATCCAGTCGCGCATCACGCCGCCCGACAACCATCTCGCCTGGATCGACCTGCGCATCAATGCCTGCGGCGTCTGCGCCTTCGTCATGCTGACGATCATCCTCTCTATCGGGCCGCTCGCGCGGCTGAGCCCGCGCTTCCTGCCGCTCCTCTACAACCGGCGTCATTTCGGCGTGACGATGTTCCTCATCGCGTGCTTGCATGTCGGCTTCATGATCGAGTGGTTCCTGGCGCGCGACGCGCTCCCGGAACTGTGGGCCGAGCTCTCCAACTGGCCCGATTACCTGAAGTTCATCGGCTTCCCGTTCAAGACGCTCGGGCTGGCGGCGCTCGTGATCTTGTTCCTGCTCGCCTCGACCAGCCACGACTTCTGGCTGGCGTTCCTGTCGCCGCGCGTCTGGAAGGGCCTGCACATGCTGCTCTACGTCGCTTACGCGCTCGTGGTGATGCATGTCGCGCTCGGCGTGATGCAGGACGACCGCCGCGTGCTGGTGCCGCTGCTGCTCGGCGGCGCGTTCGCTGCGGTGACGCTGCTGCACGTCGCCGCCGCCTGGCGCGAGCGCGCGGCCGATCGCGGCACCGCGCATGACGGTTGGATTCCGGTCGCCGCACCCGAGGACATTCCCGACAAGGCGGCGCGCATCATCGCGGCCCCGAACGGCGAGCGCATCGCGGTGTTCCGCGACGGCAGCCAGATCGGCGCGCTGACGAACCTGTGCGCGCACCAGAACGGCCCGCTCGGCGAGGGCTGCATCCGCAACGGCCTCGTTACCTGTCCGTGGCACGGCTACGAATACCGCCTGGAGGACGGCTGCGCGCCGCCGCCCTTCACCGAGAAGCTCGTGACCTATCGGGTCCGGCTCAGCGGCGGCATCGTCGAGGTCGATCCCAGACCGCTGCCGCCGGGAACGAAGGCGGCGATGACGGTGTAGCCCGGATGAGCGAAGCGATATCCGGGTCTTTTCTCCCGCATGTCGCTTCGCTCATGCGGGCTACAAGCGCAGCCGAATCCTGCTAGATCGGCCTCATGAACATCCTCCTCCTCGGCTCGGGCGGGCGCGAGCATGCGCTCGCCTGGAAGCTCGCGGCCTCGCCGCTGACGACGAAGCTCTGGTGCGCGCCGGGCAATGCCGGGATCGCGCGCGAGGCCGAGTGTATCGCCCTCGATCTGACGGACCATGCGGCCGTGATCACGTTTTGCCGCGCCAATAGGGTCGATTTCGTCGTGGTCGGGCCGGAGGCGCCGCTGGTCGCCGGCATCGTGGACGATCTCGAAGCCGCGGGCTTCAAGACGTTCGGGCCGACAAAGGCGGCGGCGCGGCTCGAAGGCTCGAAGGGCTTCACCAAGGACCTGTGCAAGGCGCACGGCATTCCGACCGCCGCGTATGAGCGTTTCACGTCCGCCGAGCCCGCCAAGGCCTATGCGCGCAACCAGCCGGTCCCGATCGTCATCAAGGCCGACGGGCTTGCGGCCGGCAAGGGCGTGATCATCGCGCAGACGATCTCCGAGGCCGAGGCCGCGATCGACATGATGTTCGGCGGAGGCTTGGGCGAGGCTGGCGCCGAGGTCGTGATCGAGGAATTTCTGACTGGCGAGGAGGCCTCCTTCTTCGCGCTGTGCGACGGCGAAACCGCGCTTCCCTTGGCGTCGGCACAGGACCACAAGCGCGCCTTCGACAACGACGAAGGCCCGAACACCGGCGGCATGGGGGCCTATTCGCCCGCGCCCGTGATGACGGCGGAGATGACGGCCCGCACGATGGACGAGATCGTCACGCCGACCGTGCGCGCCATGAAGGAGATGGGCGCGCCTTTCAAGGGCATCCTGTTCGCCGGCTTGATGATCACCGCGCAAGGCCCGAAGCTGATCGAATACAATGTCCGCTTCGGCGATCCCGAATGCCAGGTGTTGATGCTGCGCCTGATGTCGGACCTCGTGCCGGCGCTGGTCGCGGCGCGTGACGGCGCGCTCAAGCACTTCGACCTGCGCTGGTACGACGAGGCCGCGCTCTTGGTGGTGATGGCGACCAACGGATATCCCGGCCACTACGGCAAGGGCTCGGTGATCGGCGGCCTCGATGCGGCAGCGGCGCTCGATCACGTCGAGATCTTTCATGCCGGCACCAAGGCCGAAGGCGGACGCATCACGGCGAACGGCGGGCGCGTGCTCGGCGTCGCGGCGACCGGCGGGTCGGTGAAGGAGGCGCAGGCGCGCGCCTATGCGGCGGTCGAGCGGATCGACTGGCCGGACGGATTCTGCCGGCGCGACATCGGCTATCTGGCGATCGGGCGGGAGACGGCCTAGCTCCCATCGAGCACGTGCACGGTCTCGAAGAACATGTCCTTCCACGAGGCCGGATTGTTGCGCAGCGTGCCGACGCGATGCATGAAGTCGGCGAGGAGCTGCATCTTGTGCGGTGTCGCCGTGAACGCGATGTCGTCCTCGCTGTCGAGCATCTTGCGGATCTCGGCCCGATCCGTGCGCGAGGGCTCGGCGCGCATGTAGATGTCGGTCGCGAGCTCCTTGTCCTTGTTGACGATGTCGATCGCCTCCTGCAACGCGGCCGCGACCACCGCATAGGTCTTCGGGTTCTCCTGCTTCCAGGTTTCGGTCGTGTAGGCCACGATCCCGGTGGAGCGCCCGCCGAGCACGTCGTAGGAGGTCATCAGCAGCCGCGCCTTGCCGGACGCGAGTGCGTAGAAATTATACGGCAGCACCGTCACCTGCGACTTTACCTCGCTCGATCCCGACAACAGCGCCGCGAGCCCATCCGGGTTCGACATCGACACGGTCATCGGATCGAGCCGGAAGCGCTGCTCCCAGCCGAACTCCTTGGCGGCTGCCATCTGCAAGGTCAGCGCATGCAGCGAGATCTTCACCGCCGTGACCGCGATGCGGTCCTGATCGGTGAAGTCGGCGAGGCTCTTGATGCGCGGATCGGTGGTGATGAGATAGGCCGGCGTGTCGCAGATCGCCATCATGCCGCGCACCTTGTTGTTGGTGCGCAGCGTCTTGTCCCAGATGGTGAGAAACGTCGTGTTGCCCGACACCGCCACGTCCGTGGACCCAGAAAGGATGTAGTCGGCGGCTGCCGCCCCGCTGCTCGCGCGCACGACGGTCACTTTGAGGTCGCCGAGCCCCGCCGCCTTGGCGTGCTTCTCGACCAGCTTCTGGTCGGCCATCACGTAGACCGGCAGGAAGATCAGCCCGTAAAGCTGCAGGATGCGCACTTCCGCGGTCTCGGCGCGCGCTGGCGTTGAGAAGGGCGCGCCGACGACGCCGGCCAGCGCCAGCGCCGCAACCATTCTGCGAGACCAGGCCATGGCGCCGTCCTCCCGTTTGCTCACGTGCACAGCCGCATCAGCGCGGCGACCGACGGCGCCGTCTCGATCGCCATGACGGCGTCCTCGATCGCGTCAGCGTCACGGGGTTTCGGCGCCATCGCGACGCATTCGCGGAATTTCCGCCGTACCTTTGGCGCCACGTCGGCGTCGGCGCCGCCATCATAGACGACGACATGATCCATCGTGCCGCCGTCTCGGGTCGTCACCTCCACCCAGCCCTTGTACTGGCCGCTGCCTGGCGCGGTGTCATCGACCGCGTAGTCGATGCGGTCGGCAAGCGCCTGGATCGCGCCGTCGCGCAGGCTCGCGTCCGCATACGCGTCGGGCCCGAGCCGCCCGCGCACCAGCGCCTCGGCGAGCGAGAATTGCAAACTCGTGCGCGCCTGGAAGTCCGAGACCGGGCGGCGCTTCTCGGCGATCGGCTCGCACACGACCGGCACCATCCAGCCTGCGATGTGGCAGGTCATGCGCTCGACCTTGTCGGCGGTGAGGCCGCGCGTCTTTGCAAGCTCGGCGATGCAGTCGAGGAACGGCAGGATGACATGCGCGCACGGATAGAGCTTGTGTACGATGTTGCGGCTCTCCCAGGTCGTGCCGAGCCCTTGCGTGAGGCGGGCGAAGTCGAACTCGACGGAAGGGTCCTGCAAATGGCTGCGGAATAGTCCGAAACGCCCCTCGATCACCGTTGAGGGGCCGGTAAAGCCTTCGCGCGCGATCAGCGCGGCCGCAATGCCGTTGTGCGCGCCCCAGCCGGCATTCATGAGGTGCGACCAAGTGCCGTCCGCGAAGGCCTCGCTGATCCCCGACGCCATGGTGCCGACGATGCCAATCGCCGACTGCATCGCGGCGTCGTCGAGGCCCATGAGCCGGCTCGCGACGAAGGCCGAGGCGACCGCGCCCAGGATGCCGGTTGGATGCAGGCCGTGCTTGTGGAATTCCTTCGGCGCGATCAGGCCGAGGCGGCAGAGGAGTTCGCTGCCTGCGACCGCCGCCGTGAGAAATTCGGCCCCGCTCGCACCGGTCATCTCGGCGGCCGCGAACGCGCTGCTCGCGATCGGCGTCGTGATGTGGATGATCGTCTCCTGGTGCGTATCGTCGAACACCAGGCAGGTCGCGAGCGTGCCGTTGGCGAGGGCCGCCGCGCCGGGCGTGACGGCGTCGCCGAAGCCGATGACGTGGCTCGGTCCGCCCGCACCCAACGCAAGCGCCGCATTGCGCATCGCCTTGCCCGGCGCGCGCGATCCGGCCGCGAGCGCGAGGCCGAGATAATCGAGGATGCGTAGCTTGGTGGCGGCGAGCAGGTCCGGCGGGATATCGCCGAGCGCGAGCTTGCGCACCCATGTGCCCGCCTGCGCGCTCGCCGATGCCATCGTTTCCTCGCCCCGTTGTTTCGCACGAACCTACAGCATCGCCAACGCCGCGCCACGTCGCGCACCGCTTGGCGGGCATCTCGCCGCGCATGCACCGCAAGCCCTGATCGGCTGCGCGGGCAATCACAATCCAAGCTGGCGGTCCTTGCCATCGGCCGCAAGGCCGCTAGGTTGCGGCCGGGAGAAACGCATGACCAAGATCGACCGGCAGGCGACCTATACGGGGACCAAGGAGGTGGCGGCGCCGCTGCGCTTCGATGTCGCGCGGCTGGAAGCCTATTTGGCGGCCAACGCGAAGGGCTTCGAGGGCCCGCTCACGGTGCGGCAGTTCAAGGGCGGCCAGTCGAACCCGACCTATCTGTTGGAAACGCCCGCGCGCAAATACGTGCTGCGACGGAAGCCGCCGGGCAAGCTGCTGCCGTCCGCGCACGCGGTCGATCGCGAGTTCAAGGTGATTTCGGCGCTGCACGCACAGGGTTTCCCGGTCGCCGAGCCAGTCGTCTATTGCGCCGACGAGAGCGTCACCGGCACGGCCTTCTACGTGATGAGCTTCGTCGACGGTCGCGTGTTCTGGGAGCCGGACATGCCCGGTTCGAGCAATGCCGAGCGCGCCGCCGTCTATGACGTGATGAATGCCACGCTGGCGCGCCTGCATTCCTTCGAGCCGGCGGCGATCGGGCTTTCCGACTACGGCAAGGGCGAGAATTACGTCGCGCGCCAGGTCGACCGCTGGTCGCGGCAATATCGTGCCTCCGAGACCGACAAGATCGACGACATGGAACGCCTGATGGCGTGGCTGCCCGGCCACCTGCCGCCGGCCGGGCCGGTGCGCCTGGTGCACGGCGACTACCGCCTCGACAACGTCATCCTGCACCAGAGCGAGGCGCGCGTGCTGGCCGTGCTCGACTGGGAGCTGTCCACCTTGGGCGACCCGCTCGCGGACTTCACCTATCATCTGATGCAGTGGCACATGCCGACGACGGAAGCCGGCGCCGGCACCGGCTCGTTGGTCGGCCTCGATCTCGCGGCGCTGAGCATCCCGGCGCTTCCGGCTTACGTCGACAGCTATGTGGCGCGTACCGGCCTCGACCCGCGGCCCTATCTGCCAGTCTATCTCGCCTACAATTTCTTCCGTCTCGCCGCGATCCTGCAGGGCATCGTCGGGCGCGTGCGCGACGGCACCGCCACAAACGAGAACGCGCCCGCGCGCGCCGCCATGGTGCGCCCGCTCGCCGCCAAGGCGTGGGAGTTCGCGCGCGCCGCGGGAGCGACTTGAGCACCGCTGGCAAGACTTTCGCTCTCGCGCTCGGCGCGGGCGGCGCGCGCGGTCTCGCCCATATCGCGGTGATCGAGGCGCTCGACGAGATGGGCGTCAAGCCGGTCGCGATCGCCGGCTCCTCCATCGGCGCGGTGATCGGGGCCGGCTACGCGGCGGGCCTCTCCGGCCGCGCGATGCGCCGCCATCTCATCAAGGTCGCGCATGACCGCGGCGAGGTGCTGCGCCGCGTGATGGCGGCGCGCGCGGTTGCGTGGTCGGACATATTGGGCGCCGGCTTCGGCAATCCGCTGGTCGTCGATGCCGGGAAATTCTACGACGCGTTCCTGGCGGAGCTCCTGCCGGCGGATTTCGCCGATCTGCAAATTCCCCTCACGGTCGTCACCGCGGATCTGCACTGCCGCGAGGCCCTGCTGCTCCGTGAAGGGCCGCTAAAACCGGCGCTCTCTGCGGCGTTCGCGGTGCCCGGCCTGGTGCAGCCGGTCGCGCTCGACGGCCGCGTGCTGATCGATGGCGGCACGGTGGACCCGCTCCCCTTCACGGCGCTGCGCGGCAGGGCCGACGTGATCCTGGCGGTTGATGTGTCCGGCGGCGCCGCCGACACCAAGGGCCTGCCCGGCCCGTGGGAGAGCCTGTTCGCCGCGATCTCCGTCATGGGCCATACGATCGTGAGCGAAAAGCTCAAGAGCGGCGCGCCGGACCTCCTGCTGCGGCCGAACATCGGCGTCTTCCGCATGCTCGACTTCCTGCAGGCGAGCGCGATCCTGCGCGCCGCCGAGCCGATCAAACAAGAGGTGAAGGAGAAGTTGGGGGCGTTGCTTGGATTGTAGCCCGGATGAGCGAAGCGACATCCGGGATTTTACTCCCGCATGTCGCTGCGCTCATGCGGGCTACGAACTCGACGAACTCAGTGCCAGAACAATGCCAGCAGGATGATGATCGGGATCGGCACGCCGATCAGCCACAAGAGAATGCCGCGACCCATGGTTCAATCCTCCGGTTGGTGTTGGAGGAATAAGTCTCAGATCCGGAAAAAAGTTCCAGCGGCCAGGACGCTCTGCGAAATGTCAGCGGCGCGCGGCGAAAAACGCGCGCAGGAGCGTCGCCGCGTCGCTCTCGGCCATGCCGCCATAGACCTCGGGTCGGTGATGGCAGGTCGCGGCGGAAAAGAACCGCACGCCGCTCTCGACCGCGCCGCCCTTCGGGTCGGCCGCGCCGTAGTAAAGCCGCCGGATGCGCGCGAACGAGATCGCGGCCGCGCACATGGCGCAGGGCTCGAGCGTGACGTAGAGATCGCACTCCGTCAGGCGCTCCGAGCCAAGTGCCGCAGCCGCCTGCCGGATCGCCAATATCTCGGCATGCGCGGTCGGATCGCGGTCCGCCAGGGTGCGGTTGCCGGCGCGCGCGATGACGGCGCCGTCGCGCACGATCACGGCGCCGATCGGCACCTCGCCGGCGTCCCCCGCGGCCCTTGCCGCGGCGAGCGCGTCATCCATGAAAGACTGTGGCATAAGTCATCCGGCATGGCATCGAATCAAGATACACCCGACGGCGAGCGCATCGCCAAGGTCATCGCGCGCGCGGGGCTCGCGTCCCGCCGCGAAGCCGAGGCCTGGATCGCGGCCGGGCGCGTCGCCGTCAATGGCGACAGAATCGTCTCGCCCGCCCTCAATGTCACGGCCAATGACCGCATTGCGGTCGACGGCAAGCCGCTGCCGCGCGCCGAACGCACGCGGCTGTTCCTCTATCACAAGCAGCGCGGCCTCGTGACCACGACCGCCGACCCGCAGGGACGGCCGACGATCTTCGGCGCGCTCCCGAAGGAGCTGCCGCGGCTCGTCAGCGTCGGCCGGCTCGACCTCAACACCGAGGGGCTCTTGCTGCTCACCAATGACGGCGGGCTTGCGCGCGCGCTCGAACTGCCGGCGACCGCGTGGCTGCGCCGCTATCGCGTGCGCGCGTACGGCAAGGTAACGCAACAGCAGCTCGACGAATTGCGCGACGGCGTCACGGTCGACGGCATCCGCTATGGGCCGATCGAGGCGACGCTCGACCGCGAGCAGACCTCGAACGTGTGGATCACATTCGCCATGCGTGAAGGCAAGAACCGCGAGGTGCGCAACGTGCTGCGCCATCTCGGCCTGCATGTGGCGCGGCTGATCCGCGTGTCGTTCGGGCCGTTCCAACTGGGCGAGATCGGCGAGGGCAAGGTCGAGGAAGTGCCGACGCGCGTGCTGCGCGACCAGCTTGGCGAGAAGCTCGCGCGCCTCGCGGGCGCGGATTTCGCGGCGCCGGTCACAATTGGCCGTCACCCTGAGGTGCGAGCGCCCGAAGGGCGCGAGCCTCGAAGGGCGACGGCGCAACCGCCATCCTTCGAGGGCCGCCTGCGGCGGCCACCTCAGGATGACGGCGAGGGAGACGATCGCAAGGAGATAAAGTCCAAGAAGCGGGCGGCACCGTCAGCCGAACAGAAGAGATTTCACCGGCCGAAGCGGGGCGAAGGCGCGCGGCCAACGTCCGATGATCGCGATAGAGCCCCGACCCGGTCCGCGTCGCGGACCTCCCTGCCCCGCAAGCGGGGGAGGGATAAGCCGCGCGACCGCTGAATGCGCATCGTCGGCGGACGATTGCGCGGACGCGCGCTCGCGGCGCCGAAGGGCCAGGCGATCCGCCCGACCGCCGACCGCCTGCGCGAATCGCTGTTCAACATCCTCATCCACGCCTATGGCGATCCGATCACCGGCGCGCGCGTGCTCGATCTCTTCGCCGGAACCGGCGCGCTCGGGCTTGAGGCGCTCTCGCGCGGCGCCGCCTTCGCGCTGTTCGTCGACGACGGCGCGGAAGCGCGTGCCTTGATGCGGCAGAATGTCGAGGCGCTGGGTGTCGCGGCGGTCGCGCGCATCTTCCGCCGCGACGCCACGAAACTGGGGCCGGCGTATCCGGTCGCGCCGTTCTCGCTCGCGTTCCTCGATCCGCCCTACGGCAAGGGACTGGCCGAGAAGGCGCTGGTCTCGGCACGCGAAGGCGGCTGGCTGACCGACGGGGCGTCGATCGTGGTCGAGGAAACGGCCGGCGCCTTCCTGGCGCCGGAAGGTTTCGAGGAAATCGAGCGTCGACAGTACGACGACACGGAATTTGTGATGTTGCGCCGCAAATAGTCGCGGCTGTCATCCCGGCCGAGCGCAGCGAGAGCCGGGACCCATAACCACAAAACCAGCGAGCCGGCTTGATCGACAGGCTTGTGGCTATGGGTCCCGGCTCGCGCTCGCTCCGCTCGCTTGGCCGGGACGACAGCGGAGCTACTTCCTCCCAAATAGCCGCTCGATATCGCCGAGCTTCAGCTCAACATAGGTCGGCCGGCCGTGATTGCACTGGCCGGAGTTCGGCGTCGCTTCCATCTCGCGCAGGAGCGCGTTCATCTCCTCGCCCTTCAGGCGGCGGCCGGCGCGCACCGAGCCGTGGCACGCCATGGTGGCGGCGACGTGCATCAGCCGCCGTTCGAGCGGCAGCGCCTCGTCCCATTCGGCCATGTGCTCGGCGAGATCGCGCAGGAGCGCCTGCGCGTCGATCTCGCCGAGCATGGACGGCGTCTCGGAAACCGCGACCGCGCCCGGTCCGAACGGCTCCAGCACGAGGCCGAATTTCGCGAGTTCGTCGGCGCGCGCGCTGAGCCGCTCGACATCGGCGGCGTCGAGTTCGACGATCTCGGGGATCAGCAGGATCTGGCGCGCGACGCCGGATTGTTCCAGCGCCGCCTTCATGCGCTCATAGACGATGCGCTCATGCGCGGCATGCTGGTCGACGATCACGACGCCGTCGCGCGTCTGCGCCACGATGTAGGTCTCGTGCACTTGTGCACGCGCGGCGCCGAGCGGCCGGTCGACCAGATCGCCGGCTTCGTCCGTCGCCACATAAGCGCCCGCGGTCGGGGGTCCGGTATCGAACGCGGCCTGCGCGGCCTCCTCGAAACCCGCGAGCGCGGTCGCGCCCTGGCTGGCAAACGCATGCGGCCGCGATGGCGAGGCGCGCCAATCCCAGCCTGCGCGCGAAACGTTCGGCCGCAACGCCGCGTTCGCCTGGAACGTCGCGTTCGCTTGGAACGCCGCGTTCGCTTGGAACGCCGCGACCGTCGCGGCACCGCCGGTCGTCGCCGCGCGCTGGCCCTCGCGCCCGAGCGCTTCCTGCAGGGCGCGCACGATGGAGGAGCGCACCAGTCCTGCATCGCGGAAGCGCACCTCGGTCTTGGCCGGGTGGACGTTCACGTCCACCTCGCGCGGATCGACGGTGACGAACAGCGCCACGACGGGAAAGCGGTCGCGCGGCAGATAGTCCGCGTAGGCGCCGCGCACCGCGCCGAGCATGAGCTTGTCGCGCACCGGGCGGCCGTTGACGAACAGGTACTGGCCGAGCGCGTTGCCTTTCGTATAGGTCGGCAGCCCCGCATAACCCTCGATCGTGAGTCCTTCGCGCCCGCCGCGCACCGCGACGGCGTTCTGGCGGAAGTCCGCGCCCAGGATGTCGCCCAGCCGTGAAAGACGCCCGGCCGGGCCGGGAAGCGCCGCGCCCCAGGTGACGGCGGCGCGCTCTTCGCCGGCGAGCGTGAAGGCGACGTCCGGGCGGCTCATCGCGAGCCGGCGGACCACCTCGCGGATCGCCTCGGCCTCGGTACGGTCGGTCTTCAGAAACTTCAGCCGCGCCGGCGTCGCATAGAACAGGTCGCGCACCTCGACGCGCGTTCCTTCGCCGAGCGCCGCCGGCTTCACGTCGGATTTCGCGCCGGCGTCGACCATGATCGCCCAGGCGTTCGGCTCGCCGGCGTGACGTGTCGCGATCGCGAGCCGCGCGACCGCGCCGATCGAGGGCAGCGCTTCGCCGCGGAAGCCGAGGGTCGCGATCGCCATCAGATCGTCCTCGGGGAGCTTCGAGGTCGCGTGGCGCTCGACCGCGAGCGCCACGTCGGCGCGCGTCATGC
>CAYZMR010000003.1:0-50707 GCA_964479515.1 uncultured Hyphomicrobiales bacterium | reverse complement strand
TCGAGACCACCGAGGAAGAGCTGATGCACACGATCTTCCCGCATCCGACGCTCTCGGAGATGATGAAGGAAGCGGTGCTCGACGCGTATGGGCGCGTGCTCAATGTGTGAAGATTCCGCTGCGGCATGCTGCGCCGCACGCATGACAGCCGCGCGCGCTCCGGCCGCATGGCAGGCCAGTGCGCGCCGCGCGGCCGGTTAACATGCGAGGAAACGCCTGCGCGGCAGGTGTTTCCGTGACTTGATGACATTTCCGCAATGTTCTCTCACGCGCAGTTGAGCAGCGCGTGATTTTTCCGCCCGACTTTCGCCCGCGCTGCAGCATTACACCGCGTGCGGGCGACAAGAAACTGAAAGGACCAAACTCATGCGTTCGATCATGATCCGTATCGCAACGGTCGGCTTTGCGGCACTCGTGGCGGGTGGCGCTCTCAGCTCCGCCTCCGCGCAGACGCGCTACAAGAACCACACGTCGCCGTACCAGAACGAGTACTCCGATCCGGCGCAGGCCGCCGCGCATCCGGGCGCGCCGGCGGTCGTCAACGACCAGCCGAACGCCTGCTTCACGGACGAGGGCTATGGCCGCTACGCTTCGTGCGACCAGGCCGGCGACTGACGCGGTCCTTTCACCATCGGACCTCGACGAGCGAGGAGCGGGTCGCAAGACCCGCTCTTCGTTTTTGCCGCGCGCCGCAAGCGATCTCGCGGGTTCCAGAATTTCGCCTGACGAAAATCGCGCGCGATCAAACACCGTCGCGATGAAATGCCGCAGCGCCGAGTTCGGCACGTTTGACTTGTTGCGGAACGGCGGGGCTTTCTGTGCTGTCAGCAGCGTGCTTCGACGCGCATGTTCGGCGCGGCCGCGTCATCCGAAGTATTTCGAATGCATCTCCTCTTAACCCCCCGGTGTTTCAAAAAATAGCGCGTCAATCGCGCATCAATCGGGGGATTGAATGACAAATCTTTTGAGGCGCTTCGCCGCCGACGAGTCCGGCGCGACAGCAATCGAGTATGGACTCATCGCCGCCGGCATATCGGTTGCCATCATCACCGTCGTCCAGGGACTGGGGACGAAGCTCAACTCGACCTTCGGTACTGTCAAGAACGCGCTGAAGTAGTCGCCAGTCAGCACCTCGGTCATGCCGGATTCAGGCCGATCTCCGGTTTGAGATCGTAAAGTTGCATTTGATCGTCGCGGCGGCGCGGGCGTGGCCCGGCGTCGGCGGACGCGGGCTGCGAGCGCCACAGCGCGGGATCAATCATCGTTCCCGCAGCTTGCACCCATTCGGCAAACACTGCGTTGCGCCCCTCTCTGAATCCCGTTGGGCGTGAGGGATCGGGCGTGACGATCATCACGAAGCGCACGTCTCCGTCCGCCACGAGGCGCGCCAGGTCTTCGCGTGTGAGGATGCGATCCGCACCGGAAAAGCCGCCCATCGCCATCACCGGCTCGCCGGTGCGGATGATGATCGGCGCGGCCAGCCGGGCGTTCGGCGTCGCCAGCAGGAACCGTGTGTTGGCGCGATTGGCCGCAAGGAAAGCCAGCAGCTTCTGATCATCCGTCCGGACGCCGAAGTCTGCGGCGCCGCGTCGCCTTGGCCGCTCGTCGACGCCGGCGAGCGTGGCGATGTTGGCTGCGGGAAGCGCCGCGCTGCCGCGCACCAGCACGGTGCTGAGCGCCCATGCGAACGGCGTGACCAGGAGCGCCACGAGACCGGCCGCGAGCGCGACGGGCGCGAGGCGTGGCAGGCCTCTTCGCGCAACGACGAGGCCCGTGACGGATGCGGCCGCACCGGCGACCAGTGCGGCGAACAGCCACGTCCGGAAATCGGTGGTCGCGCCGAGATAGCCGTATTCCAGATAGCCCTGCCACGCAGCCGTCAGCGCAAGGGCCAGGGGAAGCAAGAGTGCGGCAGGCCCTTCGTCACCCCGATAGCGATTCCACAGCGCGACCAGGCCGATGCCCGTGAGCGCGGCAAGCGGCGGCGCCAGCATCACCAGGTAATAGGCGTGGAAGGGTCCGGAGTCGAAGCTGAACACGGCACCGTAGCTGAGCGCCCAACCGGCGCAGAGAACAAGCGTGAGGCGAGGGGGATCGAGCGGCCATCGTGGCGGCGTCCGCAGGAACGCGACGACAAAGCCGATGACCGCGAGCGGCAGCAGCCAGCCGAATTGGCCAGCGAGATGGCCGTCCGCAAGACGCAGCAATCCCGCCGGCACATTGTCGTAGCCGCGGCGGCCCTGCGGCGGCTGGGACGCGTTCGGCGTAGCGGCCGCATTGCGCCGGACCCTGGCCTCCGACGGCAAGAAGCGGTTGAGACCGTTACCCCATACGGCGAGCTCGAGCATCGAGTTGCCGCGCGTGCCGCCGGCGAAGGGCCGGTTGTCCGGCGCGGCGAGGTCGTAGGCGGTAACCCACGATAGCGAAACGGCGGCAAGCGCGATGCCCGCGACGACGAGGTGCACGAAACGCGATCTCAGCGGAACCGGCGCGCCCACGAGGTAGACGAGCGCGAGCGTCGGGCCGATGACGAAGGCGGCGGCCATCTTGACGTTGAAGGCGACGCCGACCAGCGCCATGGCAAGCACGAGCAGACGCAGGCTCCCGCGTTCCGTCGCGCAGAGGAGCGCCCAGACGGCGAGCAGCAGCACGAGAACGAGCAGGCTCTCGGTGTTGTTGGAGCGGTCGACCGCGACGCTGACGGGGCTGATTGCCAGAACGAGCGCGGCAACGAGCCCGGCGGCAACGCCGAAATGCCGTTGCACGAGCTGGTAGAGAACCACGATCGCGAGGACGCCCTCGAGCACCTGCGGAAGAAACAGGCTGAGGCTGCCGAAACCGAACAACTTTGCGGTCGCGGCCTGGATCCAGAATGCGAGCGGCGGCTTGTCGAGCGACACGAAGCCGGCCGGATCGAACGAATTGAAGAAGAAGTTGTGCCAACTCGCCAGCATGCTGCGCACGCCGGCCGAGTAGTATTCGGTGCCGTAGCCGTTCTGATCGATATTCCAGAGGCGGATCGCAAGCGCGCCGAGCACGATCGCGCCGAGCGCTATGAACGCCGACCTGCGTCCCGCAGTGGTGGAGTGTGTATTGGCGGCGACCGTGTCAGCCATGCCGGAGCTTGTCAGCGCTGCAGTCGCCCGACTGCAAGAATTATCATACCGTTGACGGGCCTGCAACGTCGCACCGCGAAGACGATTGTGCCGGGCGATCTATCGCACCGGCTGCTCGTCGCGCGAATTCTACTGTGCGGCGACGCGCGATACCCCTTCGTCGTCCTGCGGCTCGTCGGGAGCCTCGTCATGGGCTTCGCCGCCGCCGAGCCAGGTCTGCAGCCGGTCGAGATAGAGATAGACGACTGGCGTGGTGAATAGCGTCAGCACCTGGCTGAGCGCGAGTCCGCCGACCATCGCGTAGCCGAGCGGCTGGCGCAGCTCCGATCCAGCGCCGTGCGAGAACATCAGCGCGAAGCCGCCAAGGATCGCCGCCATTGTGGTCATCAGGATCGGGCGGAAACGCAACAGCGCGGCCTCGCGGATCGCCTCCTCGGGGCCGACGCCCTCGCGTTCCCGCTTGATCGCGAAGTCGACCAGCATGATGCCGTTCTTCTTCACGATGCCGATGAGCAGGATGATGCCGACGATGCCGATCACCGAGAGGTCGAACCCGCCGACATAGAGCGCGAGCAGCGCGCCGACGCCCGCGGAGGGCAGGGTGGAAAGGATCGTGATCGGGTGCACGAAGCTCTCATACAGCACGCCGAGGATCACATAGACGACGATCAGGGCGGCGAGGATCAGCACCGGTTCGCTGGAGAGCGAATCCTGGAACGCCTGCGCGTTGCCCTGGAAGCTGCCGACCACGGAGTCCGGCTTGCCGATCTCGGTCTCGGCCTGGCGGATCGCATCGACCGCCTGGCCGAGCGCTGCTCCGGTCGGCAGGTTGAACGAGAGCGTGACGGCGGGGAACTGGCTCTGGTGCGATACCGACAGCGGCCCGGTCCCCGATGAATTGACGTCGACGAGGGTTGAAAGCGGCACGGGGCGGCCGTCGGCGGCCTTCAGGTAGATCTGCTGCAGCGTATTCATGTCCTTCTGCAGGTCCGGCAGGACCTCCAGCACGACGAAATACGAATTGGTCTGGGTGAAGTACTGCGCCACCTGGCGCTGGCCGAACGCATCGTTGAGCGTATCGTCGATCACCTGCGGCTGGATGCCGAAGCGCGCCGCGGCATCGCGGTTGATGCTGATCGAGAGCAGCGGCGCGTTCGACTGCTGGTCGCTCGAGACGTCGGCCAGTTCCGGCAGCGTCTTGAACTTCTCCAACATCTTCGGCGCCCAGGTGTTCAGCTCGACCAGGTTCGGGTCCTGCAGCGTGTACTGATACTGTCCGCGCGAGATGCGTCCGCCGACCGTGATGTCCTGCGCCGGCTGCAGGAACAGGTTCACGCCCTGGAGCTTGGCGATCTGCGGCCGCAGCCGCGCGATGATCTGCGTCGCGGTCGCGGTGCGCTCCTCATGCGGCTTGAGCCCGATGAAGTAACGCGCGGTGTTGAGCGTGTTGCCGCTGCCGGAGCCGAAGAACGAGCCGAACGCCTGGATGTCGGGATCCTTGCCGAGCAGCGCCGCGACCTCGCGTTGCAGGCGCTTCATTTCGGTCGGCGACACGTCCTGCGCGGCCTCCATGATGCCAGTGATCAGGCCGGTGTCCTGGGTCGGGAAGAACCCCTTGGGGATCATGACGAACAGCACGCCAGTCAGTACCATCGTGGCGAAGAACGTCATCAGCGTGATGAATCGGTGCCGCAGCACGACATCGAGGCCGCGTTCATACGCCTTGATGATGCTGTCGAACACCCACTCGATCGCAAGATAGACGCGACCATGATGCTCGCTCTCGCGCATCAGGAAACGGGAGGCGAGCATCGGCGTCAGCGTGAGCGACACCAGCACCGACACCGCGATCGCGGCCGTCACCGTCATGGCGAATTCGCGGAACAGCCTGCCGACGATGCCGCCCATCAGCAAGAGCGGAATGAACACCGCCACCAACGACACGCTGATCGACACCACCGTGAAGCCGATCTCGCGCGCGCCGTCGAGGGCGGCCTGCATCGGCCGCGAGCCTTCCTCGATATGTCGATAGATGTTCTCGACCACCACGATGGCGTCGTCGACCACGAAGCCGACCGCGATGGTCATCGCCATCAGCGACAGGTTATCCAGGCTGAACCCGACCACGTACATCACCGCTGTCGCGCCCGCGAGCGAGAGCGGCACGACGACGGCGGGAATGAGCGTTGCCCGTATGTTGCGTAGGAACAGCAGGATCACCAGCACGACGAGCCCGATCGTCAGCGCGAGCGTGAATTCGACGTCCTTGACCGAGGCGCGGATGGTCTGGGTGCGGTCGATGATGGTGTCGATCTTCATGCTCGGCGGAATGAGCGAGGCAAGGCGTGGCATCGACGCCTTGATGTCCCCGACCGTCTGGATGACGTTTGCGCCTGGCTGCTTGAACACGAGCAGGATGACGCTGCGCTGCGGACCCGCCTTGCTCCCCATCAGGGCCGCGATGGTGGTGTCCTGCGGGCCGTCGACCGCCTCGCCGACGTCGCGCACTCGCACCGGCGCCCCGTTGCGGTAGGCGATGATCACGTCGTTGTATTGGTCGGCGCGGAGCAGTTGGTCATTGGCTTGGATCGTGAAGCTCTGCCGGTCCGTGTTGATCGCGCCCTTGGCCGCATTGGTGGTGGCGTTGGCGATCACGCCGCGCACGTCTTCGAGCGTGAGGCCGCGGGTCTGCAGCTTGGCGGGATCGACCTGCACGCGGATCGCGGGCTTCTGTTCGCCGCCGATGATCACCTGCGCGACACCGGTGATCTGCGAGATCTGCTGCGCGATGACGTTGTCGGCGAAGTCGTCGACCTGCGTGATCGGCATGCTGTCGGAATGCGCCGCGAGGATCAGGATCGGTGAATCCGCGGGGTTCACCTTGCGATAGGTCGGAGGCGAGGTAAGCGTTTGCGGCAACTGGCGGCTGGCGGCGGTGATCGCGGCCTGCACGTCCTGCGCGGCCGCGTCGACATTCCGGTTCAATTCGAATTGGAGCGTGATCGAGGTCGAGCCGAGCGTCGACGTCGAGGTCATCTGGGTGACGCCCGCGATCTGCCCGAACTGTCGTTCGAGCGGAGCTGCGACCGTCGCCGCCATCGTGTCGGGGCTCGCGCCCGCGAGCTGCACCGACACCGAGATGGTCGGGAAGTCGACCTGGGGCAGGGGGGCGATCGGCAGGAGCGGAAACGTCACGATGCCGAGCAGCGCGAGCGCGCCGGCCAGCAAAGCCGTTGCGATCGGCCTACGTATGAAGGGTTCGGAAATGCTCATGAGGGGTTGCCCGGGGCGTTCGCCGCCTCGTTGGTCTTGGCATCGACATGGGCGCCGGCCTGGAGCCGGTACTGGCCGTTCACCACGACCTTCTCGCCGGCCTGGAGGCCTTTGGTGACGATCACGATGTCGGTGCCGACCGCCGTCGCCTCGACGCTGCGCTGGTCGGCGGTGTTGTCGGTCTTGATCACCCACGTAAAAAGACCTTGGGGCCCGCGCTGCAGCGCGACTGGCGGAATCGTTACGGCATTCTGCTTGGTGTCGACCTGTGCGCGGATGCGCACGAACTCGCCCGGCCACAGCCGCGAGTCCTCGTTGCCGAAGCGCGCCTTGAGGCGGATCGTGCTGGTCGCCTGGTCGATCTGGTTGTCGATCAGCAACAGCTGGCCTTCGGCAAGCTGCTTGGTGCCGTCCTGATCGAAGGCGAGCACGGTAACGGGACCGCGCAGCATCGCCTCGCGCACGTCGCCGAGGTTCTTCTGCGGCAGCGTGAACACCACCATCGACGGCTTGATCTGGGTCAGGACCGTCAGCGGATTGGCATCGCCGGTGTGGATGATGTTGCCGGCATCGAGCTGGCGGAAGCCGACGCGGCCGTCGAAGGGGGCCGTGATCGTGGCGTAGGAAAGCTGGGTCTGGGCGTTCTCGATCGCGCCCTGGTCGGCGTCGATCGTCGCCTTGAGCTGGTCGACCTTGGCCTGCTGCTGGTCGACGCTCTGCTTGGTGGCGAAATCGCGGGTGGCGAGATCATTATAGCGCGCGAGGTCCTTCTGCGCCGAAATGAGCTGGGCCTGGTCCTCCGCCTTCTTGGCGGTCACCTGGGTCAGGGCCGCCTGGAGCGGGCGCGGATCAATCACCGCGAGCGTGTCGCCCTTGTGGACCTCCTGGCCCTCGGTGAAGTTGACCGTCTGCAGCGTTCCGGTGATCTGGCTGCGAATCGAAACCGTGTTGGAGGCCGAAACGGTGCCGAGCGCCTCGAGGAAGATCGGAACGTCGCGGCTCGTGGCGTCGACGACCGTCACCGGGATCACCGGTACGGGGCGCGCGACGACCGGTACAGGCCTGGTTTTCCAGTAATAAAAGCCGCCGCCGGCTACCAGCGCGACGATCGCGAGGCCGGCATAGATGCGCCAGCGGCCCTGGCGCGGGGCGCGGTCGCCCCTGTTCTCGATCACCTGCATGGGTCACCCCGAGCCTCAAGCCCAATGTCGAACCATCGTTCCCTTGGTCTCTCAGGAACCTGACCGGGTTATTAAATCCCTGTAATATTTGTCCGTTCTAACCCGATCGTGAATGCGGCCGGGCCGGATTCGGAGCCGAAATCGGGTTTCGGACAGGAACGGGAACCGTACAGGGCTCCGGCGCGAGCTGCTTCACTTCGCGCCGGACCTCGCGCCGGCGAACACCAGGATCGTCGAGGTGCCGTGCGCCAGCACCTTGCCGTCCCGGCTCAGCACTCTGGCCTCGGCCGAGATGATCTGACGGCCTTGCGCGACCACGCGCGCCTCGGCGCGGACACGGCCGGTGTCCTTGGTGATCGGCCGGGAGAAATTCGCCTTGGTCTCGATTGTGGTGCATTCAGACTCGGCTGGCAGCAGGGAACGCCCGGCGCAGAGGCCGGCGCTGTCGATCAAGGTCAGCGCCCAGCCGCCATGCACGCCGCCCGATGGGTTAAGCAGGTGCGGGCCCGGCTCGCCCTCGAACGCCGCGAAGCCGTCGCCGATCTCGGTGATCCAGAACGACATGGTCTTAGAGATCGGCGCCTGCGGCAGCTTGCCGTCGATGATCGCCTGAAGGATCTCCTTGCCGGTCTTGCCGGCGACCGCGGCTGGCGTCGGGAGACCGTATTTGACGTCGGTCGTGGCGCTCATCGCCGCTTTCCATGCATATGCAAAGATTGTATATGCATACATCTATGAGGACAGCAAGACAACCGCGAAAGACGCTTCGTACCGACGCTCAGGCGCTGGTCGCGGCATGCGCCGGCTGCAACAGCCGGCTCGCCGCGCGGCGGATCACCCAGTTTCTCGATCGCGAGATCGCCGGCGTCGGCCTCACTGTGGGGCAGCTCGGTTTGATGGCGCAGATCGCCGCAGCCTCCGACGACACGCTCGGCGCCTTGGCGCAGCGGACCGGCCTCGACCAGTCGACGCTGTCGCGCAATCTGCGCACGCTCGGGGGCGAGCGATTGATCGAGATCGCCATGGTCGAGACCGATTTGCGCCGGCGGGTGGTGTGGCTCACCGAAACCGGAGCGCGGCGCCTGGAGTCGGCGATCCCGGTCTGGCGCAAGGCGAATGCAAAGCTCGCAAAGTTGCTCTCGCCCGACCTGGCGCGCCAGCTGGCGGGCGAGGCCGATGCTGTGGCGAGAGATCAGGCCGAGCGAGTCGAGAGGTGAGGCCGCGTCACTTGACGTGAAGCGGTCGCGTTGAGCCGATCATGGTCACGCCGAATGACGTGGTGAGCGGCGGCGCCGGCGGCAACGTGAACGTGCCGATCACCATCGCAGTCGACGCGCGTGGTGCGCAGATCGGCGCGGCGGCTCAGATCGAAGCGGCGATGCGGCGCGCGGTGCCGGGACTCGCGGTCGCCGCGGTGCGGGAGGCGGTCAGTCAGAGAGAAGATTGTGAGGGGATTGCGCAGGTTAAACATCAGTAATATATTAACGTGCGACGCTGATATTAAGCAAAGGAATTATCGACTATGCGTGCGATGGACATGTTAGATAGATTTGAGGCGTTGAAACCTAATCAAACTGCCTCTTTCGGTCGTCGCGACGCTCACAATCTCTGGGGTGACCTCAAGTACACCACCCGCGACGTGAGCTGGACGACTTCACTTCAGCCGTTCGCCGAAGAATTGAAGGATACCCATTCGATCGAGATCGATGGCGATAGCGTCCGCATAACTCGGCTCGCATAGGTCGATGAGGGTCGCGATGCTGTCGCTGAAAACTCGCAAAGAACTTGAACAAATAATTCGGGACGACATGGGCCAGAAGCCGGGCCTGCTCACGGGGGTCATGAACATCGGATTGACGGGGTCTTCTGACAAAAAATGGGCCGTGTTTATCGTCGCCGATGGCGCGCCTGTGCGCGGTGACGCGCTGCGTCACGCGGAAATCATTTCTGAGCGTTTGATGCAGGAATTCGATCTAGCCGAACTCGTACCTTTGCCAACGGAATTGAACATAGCGCCGGGCGTCGGCTACCGCGCCGCGACGTTGCGCACCATCGCTGACATTGACGACTTTGAACAATGGGTCGGATTGGCAAGCATTCCGAGCAACAATTGGCTGAACGCTCGGCAGGCGATCGATGCGGCAAAATCGCGCCCAACCCCAGAATTGATTCGGGCCGCCACTACATTCACGCGGGGTGCGATGGTCGCCGATGGTACTCTCGTGACTTAGTCGAACGAGCGCGCGCCGTGCAGGAACATACCTTTAAGCCGCGTCCGGAAGCGGCGGGGCTAGAAGCCAACCCGGAACGGGCCGGCACCACGGTCCGGGAGTTCGGGGTCGACGCCGTTCAAGGCGCATACGGCGTCCTGCACCCTCTCGCTGGCGACCCGATAAGCGACCGGGTCGCCGATGGCGGATGCCTGCTCTTTCAAGCGGAGCTGTACGATTCCGTTGAGGCGCTGATACTCGGGATTTTGTCGGTGGCGGGTTGCGACCATGATGGTCTCCATAGAGCTTCGATGAAGCGATCCCGCAAGCAACCGCCAACGCAACACTAAACCCATCCGCCCGGCCGCACACTAGGATCGGCGATCGACATCGCGCCTATCCCCATCAATTTCGCGCGCCACACCCGGCGCTCTGCTGCCATCCGATCGCCGGCGAGAGCGACGAGGCCGCCAACTAGGGCGCCCCCGACTGTTGCGGTTTGGTGTGTTTTGCGATTTTCGCGTCTATCTCGGCCAGCTTTTTTTCGGCCAGGATCACGTCGGGATGCTTGTCCTTTTTTCCGCTATGCTCACCGCGAACAATATCCAAGCGCTTCTGGGCTGCCGCCCTTTCCTCAACCAATTTGCTGTGCGTCTCATCTCCAATTTTACCCATGGTAGTCTCCGGTTTGAACGGCAATCACCATCTAAAGGGACCACCCGGATTTTCAAAATGGACCACTGCCTATCGAAAGGGGCCACACCGCCGGCCCGCTCGGCGCGCGTCACACCACCTTCGCCCGTCCGGCATCGAATCGCCGGCGAGGAACGCGCCCACCTCGTCGTGCGTCAACGGGATGTAGGCGCGGACCCGCGCCGGGCCGCACTTCCGGCATCGGAACCTCGCGCCAGCGACATGGTCCTGGTTGCCGCGACAGATGGCGGGCAGCTCTTTCGGACCGAGCGCCGCGCGACGACCGCAGCGACGCACTCGATCGCCAGAATCTCGATCGACATCCAGACGGTATGAAAATTCGAGCCGCGCTTGTCGCGCCGACCAAGCGGGACGGTGCTGGTGATGGAGTCGCGAGCCATGGCCGGGGTCGGCACCGGATTCAGCCAGCCGGCAAGCCGCTAGGGATTGGGGCGGCGTGGGTCAGGATCACCCTACGATATTGGACCTATTTTGGACCCGGCCCTCGGCGGGCTGAGCTAAGTCATTGATTTTGCTGGCGCGCCCTAGGGGACTCGAACCCCTGTTACCGCCGTGAAAGGGCGGTGTCCTAGGCCACTAGACGAAGGGCGCAACGCGGAAAGCCGCGTGAAGCGCGGCGAGATATAAAGAGCTTTGCCGGGACCGGCAACCGCCTTCGCCCGCAAGGCGGGGCTTCGCCGGTCAGGCGCTTGCCGCTCCTCTGGCCGCCCGCCTCACCAGTGCCCTGTGTTCTTCATCGAGGTCCAGGGCTCCTTCGGCGGGAGCGGCTTGCCCTTCTGCAGGATCTCGATCGAGTGCTTGTCGGGCGAGCGCACGAACGCCATGTTGCCGTCGCGCGGCGGCCGGTTGATGGTGACGCCGCCTTTCATGAGCTTGTCGCAGGTCGCGTAGATGTCGTCGACCTCGAAGGCGAGATGGCCGAAATAGCGCGCCTCGCCATAGTCCTCGGTGTCCCAATTGTAGGTGAGCTCGACCATCGGCTGGTCGCGGCCGGTCTTCTCCATGCTCGCCTTCACCACCGCCTCGTCCTCCGGCGCATAGAGGAACACGAGCGTGTATTTGTTCTTCTCGTCGACGCGCCGGCGCGCTTCCTTCATGCCCAGCAGGTCGACATAGAAATGCATCGCGGCATCGAGATCGCGCACGCGCAGCATGGTGTGCAGGTATTTCATGACCTGTGACCTCCCCTTACATTACCGGGCCAGGGTCGCCCCGGCCGACCGATCAGAGCAGGACAATACATGATCGCGCCCGATGTGAAGACCGCCGTCGCCCGGTTGCGCGAGCTGATCGACGCCGCCGACGTGGTGGTGCCGTTCACCGGGGCCGGCATCTCGACCGAGTGCGGCATCCCGGACTTCCGCTCGCCCGGCGGCATCTGGACCAAGATGCGGCCGATCGACTTCTCGGATTTTATCGCGAGCCAAGAGGCGCGCGATGAATCCTGGCGCCGGCGCTTCATCATGGAGGCGGAGTTCGGCCGCGCCATGCCGGGGCGCGGGCACCGCGCGCTCGCAAGCCTCTATCGCACCGGCCGCTCGCCCGGCGTGGTGACGCAGAACATCGACAATCTGCATCAGGCCTCCGGCATCGCGCCCGATCACGTCGTCGAGTTGCACGGCAATACTACCTACGCGCTCTGCCTCGACTGCGCGGAGCGCTACGAATTGCCGTGGGTCAAGCAGCGCTTCGATGCCGGCAATGGCCGCGCGCCGTCGTGCCCGTCCTGCGGCGGCCACATCAAGACCGCGACCGTCTCGTTCGGTCAGGCGATGCCGGAATCCGCGATGCGCCGCGCCGAGGAATTGACGCGAAGCTGCGACTTGTTTCTGGCGATCGGCTCGTCGCTGGTGGTGTGGCCGGCCGCCGGCTTCCCGCTGATGGCCAAGCGCAACGGCGCCCGCCTCGTCATCATCAATCGCGAGGCGACCGACTTCGACGACATGGCCGACCTCGTCGTGCGCGCCGATATCGGAGCGGTGCTCGAGCCCTTCATCACCGCGTGAAGCCGCGCGCGCCACCGCGCTTTGTTGTGCACAATTAGCCACAGGCCACTTGGTATTTTGGTGAATGGGGCTAGGCGGGCCGCGCCGCAATGTTATGTTGATCGAGGCGTGATTCGACGAAGCGCCCTCGGCAAGAGGCGTCAGCATAGCGGCGGCGTGCGGCGTCATGGCGTCGGACGGGATGGGGCCAAAAGTGTCTGGGACAGGCTATCCGCTTGGACCCGAGCCGATCGTGGATATCGGCGATGAGACCGCGGTGAGCGTGATCGAGCTCACGGGCGCGATCAAATGGTTCGACGTCTCCAAAGGTTACGGCTTCATCATTCCGGACAACGGCCTGCCGGATATCCTCCTGCATGTGACCTGCCTGCGGCGCGACGGCTACCAGACCGCCTATGAGGGCGCGCGGGTCGTCTGCGAAGTGCTGCAACGCCCGAAAGGGCTGCAAGCCTTCCGCATCCTGTCGATGGACGAGTCCACGGCAGTCCATCCGGCGCAGATGCCGCCGGCGCGCACGCATGTCCAAATCACGCCGACCAGCGGCCTCGAGCGCGCCGTGGTGAAATGGTTCAACCGGCTGCGCGGCTTCGGCTTCCTGACGCGCGGGGAGGGGACGGAGGATATCTTCGTCCACATGGAGACGCTGCGCCGCTTCGGCATCACCGAATTGCGTCCCGGCCAGTCCGTGCTGGTCCGTTTCGGACCTGGCCCGAAGGGCATGATGGCCGCCGAAGTGCGTCCGGACGGACCGCAGGTGCTCGGCTCGCACTGAGCATGATCCCCACGCCACCGGCTGACGGATTGCCAAGTATCCGGTGCGCCTTGCTGGCGAAATCCGAACCGTGTATCGCTCCGCTTAACGGACGGCGGCTATGAACGCCGCGCGGCCGGGGCGTAGCGCAGTCTGGTAGCGCGGAAGTTTTGGGTACTTCAGGTCGCAGGTTCGAATCCTGCCGCCCCGACCACATCCATTCGCAACTTGGGTTCGATACATGGTGGCACGTATCTACAAGCCGGCGAAGACCGCGATGCAGTCGGGCACGGCCAAGACGCATGACTGGGTGCTCGACTATGAGCCCGAGCAGCCGCGCCAGGTCGAGCCGCTGATGGGCTGGACCTCCTCGGGCGACATGCGTGCGCAGCTCAGACTGCGGTTCGAGACCAGGGAAGAGGCGATCGCCTATTGCGAGCGCCATGGCATCCCGTACCAGGTCGCCGAGGCGAAGGCGACGACGCGGCGAACGATGTCGTATTCGGACAATTTCGCCTATGGGCGGCGCGGCGCCTGGACGCATTAACGAATGCGCGCTGGCCGGCTTGCCTGCAGGCGCAAATCGGCGGCACCTTCGGGTACGACGGCCCCGTAGCTCAGTTGGATAGAGCGCCAGCCTTCTAAGCTGGATGTCGCAGGTTCGAATCCTGCCGGGGTCGCCAGACACCTTTCCTCTTCGTTTTACATAGTCACCGTAACGACGAGCTACACGCCGTCCAACGTATCGCGGCGACTACGCGAGCTGAAGGGCGCGCCGGAGGTGCAATACCGAAACGCGCATGCGTGGTATCGAGCCAAACCGACGATGGAGGAGTGGTTTGACGGATTGCCGGTGAAAGAGGCCACCAACTAGGCCGGAGCGACAGCCGCCTGAAAAGGGGATTTCACCTGTTGAGTGGTCAGCATCCACCGGCGCTGTTGCGCCAGATCGCTGTAGTAGCTGGCCAGGTCGGCATATTGTCTTTTCGTCTCGGGATTGCGCTCGCTTGCGCTCAGCGCCTCGAACACCGCCGCCTTGGCTAGGTACTCGCCAACAATACGCATCTACCATCCCTGTTGCATTGCTTGAGCGGAGAGGCGGCCACTATGGCAGGCCTCGCCGAGGTCGCCAACTTGGGCGTCCGGCGCGGACAGGGGGACCATCCGCGCCGGAGTTTTCATCGGTCGATTTGGATACGCACTCGACCCGATGCGCCCTAAGTATTTTTACAGACTTGGCCTGTGGACTGAGCAAAATTGCACACTTTGGGGACAACCCGCTGCGAAATTCAAGCACCGATGGTGCTCACGGCAAGTCCGCCAACGAGGGCTTCCCGCGCGCGAAGCCGGGCGACACCAAGTCGTTGAGCCGCGACGCGGGCGTGCAGGAAGCCTTTTGTGACGAGGAGGGCGCGGATGGTCGCGCGCGTTTTGCCGTCGCACGCTGCGATCGCGGCATCCACCGTCGCTTCGAGATCGTCACCGGCAGGCAGCGCTTCCATGTCGGTCCCTTGAGCAGGTGCTTAGGTGCGCGGCCCGGGGTTCTTCTAAGCTGGATGTCGCAGGTTCGAATCCTGCCGGGTCACCAGAAATCATCGGAAGAACAACGTGTTGGCCGCGTCATTGCAGACGCCGCCTGAACATCGTTGCGGTTCCGCCAGCCGCACATTCGCCGGCACTTAATCTGCATTTAACTAAAAGCCGACTTAATGACGCTCGGCCGGGCTGCGAGACGCTCGGCGTGCGCTTCCGGCTTTTCGTCGTGTCATGTCCCTTGTTGCGTTCGAGTGTTCACCCGCATGCAGCCCGTCGCTTCCAATGCGTTCGATTCCAGACATTCGCCTCCCGAAAACCTCGCGCGCAATGTATTCTGCGGCGCGATCGCGCTCACATGCGTGACGCTCGCCTGCGCTTGGACCCTGCTGCGTGGCGACCTCAGCGCGACGAGTATTGATCCGGTCGCGTCCTCTTACTACGTCGTCGCTTCCGCGCCGGCCGCTCCCAAAGGCGATCGCGCGCCGCGCGTTGTCGCAGCGTCGGCGGCCGCGCCGCGTGTCGCTGCGGCGACCGCTCCGCTCGCCCCCGCAGCTTCGCGCGCGGCTCCGACCGCATCCGCGGAGAGCGCGCCCGACCAAGTCGACATTACGGGTTCGATACAGCGGGCCACCCTGACGGCTCCGTCCGTCGATGTCGCGTTGTTCGACGCGACGTCGTCGTCCGGCACGCCACTCGGCGCGTTTTCCGCGAGCGCACTCGGGCCATTGGACGACCGCTTCGCCGTGCCTGCACCGCCGGAGGCCGCGATCCCGGTCGCCCAGGACACGCCGCGCTTGCCGCCGTCGGAGGTTCGTCGCGTCGTGCAGAGCGCGCCGACGCCGCGCTCCGCTGAGGCCCGCGCTCCGAAAGTCGTGACGGCGTCTCTCGACGACAAGGCGCCGACGATCAAGGCTGTTCCCAGCGCCCCGGTCGCCAAGCCGACCATGTTCGAGAAGCTGTTCGGGAAGCCGCAGGCGCCCGAAGGCGCGCTCGCATACGCGCCGACCGACGGTACCCTGAGCGACGAAAGCCCCGCGACCGGCCGGTATGATCGCTATACTGCGGTCTATGACATCTCCGGCCACACGGTCTATCTGCCGGACGGAACGAAGCTGGAGGCGCATTCGGGCCTCGGCAGCATGATGGATGACCCCAACCACACCCACATCAGGATGCGCGGCGCGACCCCCGCGCACGTGTACGATCTCGAGCCACGGTCGATACTCTTCCACGGCGTGCAAGCGATCCGCCTCAAGCCGATCGGTGGCGAGGGCGCCATCTTCAATCGAAATGGCATCCTGGCGCACACCTACATGCTCGGGCCGCGCGGCGAGTCGAACGGCTGCGTGTCGTTCAAGAACTACGCGGCGTTCCTGCGGGCGTTCCAAAACCGCGAGATCAAGCGCCTGGCGGTCGTGGCGCGCCTGGACTGATTTGAAGCGAGGCCGCCGGCGCGATCGTCAGATTCGCCCGAGCAACACCAGGATCAGCACGATAACAAGGATGGTGCCGAGCGCGCCGCCGCCATAGTAGCCGGTCCCGTAGAACGGACCGCCTCCGAGGCCGCTGAATCCGCCAAGCAGCGCGATGACGATGATGATGAGAAGGATGGTGCCGAGTGACATGGCTATTCCCCGTCGGGTGGAAGGCCTTGTCTAACGGGGCAGCGGCGGGAAAGTTCCACCGGTCGCTTCGATGAGTTGACGGCAAAAAAGGCCGCCCCTGGAATCGAAGATCGAGGAGCGGCCTGGCCGTGACGATGTGCATCAAGCTCAGGTCGAGCCCTTCATGCATTCCTTGCGGAATGTCCTGCGCTTCTTGCCGTGCAGGTTCTGGGCGTCGGCCTTCTTCGAGCATTCGATCGACTTCGCCGAGCGCGGCTTCTCCGGAGTCTTCGCTTTCGTCTCAGGGGCCGTCGTGGTCGGGGTGGTGGTGGGGGTCGTAGCAGTTTCGGCACTCGCAATGCTCGCGGCGCCAAAGCTGATCGCCAAGCCGACGACCAGCGCTGAGATTAACGTCTTCATTGATCCTCTCCTCCGGTTGGATTGTCGCCCCCGCGCGAATCTATAGGCGCGTGCGCTGATTCCGTCGACACGGCTAGGGGTCTTCGTCCACGGCCGCAAGATGAAACGCCGCAATGTCGGCCGTCGGGACCGCGAATGGCTCCCCCTGCGGGGTCAAAAAGGCGACCATTTCGGCATCCGGCCGGCCTTGCAGTATCGCAACGGCTGCATCGCCGGAGACCGGGTAGAGGACTACCGTGTCACCGGGTTCGATTGCCTCCGACGGGAAGGTCGGGTCGACAAAGTACCAGACGCCGCCGGCGCGGACCCGATAGGGCTCTTTTGCGTCCTTGCCGCTCTTGGTCATTCGGCGATCCCACCGTCCCTGATGCCGCAAAGCGCTCCGCCTCACAATCTCCAGATTTTCCGGCTCGAACCGGGCGGCGTCGGCACGGGGCCGGGCCGCATGGCATGTCCGTTAACGCGAAATTCGTCACCGCGGCCGCAGGCTGAAAGCGCGAAAGTTCGGGGACGTGATGCGCGTTCTGTGTGTGCTGCTGTTGCTTGTGTCCGGCGGCCCGGCGCTCGCCGATCTGCGTATCACGCGCGACTTCGGCGGCTATGTCGATCAGTACAAGGCGAAATACGCGGCGCTGCGCGACAAGGGCGAACGCGTCGTCATCGACGGCATCTGCAACTCGGCCTGCACGCTGGTGCTCGGCATCGTGCCGATCAACCGCATCTGCGTCACGCCGCGCGCGAGTCTGGGCTTCCATCAAGCCTATTATGACAAGCGCTGGACCGCCGGCCTGCGCGTGACCAGCATCGGGGGCACCGAGGAACTGATGTCCTATTATCCGCCGGCCGTGAAGGACTGGATCGCACGCCACGGCGGGCTTTCGGCGCAGATGAAGAAGGTGTTCAACGGCGCCGAGCTCTGGGCGATCGTCGATCCCTGCCCGGACGAGCCATAGCCCAAAAAGCGCTTGGCAACCCACCTGTGTTGTGTCGACACTGGGTGAGGGTGGTCAACGGCCGCCCGGAGGAAACCCCTATGCGCAAAGCCTTTACCGCCATATCGTCAGCCCTGCTGCTCGCACTGCTTGCGCAATCCGCGAACGCGCAGTCGGCACCCGAGAAGCGCAAGGTCAACGTCGCGACCGCCTCGCTCGGCCTGCCGTACCTGCCGCTGATCATCGCGCAGCAGCGCAAATATTTCGCCGACGAGGGGCTTGAGGTCGAGATCGCGGCATTTGCGGGCGGCTCGAAGGCGCTGCAATCGCTGATGGGCGGTTCGAGCGATGTCGCGTCGGGCGCCTATTCCAATACGCTCACGATGGCGGCGAAGAACCAGCACCTGAAGAATTTCGTCGTGCAGGTGCGCTACCCGGCGCTCACCATCGCGGTCTCGAAGAAGGTCGGCGATCGCTACAAGTCGCTCGCCGATCTGAAGGGCATGAAGATCGGCGTGAGCGCGCCGGGGTCGAGCACGCACATGGTGGTCAATCACCTGCTGACGAAAGCCGGGCTCAAACCCGATGACGTTTCGATCATCGGGGTCGGGACCGCGGCCGGCGCGGTTGCGGCGATCGAGCAGGGCGAGATCGACGCGATCATCAACAGCGACCCGGTGATGACGAAACTCGAGACCGACAAGGCGATCACCATCATCGCGGAGACCCGCACCCGCAAGGGTACCGAGGACCTGTTTGGTGGGCCGTATCCGGAGGCGAGCCTGTACGCGACCGCCGACTTCATCGCCAAGAACCCGAACACGATCCAGGCGCTCACCAACGCCATCGTGCGCGCCGAACTCTGGATGCAGACGGCGAGCATCGACGACATCGCCGCCAACGTGCCGGCCGAATACATGCTCGGCGACAAGGCGCTTTATCTTGAATCGTACAAGCGCATGCACGAGGCGCATTCGCCCGACGGCTTGATGACCAAGCAAGGCGCGCAGATCGTGCTCGACGTGCTCGCGGCATTCCTGCCGGAGGTGAAGGCCGCCAACATCAAGGTTGAGGACACCTACGACAACCGCTTCGTCGAAGCGGCGCTGAAGAAGTATCAAGGCAAGATGTAGGCGAGGGCGGAACCGGCCGCGCGACTCATGCGCACCGCGCATGTCCCGCGCGCGACTGCGGGCCGTCAAATGGGGTGCGCGGCACGGCGTCGTCCCCTATAAGGACCGCGAGAATGCCCCTGCCGGGCACCAAACGCTAAACGACCGGGCATGACGCAAATCACCGAAGTTTCGGGCGGTGCCGCGCGCGCGAGCGATACGCGCGTGATTTCGCTCGTGTGCTCGGCGCATTTCGTGAGCCACTTCTACATCCTGGTGCTGCCGCCGCTGTTCCCGTTCGTGCGCGAGTTCTATGGCGTCAGCTATACCGAGCTCGGCCTGGCGCTGACCGCGTTCAACGTGACGACCGCGCTGTGCCAGACGCCGGCCGGGTTCCTGGTCGACCGGATCGGGCCGCGCCTGGTTCTGGTCTGTGGCCTGTTGATCGGCGCGGTCTGCCTCGCGATCGTCGGGTCGATCCCGTCGTTTTGGTTGCTGGTCGGGATGTTCGCCGTGTTCGGCATCGCGAACGGCGTCTACCATCCGGCCGACTACGCGATCCTGTCGCAGCTTGTGTCGCAAGCGCGCGCCGGACAGGCGTTCTCGATCCATATCTTCGCGGGCTTCCTCGGCACCGCGGTGACGCCGGCAAGCATGCTGATCCTGCAGCAATGGCTCGGCTGGCAGGGCGCGTTCCTTGCGGCGTCGGTGCTCGGGATCCTCGTCGCCGCCATCATCGTGGCGCAGCCGGTGGCGCTGTTCGAGGCGCCGCCGAAGCCGCCGAAGAAAAAGGACGAGCCGGGTCAGGCCGGCTGGAGCCTGCTCTTGTCTGCGCCGATCCTGCTCAACTTCCTGTTCTTCGTGATGATCACGTTCGCCAGCACGGGCGTGCAGAATTATTCGGTGGTCGCGCTCGGCGAGGCCTATGGCACGCCGCTGACCCTCGCCAATACGGCGCTGACCGTGAACCTCATGTTGAGCGCCTTCGGAGTGCTTGTGGGCGGCTTGCTCGCGGCACGAACAAGCCGGCACGAATGGGTCGCGGCCGGATCGTTCGCCGGCCTTGCGGTCACGGCGGTCACGATCGGCTCATTCGATCTCGGCACCGCCTTGCTGTTCGTCGCGATGTCGCTGAACGGCTTCGTCAACGGGCTGATGCAGCCCTCGCGCGACATGCTGGTGCGCGCGGTGACGCCGGAAGGGCAGTTCGGCAAGGTGTTCGGCTTCGTCACGACCGGGTTCAACGTGGGCGGCATTGTTTCGCCGCTGCTGTTCGGATCGGTCATGGATGCGGGCCACCCGCGCGCGGTGTTCTTCCTGGTCGGCGCGCTCGCGGTGCTGGCGATCGGGACCATCATCCCGAGCTTCGTGCGCCGGCGGCGCGCGGCCGAAGCGGTTTAGCTCGCCGCGACCGCAGCTTTGGCGCCGCGGGCGATGATCAGCGCCAGAGCAGACGTGACCGCGGCGCGGAACCGCGGATCAACCCCGAGTTCGCGTCCGAACACCTCCTGTACGCCGAACAACGCCGGAGCGAGGCGCTCGGCCACGATCCCCGCCTGATCGGCGATCGATCGCAGCCGGCCTGCGAGGGGATCACGCACGTCGATGGCTTGGCCCGCCTCATCGACGCCGGTGACGTAGCGCATCCAGCCCGCGACCCCCATCACGAGCCGGTCAATCGGCGCGCCGGCAGCGAGCCGGTCCCGGATCGAGCCGAGCAGGCGCTGCGGCAGCTTCTGCGAGCCGTCCATGCAGATCTGCCAGGTGCGATGCTTGAGCGCCGGGTTGGCGTAGCGCTCCATCAGCGCGCGCTTGTAGGCCGCGACGTCCGCGCCCGCCGGCATCGTCAACGTGGTTGCGGCGTCGTCCATCACGCCTTCGGCGAGGCGGCGATAGTTCGGGTCGGTCATCGTGTCGGCGATGGTCTCGTAGCCGGCGAGATAGCCGAGATAGGCCAAGGTGGAATGGCTGCCGTTGAGGAGTCGCAGCTTCATGTTCTCGTACGGCGCGACGTTCGCGACGAACTCCGCGCCCGCTTGTCCCCAGTCGGGCCGGCCGAGCGGAAAACGGTCCTCGATCACCCATTGGCTGAACGGCTCGGTGATGACGGGCGCCGCATCCGCGACGCCGAGGCGGCCTGAGATCGCGGCGCGGTCGGCATCCGTGGTCGCCGGCGTGATGCGGTCGACCATGGTCGCCGGAAACGCGACCTCGTTTGCGATATAGCCGGCGATGTCGCGGTCGCGCAGCGCGGCGAAACGCGTGACGATGTTGCGGACCGTGCGGCCATTGTGCGGAAGGTTGTCGCAGGTGAGCACCGTAAAGGCGTGTCCGCCGGCCGCGCGCCGCCGCCGCAGCGCCTCGACGAGGAAGCCCGGCACCGAGCGCGGCGCGTTCGGATGGCCGAGATCATGCATGATATCGGGGTGGCTTTCGTCGAGCGCGCCGGTCGCCGGATCGTGGCAATAGCCTTTCTCGGTCACGGTGAGCGTCACGATCGCGACCGCGGGGTCGCATAAGCGCTGCAGGAGCGCAGCCGGATCTTCGGGCGCGACCAGCACGTCGCGCAGCGCGCCGATGACCTGCAGTCGCTCGCCCTCGGCGCCGCGCACGGCGAGCGTATAGAGGCCGTCCTGGGGTTTGAGCGCATCGCGCACGGAGGGCGAGCGCAGGCTCGCGCCGACGATACCCCAACGCGTGTCGCCTGCGGCGAGCGCGGCTTCCGTGTACATCGCCTGATGCGCGCGCTGGAACGCGCCGACGCCGAGATGCACGATCCCGGACGCGACGGCGCTCCGATCGTAGCGCGGCCGCGCGACGTCGCCCGGCAGTGACCCAAGGGTGGCTTCGCTAAGCCGCATCGGTCAATGCAGCCCGAGCGAATGCGGCAGCCAGAGCGAGATCGACGGGATGTAGGTCACCAGCATCAGCACGAAGAACATCACCCCGTAGAACGGCCAGATCTCGCGCATCACCTGCTCGATCGACACTTTCCCGACCGCGCAGCCGACGAACAGGATCGCGCCGACCGGCGGGTGGCACAGCCCGATGCCGAGATTGAGCATCATGATCATGCCGAAATGCACCGGATCGACGCCGAAGTTCACCATCACCGGCAGCAGGATCGGCGTGCAGATCAGGATCGACGGCGCCATGTCGACCAGGCAGCCGAGCACCAGCAGCAGGATGTTGATGAGGAACAGGATGACGTTCTTGTCGCTCGAAATGGTGAGGAAGAACGCCGTCATCTTGGCCGGCATCTGGGTGAGCGCCATCACGTAGCCGACGCTCGACGCGCAGGCGATCAAGGTCATCACCATGGCGACGGTGCGCAGCGTGCGGTGCACGAGCGCCGGCAGGTCGCGCCACTTGTAGTCGCGGTAGATGAACATGGTGACGAAGAATGCCCACAGGCATGCGACTGCGCCCGCCTCGATCGCCGTGAACACGCCGCCCAGGATGCCGCCGAGGATGATGACGAGCGTGATCAGTCCCCAGATCGCGTCGATCGTGATCTTCACGGCATCGCGCATGGCGACGGTCTGGCCGCGCGGGTGATTGTCGCGGTAGCCGATGACGAGGCACAGAACGATGACGGAGAAGCCGAGCAATAGCCCCGGCATCACGCCGGCCATGAACAGGCTGATGATCGAGATCGTCCCGCCGGTCGCGAGCGAATAGATGACCGCGTTGTGGCTCGGCGGCACCAGCAGCGCCTGCACCGAGGCCGTGATCGTCACGTTGGTGGCGAAGACGCGCGGAAAGCCGACCTTCTCCATCTGCGGGATCATGACCGAGCCGATCGCCGAGGTGTCGGCGACCGCGGAACCGGAAATGCCGCTCAGGAACGTCGTGGCGACGACGTTGACGACCGAGAGGCCGCCGCGCAGCCGGGTGAAGCCGACCAGCACGTCGGCGAACGCCACCATGCGCCGCGCCATGCCGCCTTCCGCCATGATGGCGCCGGCGAGCACGAAGAACGGGATCGTGAGCATGGCGACCTTGCTGACGCCGTCGGAGATTTTCAGCATCACGGCTTCGACCGGAATGCCGATCCAGAACGCGCCGACGATCGCCGCGAGCCCGAGCGAATAGGCGATCGGCACGCCGATGAAGAAGCAGAAGAACATCGTGACGAGAAGGACGGCGATATCCATTTGCGGAGTCTCTTGCTTCAATCGATCGGGACGGTGGCGTGGGCGTCGGGAATCTCGTCGGACGGAGGCCCGATGATCAGCCGCTCCAGCACGAACAGGAACAGGATCGCGCCGCCGATCGGGATCGGCAGGTAGGTGACGCCGACGGAGAGCGCCGGGAAGTCCGCGATCGTGTTCTGCCACGTCGCCTCGACCAGCTTCGCCCCGTAAAACGCCATGAACAGCGCCATCAGGCCGACCAGGATCTCGGCGAGCGTCTCGGCGATGCGCCGCCAGATGCCGGGCAGGGCGGAGGCGAAGAACGACACGTTCATGTGCAGGCGCAGCCGGTAGCAGGCCGCGGCCCCGAAGAACGTCAGCACGATGGTGAGCAGCACCGCGGTCGGCTCCGGCCACGAGGCCGCGCTGTTGAGCACGTAGCGGGTGAACACCGCCCATGGAATGACCGCCGAGATCAGCACCAGCGCGGTGCCGGCGATGACGGCGCAGGCGAGATAGAGCGCATCCATGACGCGCCGGAATGCGATTGCCATGATTCCCCCCAAGGCCGACGACGCCGTCTCCGCTCGTCCCCGCGAAAGCGAGCCTTTTTCTGTCATCCCGGCCGAGCGCAGCGAGAGCCGGGATCCATAACCACATAACTCGCGATTGATCCGAGAAGCCGGTGTCTATGGGTCCCGGATAGCCGCCTGACAGCGGCTTCCGGGATGACGGCCGAGCTTTGCGGCGGCTCCATCGCGCGGGAATGAGCGAAGAGCGTTCGAGAGCGGTGGCCTACTGCACCGCCTGGATGCGCTTGACCATGTCGGCGTATTTCGGGCCGTACTTGTCCCACACCGGCTTCACGGCGTCCTGGAACGCCTTCTTGTCGGCCCCCGAGACCTGCACGATGTTGATGCCGGCGGCCGCGGCCTTGTCCATCGCCTGCTTCTCGTAGACGTCCCAGAGCTTGCGCTCTTCCTGCTGCGCCTCCTTGCCGAACTTCGCCAGCAGCGCCTGGTCCTCCTTCGACATCGCGTCCCAGGTCTTCTTCGAGAACACCACGATCTCCGGCACGATCAGGTGCTCGTCGATCGTGAGGAATTTCGCGACCTGATAGTGGTTGTCGAACACGAAGCTCGGCGGGTTGTTCTCCGCGCCGTCCACCACGCCGGTCTGCAGCGCGCTGAACACCTGGTCGTAGCCCATCGCGACGCCGTTGCTCCCCATCGCGTTCGCCATGTCGACGAACATCGGGTTGCCCATCACGCGAACCTTCAGGCCCTTGAGATCGGCGAGCGTCTTCACCGGGTGCTTGGTGTTGTAGAAGTTGCGCGCGCCGGCATCCATCCAGCAGAGGCCGACGAGCCCTTTGCCGCTGTTGGTGACCTTGTCGAGCAACTCCTGGCCGATCGTACCGTCGATCACCTTGCGCATGTGCTCGGTGTCGCGGAACACGTAAGGCAGGTTGAAGACGTTGAGGTCGTCCACCACCGGCCCGAGCGCGCCGACGGAAACGCGCGCGAACTGGATGGCGCCGACCTGGGCCTGCTCGATCGCTTCCTTCTCGCCGCCGAGCTGCATCGAGGCGAACATCTGCACGCCGTAGCGGCCGCCGGTCGCGGCATCGAGCTTCTTGCCGATGTTCTCGACCGCGGCGACCGTCGGATAGCCCTCCGGATGCACGTCGCTCGCCTTGAGCATCATTTTCGTTTGGGCGTTCGCCGGCGCCGCCAAGCCGGTCAGCGCGAGCCCCGCGACGGCACTGCTGCCGAGGAATTCACGTCTGTTCATGGTCGTCCTCCCTGGTTGAACGTTTCGAGTTTCGTTGGTCGTCAGCGTAGTTCAGTTCGCGGGCTGCTGTTTGGCGCGCGTCACGATCTGCGTCGGATCGACGAAGCGCAACGCGATCAGGAGCCACACCAAGGTCGTCAGCATATAGACGACCGCCATGGCGTCGATCGACTGGCCGGCGCGCACGCCCGCCGCGTAGGCCGCGTAATAAAGGGCAACCACCAGCGTCTGGCTGCCGGGACCGGCGGTGAAGAAGGTCAGCTCGAACATCGCGATGGTGCGCACCAGAACCAGCAGCAGCGCCGCCAGGATGCCGGGGGCGAGCAGCGGGAGCAGGATGTGGACGAACAGCCGCCCGGTGCCGGCGCCGAACACGCGCGCGGCCGCCTCCACGCGCGGGTCGATCTGCTCGATGAAGGGGATCATGACCAGCACCACGAAGGGTACCGTCGGCACCAGATTGGCGAGGATGACGCCGGACATGTTGCCGCCGAGATGCGCCTGGTACAGCACCGTCGCCAGCGGGATGCCGAAGGTGATCGGCGGGATCAGCATCGGCAAAAGGAACAGCAGGATCACGATCTGCTTGCCGGGAAAATTCCGGCGGGCGAGCGCATAGGCCGCCGGAACGCCGAGCAGGCCGGAGATCAGCACCACCGCGCCGACCACCTCGAAGGTGACGATCAGCACGTCGTGCAGCTGGAATTCGTCCCAGGCCGATTGGTACCAGCGCGTCGTGAAGCCGGCCGGCAGCCAGGCGTTGAACCAGCGCGTGCCGAACGAATTGACCAGCACGGCGGCGACCATCGCGGTGAAGTTGACGATGAAGAAGATCACCAGCGCCCAGATGGCGATCGCCCACAGCCGTTCAGATGCTGGTTTTTGCGGGCCCATGGCGGTCAGCCTTTGCCGCCGCCGGCCGAGCCGCGGTAGACGAAGCGGCGCGCGCCCAGGATCAGCACGACCACCGCAAGCTGGCAGAAGCCCATGATCATCGCGATCGCGGACGCCATCGATGCGTCATATTGCTCGTAGGCGGCCTGATAGGCGGCGATCGAGATCACGCGCGTCGCGCCCGCCGGCGCGCCGAGCAGGACCGCCGAGGGAAACACCGAGAAGGTCTGCACGAACGACAGGCACAGATTGATCGCAAGGCCCTGCGCCAGAAGCGGCATCAGGATGTGGCGGAACCGCGCCCGCGCCTTGGCGCCGAGCGTTGCGGCGGCTTGCTCGAGCGAAGGATCGATGCCGGTGAGGTAGGACAGCGTCAGCAGGAAGGTGAAGGGAAAGCCGGACAGGATCAGCGACAGCATCACGCCGGTATAATTGTGCACGAGACGGACCTGACTGAAGCCGAACAGCACCAGCGTGCGGTTGAACCAGCCCTGCGGTCCGAGATAGTTGAGCAGCCCTTCGGCGATCAGCACGGTGCCGAGCGTGATCGGGATCACCAGAATCGTGGTGAGGACGCGCCGGTTGCGCATCCGCCGCACGCGCAGCGCCACCGGGATCGAGAGCAGCACATTGATCAACGTCGCCGGAATGGCGAGGCGGAAGGTCGCCTCGATGGTGTCGTAGAGGAACGGGTCGGAGAAGAATTTGGCGTAGTTGGCGAGCCAGTCGCCGACCTTCGGCTGAAACGACAGCACGAACCCGTAAGCGAACGGATAGACGAACAACGCGATGACGAACAGCACCGCCGGCAGGACCAGCAACGTCACGCCGTCGAGCTCGTAGAGCGCCAGTCGCGTGCGCAGCGGCAGGCGCTCGGCGGGAGCGTCCATGGCGCGCTCGCTCATGGCCGGGCCTGCGAATAGACCAGCACGCGGCTCGGATCGGCGGCGAGGCGGACGGTGTCGGCCTTCTTCACTTTCGTTTCGGAGCGGAAATAAAGCTCGGTGCCGTCGCCGCTGCGCCCCAGGCAATAGAAGTCATTGCCGTGGTACTGGGCCGATTCCACCGTGACCGAAAGCGCGCCCGCGGCGGTCACCTTCAAATCGTCCGGGCGGATCGCCGCCACGACGTCGCCCTCGCCGGCGCCGTCGACCGGGGTGCCGGCAAGGGTGGCGCCGCCGATGACGACGTTGAGCAGGTTGCCGGATTTTTTCGCGTGCGAGCGGAGCTGGTTGCGGTAGCCCATGAACTCGGCGACGTCGGGATGCGCCGGGCGGTCGTAAAGGTCTTCCGGCGTGCCGAGCTGGCGCACCTCGCCCGCGCGCATGACGACGATGCGGTCGGCGAGCGAGAGCGCCTCCTCCTGGTCGTGGGTGACGTAGATCGTCGCCGAGCCGATCAGCTCGTGGATGCGGCGGATCTCCGCGCGCATCTCCAGACGCAGCTTGGCGTCGAGATTGGAGAGCGGCTCGTCCATCAGCACCAGCGGCGGCTCGATGACGATCGCGCGGGCGATGGCGACGCGCTGCTGCTGGCCGCCGGACAATTGGCCGGGCAATTTATCGCCCTGGTCGCCGAGGCGGACGATGGCCAGAACCTCGTCCACCTTGCGCTCGATCTCGGCCTTGGCGACGCCCTGCATTCTCAGGCCGAAGCCGATGTTTTTCCGCACGCTCATATGCGGGAACAGCGCGTAGTTCTGGAACACCATGCCGAAGCCGCGCTCTTCCGGCGCGAGGCGATCGATGCGCGTCGAGTCGAGCCAGATGCTGCCACCGGACAGCGTGAGCAGTCCGGCGAGGCAATTGAGCGCGGTGGATTTTCCGCAGCCGGAGGGGCCGAGCAGCGCGATGAATTCGCCCCGCCGCACGTTCAAGGTGACGCCCTTGAGCGCGTTGACGACGCCGAAATTGCGGCTCATTCCGTCGAGCCGCAGCTCGCGGAAATCGCGTGCGGCGATAGCCATCAGTTCCGCTCCTCCAGGAGACTCAGGACGGCGCAGACGGAGGAAGACTGGCGAGGATGATCGCCGGTCGTCCTCCTTGCGCCAAAGCTCACTTCTTCTTCTGCGAGCCGATCTGCTCGTCCCACCGCCCGAACGCGTAGACGAGCTTGTCCGGCAGCAGCGGCAGTTCCTGCGGAGCCGCGGTGATCGCCTGCGCGTATTCGGCTCGGCCGAATTCCTCGATGACCTTCTGGCTCGCGGCAGGCGCCATCGACAACGGCACGTCCTTCACGGCGGGGCCGGGATAGAAGTAGCCGTCGTCGTAGGTGGTCGCCTGCGCTTCCTTCGACAGCATGTAGTTGAGCAGATCGAGCAGCACCGCGAGCTTGTCGTTCGACACGCCCTTCGGGATGCAGAGATAGTGCGCGTCCAGAATCCAGTGATAGCCCTTGAGGAAGAAGACCTTGGCTTCCTTCGGCACCACGCCGAGCGCGCGCGGGTTGATGTCCCAGCCCATCTGCGACGGAGTCATGTCGCGCGAGCCTTCGCCGAGTTCCTTCATAACCGCGCCGGTGCCACCCGGATAATATTCGACGTACTGGCCGAGCTCTTTCAGATAGGCCCAGGTCTTCTCCCAGCCGTCCTTCGGATCGGACGGATCCTTGTCACCGAGGATGTAGGGCAGACCCATCATGAAGATACGGCCCGGACCGGAATTCGCCGGACGCGCGTAAATGAAGCGGTTGGGGTTGGCCTTGGCCCACCCAAGCAGATCTTGCGCCGTCTGCGGTACCTGCTTCACCTTGTCCGGCATGTATTCCATCACCGGGCCGGCCGGGCAGAACACGATGCAGACGCCCTGGTTCGATGCCAGGCCCTGCATCTTCGCCGCGCCCGGCAGGTAGATGTCGTTGAGCTTCGGCAGTTTCGAGGCGTATTCGGTGGCGATCGGGATCCAGAGCTTCTGGTCAACGCCGGCCGACAGCGCGTCGATGCCGGTGAGCACGCCATCGATGTCGACGCGGTTGGCGTCCTGCTGCGCCTTGATCTTGCCCGGCAGCTCCGGTGCGGGCGCCTTGCTGAAGTTCACCTTCGCGACCAGCTTCGGATTCTTGTCGCGGTAGGCCTCGATCGCCTTTTGCGTGAGTGCCAGATTGCCGGCGACGTCAACGAAGTTGAGCGTGACCGGGCTGGTCGGAAGCTGCGCATGCGCGCGCCCGCCAAAAGCGGCGAGCCCGGCCGCGCCGGCCGCGCCGGACACGAAAGTCCGTCGGTTGATGATTGGCCTGTGCATGTGTCGTCCCTCCATCTGGTTTTTCCTGACGCGCGGTCAGAGTTTGCATGCTCTCAGAGTTTGTAGGCTTTCTTCGCAAGTCCATAGGCGAGGTCGCGCGCGACTTCGTGCGCCTCGTCCTCGTCGATCAGATGCTTTGTGACCAGTTCGGCGAGGTAGGCGCAATCGACGCGGCGCGCGACATCATGGCGCGCCGGGATCGAGCAGAAGGCGCGCGTGTCGTCGTTGAAGCCGACCGTGTTGTAGAAGCCGCAGGTCTCGGTCGTGAGCTCGCGGAAGCGGCGCATGCCCTCGGGCGAATCGTAGAACCACCACGGCGGACCGAGCCGCAGAACGGGATAGTGACCCGAGAGCGGCGCGAGCTCGCGCGAATAGGACGTCTCGTCGAGCGTGAACAGGATCAGCGTCAGGTCGCGCTCGTTGCCGAACCGATCGAGCAGGGGCTTGAGCGCATGCACGTAATCGGTGCGGGTCGGGATGTCGGCGCCCATGTCGCGGCCGAAGCGCGCGTACACGGCCGGATTGTGGTTGCGGAACGAGCCCGGATGGATCTGCATCACCAACCCGTCGTCGAGGCTCATGCGCGCCATCTCGGTCAGCATCTGCGCGCGGAACAGCTCGGCGTCGCCCTCGCTCACCTCGCCACCGACGATCTTGAGGAACAGCCGCTCGGCATCGGCCTGCGGCAGGTCCATGGTCTGCGCGGTGCGGTGGCCATGATCGGTCGAGGTCGCGCCATGCTGTTTGAAGAAGGCGCGGCGCAGCCGATGCGCCTCGAGGTAGCCGTGCCAGGTGTGCGTGTCGCAGCCGGTGAGGCGGCCGAATTTCTCCAGGTTGGAGCGGAAGCCGTCGAATTCGGGATCGACCACCGGGTCCGGCCGATAGGCGGTGACGACGCGGCCCTTCCAGCCCGATGCCTTGATCGCCTGATGGCTTTTCAGCGGATCGAGCGGGCTCTCGGTGGTGGCGATGACTTCAATGTTGAACTGCTCGAACAGTGCGCGGGGACGGAATGCGGGCTGCGCCAGGCATTCGGAGATGCGGTCGAAATAAAGGTCGGCGGTCGCAACGTTGAGCCGCACCTCCATGCCGAACAGCTCGGAGAACGCATGATCGAGCCACAGCCGCGTCGGCGTGCCGCGGAACAGATGATAGTGCTCGGCAAAGCGCCGCCAGATCTCGCGTGCATTGGTCTCGACGGGCGCGCCATCCTTCCGCGGGATGCCCATCTGTTCCATGGTCACGCCTTGGCTGTAGAGCATGCGGAAAATGTAGTGGTCCGGCGTCACGAACAGCCGCGCGGGATCGGGGAAGGGCGCGTTCTCGGCATACCAGCGCGGATCGGTATGGCCGTGCGGCGAGATGATCGGCAGGTCGCGCACGTCGGCGTAGAGGCGACGCGCCACGGTGCGCGATGCGATATCGGCCGGGAACAACCGGTCGACATGGATCAACGGCGAGGTCAGTTGCGTCGCGCGCGCGGTGCTCATCTGCCATCTCCCGCGTGGGCGCGAACGGGCTCGTCGACCGCCTCGCCTTCGGCGAGGATGCGCTCGGTGGTCGCAAGATGACGCTCCATGGCCTCGCTGGCGGCTTGGCCGTCGCGCGCGCAAAGCGCCTGATAGATCGCATCGTGCTGTATCATGATGTCGCCGTGCTCCTGCGCGACAAGCCCCGAGCGCCGCCCCATGCGCTCGAACATCGGCGTGAACAACTCGGCCCAGATGCCGTCGATGATCGAGGCGAGGACTTCGTTCTTGGTCGCCGCCGCGATGCGCGCATGGAACAGGCGGTCGGCGGCGCGGTGCGCCGGCGTGCCGGCGGTGTGGCGCATCATGCCGAAGGTCTCATGGATTGCCGCGAGATCGTCATCGTCGGCCATCTCGGCCGCGAGCGCGGCGATCTGCGGCTCGATCAGGCGGCGCGCCGCGATCGCGGCGAGCGGCGAGGCGTCGGTCGATTCCAACCGATGCGCGCCGTTGGCGGCGCGATCCGTGATGAAGGCGCCGGCGCCGACGCGCACCTCCACGAGGCCCGCGATTTCAAGCGCGATCATGGCTTCGCGCACGGTCGGCCGGCTGACGCCGAGAAGCTTCGCGAGGTCGCGCTCCGGCGGCAGCCGGTCGCCCGGTTTGAACTCGCCGCGCGCGACGAGGTCCGTGACCTGGCTCGCGACCTGCTCGTAGAGCCGATGCGTTGCGACGGCCTGGAACGGCACGTCATCCTCCCAGTCGCGGCTCTTGCAAGCCGTCTTGATCCGATCTTGGGTCGCATCCTATAGGCTTGAGGCGCCATCCGTTCAAGCTATAAGGTGGCCTGACCAATCCAGAATCCGAGAAGAAAATACGAGGAGGCGTCCGATGCGGCAGGCGTGGCGGTGGTACGGCCCGGACGATCCGGTGACGCTCGACCATGTACGCCAGGCTGGCGCGACCGAGATCGTCTCGGCGCTGCACCAATACGCGCCTGGCGAGCCTTGGCCGCGCGCCGCCGTCGCCGCGCGCAAGGCCGAGATCGAGAACACGCCGCCCGGCCGCGTGCCGCTCAAATGGACCATCATCGAGAGCATCCCGGTGCCGGACGACATCCAGCGCGAGGGCGCGGATGCGCGCTCGGCGATCGAGGCCTGGATCGCCAGCATGGAAGCGGTCGCGGCCGAAGGCATCCACACCGTCTGTTATAATGTGATGCCGGTCGTGGACTGGACCCGCACGGACCTCGATTTCCCGGTGGCGACGGGCGCGACCGCGCTGCGCTTCGACTACGACCGCTTCGCGGCCTTCGACCTGCATGTGCTCAAGCGCCAAGGCGCGGAGGCGGATTATGACGAGGCAACGCGCGCCCGCGCCCGCAAGGTCGCCGACGGCCTGACGCAGAGCGAAGCCGAATTGCTCACCAAGAACATCTCGGCGGGACTGCCGGGGGCGACGACGTTCTCGGCCAATCTCGATGCGTTTCGCGAGCGCATCGCGTCCTATCGCGGCATCACGCCGGACAGGATGCGCGCCAATGTGGCGGCGTTCCTCGAAAAGGTGACGCCGGTCGCCGAGACGCTCGGGGTGCGGCTGACCCTGCATCCGGACGATCCACCGCGCGCGATCTTCGGCCTGCCGCGCATCGCCTCGACCCGCGCCGACTACGCGGCTTTGTTCAAAGCGGTGCCGTCGGCGGCGAACGGCATCTGCTTCTGCGTCGGCAGCCTGGGAAGCCGGCCCGACAACGACGTGGTGGCGATGGCGCGCGAGTTCGGCCCGCGCATCTATTTCGCGCATCTGCGCGCGACCGTGATCGACGATGGCCGCAAGAGCATCAGCTTCACCGAGTCCGATCACCTCGACGGCGACGTCAACATGATCGACGTGCTGCGCGTGCTGCTGGCCGAGAATGTCCGACGTGAGGCGGCCTGGCGCATCCCGTTCCGCCCCGACCACGGCCACCGCATGCTCGACGACATCGAGAAAGTCCGGATCAATCCGGGCTACACGGGGATCGGGCGGCTCAAGGGATTGGCCGAACTGCGCGGCGCGATCCGCGCCTTGCAGTGAGGCGCGAATGCCGAAGCACAGGATCGCGCTGATCGGCCTCGGCATGGCGGTGACGCCGCATGCCAAGAGCCTGGTCGACTTGGCGGACCGCGTCGAGGTCGCCTATGCGTTCAGTCCGAGCGAAAGCCGGCGCAAGGCATTCGCCACGAAATTTCCATTCCGGTTGTGCGACCGGCTCGACACGATCCTCGCCGACAGAAGCGTCGACTGCGTCGAAATCCTCACCCCGCCGAATACGCATCTCGATCTGGTCCGTCAATGCGCGGCAGCCGGAAAGCATATCCTGCTGGAGAAGCCGCTGGAGGTTTCGACCGAGCGCGCGGTCGCGCTGGTCGATGCGGCCCGGAACGCCGGCGTCACGCTCGGCGTCATGCTGCAGCATCGCTTCCGGCCTGCGGCATTGAAGCTGCGCGCGATGCTGGCGGCGGGCGAGCTTGGGCGCATCGTCGGCTGCTCGACCGTGATCCGGCTGTGGCGGCCGCAGAGCTATTACGACGTGGAGGGCAGGGGCACCAAGGCGCGCGACGGCGGCGGCGTCCTCATCACGCAAGGCATCCACACGCTGGACCTGATGTTGAGCCTTGCGGGACCGATCGCCGAGGTCACGGGCTATGCGACGACGAGCAGCGTGCACCGGATGGAGACCGAGGATCTGGTCGCCGCCGCGGTGCGCTATGCCAATGGCGCGCTCGGCACCATCGATGCCACCACGGCCGCCTATCCGGGTTTTCCCGAGCGCATCGAGATCATCGGCGAGAAGGCGACCGCCTCGCTCGTCGGCAGCGATCTCTCGGTCGCGCATCACGACGGCCGCGTGACCGAACTCAAGACCGAATACGGCGCGGGCGGCACCGGCGCCGACCCGATGGCGTTCCCGCATGACTGGCACCGCGCCGTGATCGCGGACTTCCTCGACGCGCTCGATGGCAACCGCGCGCCGACCGTCAGCGGCGCGGAAGCGCTGAAGGTGCACCGGCTGATCGACGCGCTGCTGGAGGCGGGCGCGACGGGGCGGGCGGTGAGGGTTCAACACTAAACGTCATCCTGAGGTGCCCGCCGAAGGCGGGCCTCGAAGGATGGCCGCAGACGCGGAGCAAGCGCCGTCGCCCTTCGAGGCGCGCTGCGCGCGCACCTCAGGGTGACGGCTCCTTCCCCGTCATCACCATGTGCGCCAGCCGGTCCGCATCAAGCCCCGCCGTCGCGCGGTCGATGACCTTGCGCCCGCTCTTGAAGATCGCGACGCGCGACGCGACCGCTACCACCTCGGCCATGTTGTGGCTGACCAGGATGACGGTCTTGCCGTCGGCCTTGAGGCGGCCGATCAGACCGAGCACCTGCGCGGTTTCCTTGACGCCGAGCGCGGCCGTCGGCTCGTCCATGACGATCAGTTCGGCATTCAGTCGCAGCGCGCGCGCGATCGCGACCGCCTGGCGCTGGCCGCCGGAGAGGTTTTCGACCGCGATGTCGGCGCTCGTGACCGCGATGCCGAGCCGCGCGAGGTAATCCGTCGCGTCGCGACGCATGCGCGCCTTGTCGAGCATCCCGAACCGCGTCAGCTCAGCACCGAGGAACACGTTCTTCCAGATCGCGAGCCGCGGGCTGAGCGCGAGATCCTGGTAGATGGTCGCGATGCCGGCCGCATGGGCGTCTTGCGGCGAGCGGAAATGCACCGCCCCACCGCGCACCGCGATCGTGCCGGCGCTAGGTGCCTGCGCGCCCGAGATGATGCGGATCAGCGTCGACTTGCCGGCGCCGTTGTCGCCGCAGATGCCGAGCACTTCGCCGGCCGCCACGTCGAGATCGACGTCGCGCAGCGCCGCGACCGCACCGTAACTCTTCGAGACCCCGCGCAGCGCGAGCAGCGGCGCATTCACTTGTTGAACTGCGCCACGTTGGCGCCGTCGACCAGCACCGCGTCCATGTAGAGATAGGGGCCGGCGGTGACCGATGCCTTCGGCTTCTTCTGCACCACGATCGCGTCGAGGCTGTCGACCGCGGCCTTGCCCATGGCCTCGAACGGGATCGCGACGGTCGCGAGCAGCGTCGATTGCGGGTCGGCGATGCGGCGGTAGGTCTCGGCGCCGCCGTCGACCGAGACGAGCTTCACGTCGCCCTTCCGGTAGCCCTGGTCGCGCAGCAGGTCGTCGATGACATAGGCCTGGCCGTCGAAGGACGCCCAGATTCCCTCGATCTTGCCCTTGTTCTGCAGGATCAGCGCCGACATGCCGTTGCGCACGTCGTCGCGCCAGCTCTGCGTGCGCGCCATCGAATGGCTGGCGACGATCTTGACCCCGGTATTCTCCGACAGCACGGCGTCCAGGACCTTGCCGCGGATGCGGGTTCCGACATTGCCATCAAAGCGTTGGGTGAGGATGTTGCCCTGATAGTTGAGGAGGCCGAGGAGGTAGAGCGCGGCCTCCGCGCCGACCTTGTATTCATTGACCTGGATGTCGAACAACGTATGCGCGCTGGTCCCGCTCATCACGGTGATCACCGGGATCTTGGCGTCGGCGGCGGCCTTGAGCTGGGCTTCGGCTTCGACCGGCTTGCCCATCGCCACGATGATGGCGTCGACCTTGCGCTGGATCAGGTCGTCGAGCTGCTGGGCGTGTTTCGGCAGGCTGCCCTCCGAGTTGAGCACCTGTACGGTCCAGCCCCTGGCGGTCGCGGCGTCCTTGGCGGCGTTGGCGACGCGCGCATGGGTCTCCGACGACATCTGGAAGGCGACGATGCCGAGGTCGAAGGCGCGCGCCTCGCTCGCAAGCGCGATAAGCGCCGCCGCGAATACGAGCGCGATGATCTTTTTCATGACTCCGTCCTCCCTTTGCTAGACCGCGAAGGCCGCACGCTTGATGACGCTTGCCGACACCGCGACCGCGCCCACGATGGTCACCCCGAGCAGGATGTCCTGCACGAAATAGGGCGCGCCGACCAGCACCAGCCCGTTGTTGAGTACCGCCAGAATGAGCGCGCCGATCAGCGTTCCCGGCACATTGGCGTGGCCCGGCTCGATCATGGTCATGCCGAGCAGCACCGCGGCGATCGCCTGCAGCAGATAGTCGCCCGCCATGTTGGGCGCGGCCGATGACAGATCGGCCGCCAGCAGCACGGCGCCGAAGCCCGCGCAGAAGCCAGACAGCGTCAGTCCGATCAGCTTCATGCGCGCGGTCGCGACGCCCGCGAGCCGCGCCGCCTCCTCGGCGTCGCCGGTCGCCGTCATGTGCAGGCCGAGCCGCGTCTCCTTGAGCACGAACAGCGCGATCAGCGCGGCGGCGGCGACCCACAGTACCGGCGCCGGGATGCCGAGCACCGTGCCACGCGCCAGCATCGTGAATTCGGTCGGCCAGCGGCCGACGAAGGCAACGCCCTGCGTCGCCATGAAGGCAAAGCCATTGGCGATCGCCGCCGTGCCGAGCGTCGCGATCAAGGACGGCACCTTCAGGCGCGTCACGACCAAGCCGTTGAAGAAGCCCGCGAGCGTTCCGGTCGCAAGGCCGGCCGCGACCGCGAGCAACGCCGGATCGCCCTTATGCACCAGATAGCCGGTCACGACCGCGGCGAGGCTCGCCACATTGGCGAACGACAGGTCGAGTTCCGCGGTCACCAGCGCGAGCGTCGCACCGAGCGCGAACAAGGCGAGCACGCTCGCATGCTTGAGCACGTTGAGCAGGTTTGTCGGATCGAGGAAGCGCGGCGCGATCGCGGCGAACACGATGAACAGCGCGAGCCCCGCAAGCCCCGTCCCATAGCGCTCGATCACGTCGCGAACCGTCATGGTGCAATCAGGGCGAGGGTCGCCGAAGCCGGCTCAGCCGATGGGACAGCGGCCGGACCGCGTCGTGGGCCGCCTCGAACAATAGTCCGAGCGCGCGATAGAAGTCACGAGCCTCGCGTCTTGGTTCGTAACGGTGCGCGACGCGCACCAGACGTTGCTGCGCCTCGGCAAGCGATCCGAACCGGCCCAAGCCGACGAAGGCCGCGATCGCGGCGCCGATCACGCCGGGCTCTTCGCTTTCGACGGTCACGACCGGCCGCTCCAGCACGTCGGCCTTCACTTGCGCCCAGTGCCGGCTTCGCGCCGCGCCGCCGCCGAGCCTGACCTCGTCGACCGCAAAGCCCGCGGCCGCCTCGGCGCGCGCCAGCACCACGCGATTGAGCAGCGCGATGCCCTCCAGCACGGCCCAGGCGAAGTCACCCGGTTGATGCGCGCGCGAGAGGCCGAGGAAAGCGGCGCGCAAGTCGGCGTCCCAGTAGGGCACGCGTTCGCCCGACAGGAACGGCAGAAACAGGAGCGGCGGCGCCTGCCGCGGTTGCGACAGCATCTCGTCGACCCGGCGCACTGCGTTCTGTGCATCGCTTGCGCCGAGCAGCGTGCCGAGCCAGGCGAGCGCATCCGCGCCGTTCTGCCCCGGCCCGCCGATCTGGTGCAGCCCGTCTCCCCAGGTGAGATCGATCAACCCTTCGGCGGAGGCGGGGCGAGCGGCGATCACGCCGAGCGTCTCGGTGGTGCCGGACACGTTGTAGGCGCGTCCCACCGTCAGCGCGCCGAGGCCGACCACGCCGGCCCAGGTGTCGTGCGACACCATGATCACCGGCCGTCCGGCGAGCGCATCGAGCGGCGCGGGCAGGCCGCCGCGGACCGCGGCGATGGGGCGCGTCGCCGCGACCAGCGTCGGTACGAGATGCTCGGGCAGCTTCAGTCGGGCGAGCAGCGACGGACCTTGGGTCGCGTCGGCCGCGGCGATCAGCCGCGCGAGCGAGATGGCGTCGCCCGCGATGGTGCCGGTGAGGCGCGCATTGATGAAATCCTTCGGGTCGACCACCGCGGCGGCATCTGCCATCGCGGGCTCATGCTCGGCGAGCCATGTCAGGCGCGCCGCCGGATGAAACGCGTCGTAGTGCGCGGCCTCGGCGCATCCGCCGACATCGGACGCGGTGCGGTCTGCGATCGCCTGCGCCCTTGTGTCGCGCGCCGGAATTGCGCCTGCGATCGGTCCGCCGGTTGCATCGAGCACGACCGGCGTGCGGGTGACGCCAGTCACGGCGATCGCTGCGATCTCGGCGAAGGCGCGCGCGTCGCTCCGCTGCAGCGTGCGCGCTGCCTCCAGGAAGCTGTCCCACCATGCGCGTGGCGCGATCATCCCGTCCGCCGCGGCCTCGGGCGCCGGCAGCGCGGCGGCCGCGAGCGCGCTGCCGTCGTCGGCAAGCAGCGCCGCCTTGATCGCGGTGCCGCCTAAATCAGCGGCGAGGACCATCGTCATGACTCACCTCTACCGCGCTTTGGACATGACTTGGTCAAGTTTTGATGGACACGCTGCATCTCAGGTGGAAGGGACTTACGCCCGCCCCTACGGGCGTCCAGGGAGGTTCTTCGATGCTCGCGTCTGTCCGCGCCGGCTTTGCCGCCGCGCTCGTCGCTCTTGTGTCCTTCACCGCGTTCGCCGCCGACAAGCCATTCCAACGCGCCGACCTCGCCGATAGCGCGGTCAGGCTCGAAGCCCAGATCAAGACCGAAGCCGGCCAGGTCGCAAAGCCCGTCGCCACGCTGCGGCGCGAAGCCGACGCCCAGTTCGACAAGCGCGACTTCCGCGCCGGGATGCAGACCTTGGCGCAGATCGTCTCGGTCGCGCCGCGCGAATCCGGCAACTGGCTGCGCCTCGCGCGCGCCATCCTGCAGATCCGCCCGACCGACGACCGCGAGCGCCTCGGCTTCCTCGAGCGCGCGGCGACCGCCGCGTATATTGCCTATCAACGCGCCGCCAATCCGGGCGACGAGGCCGACGCGCTCGCGCTGCTCGGCCGCACCTTCGCGGACCGCAAGCTGTGGCGTCCCGCCCTCGACACGATGCGGCTTGCGCTCGACCTGCGCGAGACCCCGGACGTGCGCCAGAGCTACGAGCAGATCCGCGACGAGCACGGCTTCCGCATTCTCGACTACACGGTCGACGCCGACGCGGCCTCGCCCCGCGCGTGCTTCCAGTTCTCGGAAGAACTGCCCGGCAAGCGCGCCGACTTCTCGCCCTTCGTCGTGGTCGAGGGCCAGGACAAGCCGGCCTTCACGACGGAAGAGAAGCAGCTCTGCGTCGAAGGGCTCAAGCACGGCGAGCGCTATACGGTCACGCTGCGCGCGGGCCTGCCTTCGATCGTCAAGGAAGTGCTCGCGAAGTCAGCCGACTACAGCATCTATGTGCGCGACCGCAGCCCGTTCGTGCGCTTCACCGGCAAGGCCTATGTGCTGCCGCGCACCGGCCAGCGTGGCATTCCGCTGGTGAGCGTGAACACGCCGGCGGCCGCCGTGAAGATCTACCGCATCGGCGACCGCAATCTCGTCGACACGGTGCTGAGCAGCGACTTCCAGCGCAACATCTACCGCAGCGACGCCGAGAGCCTCGCCTCGGACAAGGGCGCCGAGGTGTGGAAGGGCGAGCTCAAGATCGATCCGGTCCTCAACACCGACGTGACGACCGCGTTCCCGATCGACCAAGCGGTCGGCGACCTCAAGCCCGGTGTCTACGTCATGACGGCGGAGCCCGCGGGGCCGCGCGTGGAAGAATACACCCAGCTCGCGACGCAATGGTTCATCGTCTCCGATCTCGGGCTGTCGGCGTTCTCCGGCAATGACGGCATCAACGTCTTCCTGCATTCGCTCGCGACGACCGAACCCAAGGCCGGCGTCGAAGTGCGCCTGATGGCGCGCAACAACGAGGTGTTGGCGACGCGCACCACCGACGCGAACGGCTTCGTACGCTTCGAGGCGGGCTTCACGCGCGGGGAGGGCGGTCTGTCGCCCGCGATGCTGATCGCCGACGCCAAGACCGACTATGCGTTCCTGAACCTGAAGGCGCCCGCGTTCGACCTGAGCGACCGCGGCGTGACCGGCCGCGTGACGGTCGCGGGGCCGGATGCATTCGTCTACGCCGAACGCGGCGTCTATCGCACCGGCGAGACCGTGTACCTGACGACGCTCTTGCGCGATGCGCAGGGCGCGGCGGTCACCGGTATGCCGCTGACGCTGGTCGTCGAGCGCCCGGACGGCGTCGAATATCGCCGCACGGTGGTGCAGGACGGCGGCCTCGGCGGCCGCTCGCTCAGCGTGCCGATCGTGTCGTCGGCGCCGACCGGCACCTACCGGGTGCGCGCGTTCATCGACCCGAAGGGACCGGCGATCGGCTCGACCAGCTTCCTGGTCGAGGACTATGTGCCCGACCGCATCGAGTTCGATCTTGCCTCGCCGACCGGCCGCGTCTCCAAGACCGCGCCGGCCGAAGTGACGGTCGACGGCCGCTTCCTCTATGGAGCGCCGGCCGCGAACCTCGATCTCGAAGGCGAGGTGAAGATCGCGCCTGCCGCGGGCCGGCCCGGCTTTGCCGGGTATCAGTTCGGCGTCGGCAATGACGACGAAGAGGTCAAGACCGAGCAGCAGGCGCTGGAAGACCTGCCGCAGACCGACGACAAGGGCAAGGCGAAGTTCACCGTCGCGCTCGACAAGCTGCCCGACACGACGCGTCCGCTCGAAGCCAAGGTCACGCTGCGGATGGTGGAGCAGGGCGGCCGCGCGGTCGAGCGCACGCTCACGCTCCCGGTCACGCCCAGCGCCACGATGATCGGCGTCAAGCCGCTGTTCTCCGGCAGCGCGCTCGGCGACGGCGAGCTTGCGACCTTCGACGTGATCCTCGCGACACCCGACGGCAAGCCGATCGCGGCGAGCGGCGTGCGCTACGAGCTGCTGCGCGTCGACCGGCGCTATCAATACTACCGCCGCGACGGCAACTGGGAGTACGAGCCGGTCAAGACCACGCGGCGCCTCTCCGATGGCCGCGTCGATGTCGCGGCCGACAAGCCCGGCCGCATCTCGGTCCCGGTGCAATGGGGCCGCTATCGGCTCGACGTGTCGAGTGACGACCCGAGCGTGCCGCCGACCTCGATCACCTTCGATTCCGGTTTCTATTCGGACGCGACGGCCGATACGCCCGATCTCCTTGAGGTCGCGCTCGACAAGCCCGAATACCAGGCGGGCGACACGATGACGGTGGCGGTCACGGCGCGCAGCGCCGGCAAGATCACCGTCAACGTGGTCGGCGACAAGCTGCTCGCCACCACCACGATCGACGTGCAGGCCGGCACCGCCCGCATCCCGCTCAATATCGGACGCGACTGGGGCACCGGCGCCTATGTGGTGGCGACTTTGCGCCGTCCGCTCGATGAGCTTGCCAGCCGCATGCCCGGCCGCGCGATCGGGGTGCAGTGGTTCGCGGTCGACCGCAAGGCGCGCACCCTCGCGCTCGACATGACGCTGCCGAACCAGATGCGGCCGAACGGCACCTTGCGGGTGCCGGTCAAGCTCAACGGCCTTGCGGCCGGCGAGGAGGCGCGCATCGTGGTCGCGGCGGTCGACGTCGGCATCCTCAATCTCACCGGCTACAAGGCGCCGGCGCCGGACGACTATTACCTCGGCCAGCGACGGCTCTCCGCGGAGGTGCGTGACCTCTACGGGCAACTGCTCGACGGCATGCAGGGCGCGCGCGGTACGATCCGCACCGGCGGCGATGCCCCGGGCGCGACGCTCGCCGGCTCGCCGCCGGCGCAGGCCCCGCTCGCGCTCTATTCCGGCCTCGTGACCGTGAAGCCGGACGGCACCGCCGAAGTGCTGTTCGACATCCCGGCTTTCGCCGGAACCGTGCGCGTGATGGCGGTGGCGTGGTCGAAGGACAAGGTCGGCCGTGCGTCCGGCGACGTCACGGTGCGCGATCCGGTCGTGCTCACCGCGACCTTGCCGCGCTTCCTGCTGGCGGGCGACCGCGGCACGGTCCGCCTCGACCTCGACAATGTCGACGGCGCGGCGGGCGACTACAGCATCGCGGTCTCGACCGAGGGGCCGCTCGCGGTCGCTCAAGGCGCGCCGCAAGCCGTCAAGCTCAACGCCAAGGAGCGCAGCGGCACGAACCTGCCGATCAACGCGACCGGCGTCGGCATCGGCACCGTCGCGGTCCGCATCACCGGCCCGAACGGCTTCGACTTGACGCGCAGCTACACGCTCGCCGCCAAGCCGGCGACGCAGATCATCACGCGCCGCACCGTGCGGCCGATCGCCAAGGGCGAAAGCCTGACCTTGTCGGGCGACCTCATCGCCGATCTCGTGCCCGGCACCGGCGTGGTGCAGGTCTCGGTCGGAGCCTCGACCGCGCTCGACGTCGCGACTTTGCTCAAGGCGCTCGACCGCTATCCGTACGGCTGCTCGGAGCAGATCACGAGCCGCGCGATGCCGCTGCTCTACGTCAACGAGCTCGCGAGCGAGTCGCAGCTCGCGCTCGACTCGGCGATCGACCAGCGCATCCGCGACGCCATCGAGCGCGTGCTCTCGCGCCAGGGCGCGAACGGCTCGTTCGGCCTGTGGGGACCCGGTGGGGACGACCTCTGGCTCGACTCCTACGTGACGGACTTCCTCACGCGGGCGCGCGAGAAGGGCTTCCCGGTGCCGGACGTGGCGTTCAAGCTGGCGCTCGATCGCTTGCGCAACGCGATCAGCGCCGCCGATCCGGCCCGCAAGGTCGGCAGCGATCTGCCCTATGCGTATTACGTGCTCGCGCGCAACGGCAACGCGCCGCTCGGCGACCTGCGCTATCTCGCCGACACCAAGCTCGACGCGCTCGATACGCCGATCGCGAAGGCGCAAGTCGCGGCCGCGCTCGGGCTGCTCGGCGACCGCGTGCGCGCCGAGCGAGTCTACAACGCGGCGATCGCCGACATCGCGCCGCCGCCGACGCTCGCGGTCGGCCGCACCGACTACGGCTCGGCATTGCGCGATGCCTCGGCCTTCGTGGCGCTCGCCGCGGAGGGCAGCGCGCCGAAGCCGACCATCCTCAAGGCGGTGGAACGCATCGAGGCGGCGAGAAATCTCACGCCTTACAGCTCCACCCAGGAGAACGCCTGGATGGTGCTGGCCGCCCGCGCGCTCGCGCGCGACACGGCCGGCATGGCGCTCAACGTCAACGGCGAGACGAAACGCGGCCCGCTCTACCGCAACTTCCGCCCCGCCGATCTCTCCGGCGCGGCCGTCAAGGTCACCAACTCGGGTGACAGCGCCGTGCAGGCGGTGGTGTCGGTCATCGGCGCGCCGACGACGCCGGAACCCGCAGCCGACAAGGGCTTCGCGATCGAGCGGCTCTACTACACGCTCGACGGGGAGCGCGCCGAGGTTAGCAAGGTGAAGCAAAACGAGCGTTTCGTCGTGGTGCTGAAGATCACCGAAGGCGCGCCGAGCTTCGGCCGCGTCATGGTTGCCGACTATCTGCCGGCGGGCTTCGAGATCGACAATCCGCGGCTTGTCTCCTCCGGCTATACCGGAACGCTGTCGTGGATCGAGGATCCGCAGGACCCGGTCAACACCGAGTTCCGCGATGACCGCTTCACGGCGGCGTTCGATCGCAACGCGCGCAGCAAGGCAGTGTTCACCGTAGCCTACGTGGTGCGCGCAGTGTCGCCCGGCCACTACACGGTGCCGCAGGCCTATGTGGAGGATATGTACCGTCCGGATCGCTTCGGCCGCACCGGCGTTGGTACGATGGATGTCGAGGCGGCGAAGTGAGCGAGTCGTGAGTGACGTTCGCGATCCTGCGACGCAGGCGGTCTGTTCCCCTCCCCGAGCTCCGTCAACCTCCCCCCTTGAGGGGGAGGTCGCCGAGCGAAGCGAGGCGGGAGGGGGGTATTCGCTTCGAGAGTCCGACGAATACCCACCCCCCTCCCTAACCCTCCCCCTCAAGGGGGGAGGGAACGCACCACCCGCGGGGAGAGAGAACGCACCACCGGCGGGGAGAGGGAACAGACCGCCGATGTGGCGCCGACTGCGCCGACCATTCGCGGTAGCAGCGACCGTGGCTGTGCTGACCTCCGCCATCTTCGCCGCCTGGGTCGTCTCGCTCGGCCCCGTTCCCCTTGGCGAGAACCTCGAATTCTCCACCGTGGTCGTCGACCGCGACGGGCGGCTCCTGCGCCCGTTCGCGACCGTCGAGGGTCGCTGGCGCCTGCCGGCGACGGTCGAGAGCGTCGATCCGCGCTATCTCGACCTGCTGATCGCCTACGAGGACAAGCGCTTCCGCCAGCATCACGGCGTCGATCCGCTCGCCGTGATGCGGGCGGCGTTCCAGTTCGCCACGCACGGCCGCATCGTCTCGGGCGGCTCGACGCTGACCATGCAGGTCGCGCGTCTGCTCGAGCCGCGCACCGAGCGCTCGCTGGTCGCAAAGCTCCGCCAGGCGGTGCGCGCGCTGCAGCTCGAGCATGCGCTCACCAAGGACGAGATCCTGACGCTCTATCTGGGCTTGGCGCCTTACGGCGGCAATCTCGAAGGCGTGCGCGCGGCCGCGCTCTCCTATTTCGGCAAGGAGCCGAAGCGGCTTTCGCTCGGAGAGGCAGCGTTGCTGGTCGCGATCCCGCAGTCGCCCGAAGCGCGCCGGCCGGATCGCCTGACCGACGTCGCGCGGCGCGCGCGCGACCGCGTGCTCGATCGCGCTGCGCCGGTGAATGCGACGCCTGCCGACGAGATCGCGCTTGCCAAGCTGGAGCCGGTGCCGGCGGCGCGCAAAGCCATGCCGGTGCTCGCGCCGCACGCGGCCGACCAGGCGATCGCGGCGGCGCCGCTCACGAAAATTCATCGCCTCACCATCGACGCCACCATTCAGAGGCCGCTCGAAGAGCTGGCGCGCGAGCGCGCCAAGGCACTCGGTCCGGACATGTCGGTCGCGATCGTCGCGGTCGACAACGCGACCGGCGAAGTGCTCGCCCGCGTCGCCTCGTCGGACTACTTCGACGAGCGCCGCGCCGGCGCGGTCGACATGACGCAGGCGCTACGCTCGCCCGGCTCGACGCTGAAACCCTTCATCTACGGTATCGCGTTCGAGGACGGGCTGATCCATCCGGAGACGCTGATCGAGGATCGGCCAACCCGTTACGGCACCTACGCGCCGGAGAATTTCGACCTCACCTTCCAGGGCACCGTGTCGGTGCGTCGCGCCTTGCAGATGTCGCTCAACGTGCCGGCGGTCGCGGTGCTCGACGCGATCCATGCGAGCCGGCTGACCGCGCGCCTGACCGATGCCGGCTCGCGCTTCGTGTTCCCCAAGGGGGAAATCCCCGGCCTCGCGATGGGCCTCGGCGGCGTCGGCGTGACGCTGTCCGATCTCACCATGCTCTATGCGGGCTTCCCGCGCGGCGGCACGACCGTGCCGCTGATCGAGCGTCTCGACGGGCACGAGACCGCCGCGGTGCCGCGCCGGCTGATCGATCCGGTCGCGGCCTGGTATGTCGGCAACATCCTGATGGGCACGCCGCCGCCCGAGAACGCGGCCGGCGGGCGCATCGCGTTCAAGACCGGCACCTCCTATGGATATCGCGACGCGTGGTCGGTTGGCTTCGACGGCAAGCGCACGATCGGCGTCTGGGTCGGACGCGCGGACGGCGCGCCGGTGCCGGGCCTGGTCGGGCGTAGCGCCGCGGCGCCGATCCTGTTCGACGCGTTCGCCCGCACGGGCAGCCTGCCGGTCGCGCTACCGCGTGCGCCGAAGGGCGCCATCTTTGCCGCCAACACCAAGCTGCCCTTGCCGCTGCAGCGCTTCCGTCCGGGCGCGCTGCCGGGCGACGTCGCCGAGGCCGCGCCGAAGATCATGTTCCCGCCCAACGGCTCGCGCCTCGACATGGCGGCGGAAGGAACCCGCGCCGAGGTACCGCTCAAAGTCTCCGGCGGCGTGCAGCCGTTCACGCTGCTGGTCAACGGCGTGCCGGCGCCGGCACGAGGCAGCCAGCGGACCTTGTTCTTCCTGCCGGACGGGCCGGGTTTCGCGCGGCTCACCATCATGGACGCGCGCGGCGTTGCCGACAGCGTCGTGGTGCGCATCGAATAGGCGATTATCCCAATTCCGATAAACGGTTAGCGCGGCTTTGCGCGGCGGCGCGATTCCCCTATTGTCCGGCCAACTTCGTGACGGGACCGGCATGAGCTTCGCGCGCACAGCGCCTCCAGCGACCACGCGAGACCTGCTGCGCGATCCCCGCGCGGTGCTGGCCTTTGCGACGGCCTCGCACGCGCGTGCGGTCGCGTTCCTGATCTTCGTGTCGCTGGTTTCGTTCCTGCCGGGCTTCTTCCATCTGCCGCCGGTCGACCGCGACGAGGCGCGGTTCGCGCAGGCGACCAAGCAGATGATCGAGAGCGACGACTACATCGACATCCGCTTCCAGGACGAGGTCCGCTACAAGAAGCCGGTCGGCATCTACTGGCTGCAGGCGGGCGTCGTGCGCACCGCCGAGGCGCTCGGCGTGCCGGAGGCGCGCACCACGATCTGGCTCTATCGCGTGCCCTCGCTGCTCGGCGCGATCGGAGCCGTGCTGCTCACCTATTGGACCGCGCTCGCCTTCGCGACGCGGCGCTCGGCCTATCTCGCCGGCCTGATGATGGCGACCGCGATCCTGCTCAACGTCGAGGCGCGGCTCGCCAAGACCGACGCGGCGCTGCTCGCGTGCTGCGTCGCCGCCATGGGCGTGATGGCGCGCGCCTATCTGCTCGGCCGGCAGGAGCGGGCGCGCGAGATCGGCTTCCTGCATGTGGCGATGTTCTGGACCGCGCTTGCGGCCGGCATCCTGATCAAGGGTCCGCTGATCCTGATGGTGGTGGGGCTCGCGGTGATCGCGCTCGGCATCGCCGACCGCTCGTTGCGCTGGCTGTGGCGGCTCAAGCCCCTCATCGGCATTCCCTGGATGCTCCTGCTCGTGCTGCCGTGGTTCGTCGCGATCATGAGCCGCACCGGCGAGGCCTTTCTGGTCGAGTCCGCCGGACAGGACCTGTGGGGGAAGGTCTTCCACTCGGCCGAGGGCCACGGCGCGCCGCCCGGCTACTACTTCGTGCTGTTCTGGCTGACGTTCTGGCCGGCCGCGCCGCTCGCGGCCGTGGCGGCACCCGCGGTGTGGCGCAACCGCCGCGAGGCCGCGACGCGTTTCCTGCTCGCGTGGATCGTGCCGAGCTGGATCGTGTTCGAGCTCGTGATCACCAAGCTGCCGCATTACGTGCTGCCGCTCTATCCGGCGATCGCGATCCTGATCGCGCGCGAGATCCAGCGGCGCGACCTCTCCGTCAACCCGCACCTCGTGCGCACCGCCGTGATGTGGCCGATCTTCACGGCGCTGCTGCCGGTGCTCGGGATCGGCATTCTCATCTTCTTGCGCGGCCAGTTCGGCTGGGTGGCGTGGCCGTTCGCGGCCGGCGCCATGATCTTCGGCTTCTATGCGTGGCGGCTCTACGATATCGAAGGCGCCGAGCTGTCGCTCGCGCGCGCCACGTTCGCCGCGCAGCTCATGGGCATCGCGCTGTTCGGCGTGCTCGTGCCCCTGATGCGGCCGATCTTCCCGAGCCCGACGCTCGCCGAATACCTGAAGCAGACCGGCTGCGCCGATCCGATCGTCGCGGCGGTCGGCTATCACGAGCCGAGCCTGGTGTTCCTGGTCGGCACGCATACCCGCCTGGTCGACGGCGCGACGGCGGCCGAGATCCTGAGCGGCGGCGATTGCCGGTTCGCGCTGATCGAGCAACGCCAGGAGCGCGCCTTCGCGCAGCGCGCGGAGCTGATCGGGCTGCGATACAGCCTGCGCGGCCGGCTCGATGCGTTCAACACCAATGGCGGGCGCGCAATCACGATCGCGGTCTATGGTTCCGGGCCGCAGCCGTGAGCGCCACCAGGATCGACAAGATGGAAGCGCCGCTGCTGCGGCGCACCGCCGGCAACCTCGCGGCGTGGCTCGCGCTCGTCGTCCGCCCGCGCAGGATCGCCGGCGCGCGGCTGTTGCCGCCGGCGCGTCCGCTGATGCTCGGCGTGCTCGCCGCCGTGATCCTCATCGGCGCCGCCATGCTCCTGCTCGACGGCCGCAGCCTTGCCTTCGCGCGCACGCTGCCGGTCTGGCTCGTCGAGGCGTTCAACGAGATCACGGATTTCGGACAGTCGAAATGGTTCCTGGTGCCGTTCGCGGTCCTGATCCTCGCCGCGGCGGCGCTCGCCGGACCGGCGATCGGCCGCGTTGGCACCCTGGTCGTGGTCAGCCTGGTCGTGCGGCTCGAATTCCTGTTCCTGGCGATCGCGCTGCCGGGGCTGTTCGTGACCATCGTGAAGCGGCTGATCGGGCGCGTGCGGCCATCCGATCTCGGCCCGTTCAGCTACATGCCGTGGTCCTGGCGGCCCGAATACGCGAGCCTGCCGTCGGGGCACGGCACGACGGCGGTCGCGGCCGCGGTCGCGATCGGCATGTTGTGGCCGAGGGCGCGCCTGCCGATGTGGATATTCGCGCTCCTCATCGCGGTAAGCCGCGTCGTGATCCAGGCGCATTACGTCAGCGACGTGACCGCGGCGGCCTTCGTGGGCGCATTCGGCGCCGTGCTGGTGCGCAACTGGTTCGCGGCGCGCCGGCTCGTCTTTGTGGCGCGGCCCGATGGAACCGTGCAGACGCTGCCGGGGCCGTCCTGGCGCCGGATCAAGATGGTTGCCCGCAGGCTCACCGGCCAATAAGAACGCCACGGCGGCGATCGGCCGCCGGACCCAGGCCGGACGCCCCATGCCCGATTCATTGCCCGAGACACGCGACGATCCGGCCGTGTCCGTGGTCGTGCCGGCGCGCAACGAGGCGGAGAATATCGGCCCGCTCGCCGATGAGATCGCGGCGGTCCTGCGCGAGCGCACGCGTTTCGAGCTGATCGTCGTCAATGACGGCTCGACCGACGCCACCGAGGCGACGCTGACGGCGCTCAAGGAGGCGCGGCCGTGGCTGCGGCAGGTCAAGCATGCGGCGTCCTGCGGCCAGTCGGCCGCGGTCCGCTCCGGCGTGGCGGCGGCGCGCGCGCCCGTCATCGTCACGCTCGACGGCGACGGGCAGAACGATCCGTCGTTCATCCCGGCGCTGCTCGGTGCGCTGGGCGAGGGCGGCGACCAGATGGGGCTTGTGGCCGGGCAGCGGGTCGGGCGCCGCTCCGGCGCGTTCAAGAGCCTGCAATCGCGCATCGCCAATGGCGTGCGCGCCGCGATCCTGCGCGACGGCACGCGCGACACCGGCTGCGGCCTCAAGGCGTTTCGGCGCGAGGCGTTCCTGGCGCTGCCTTATTTCGACGGCCTGCATCGTTTCCTGCCGGCGCTGTTCAGGCGCGACGGTTTTTCTATCGGCTATGTCGACGTGATCGACCGGCCGCGCCGGCACGGCACGTCGAATTACGGGATGTGGGACCGGCTCTGGGTCGGTATCCGCGACCTTTTCGGCGTGCGCTGGCTGGTCCATCGCCGCAAGCGCGTGCCGCAAGTTTCGGAGGTTTGAATGCTGAGCGGTCTGATGAATTACCTGCACGACGTGTTTGTCGCGCAGCTCGACTGGTGGGTCGCGCTCGGCTTCCTGGCGCAGGCGCTGTTCTCGATGCGCTTCCTGGTGCAGTGGATCGCGTCCGAGCGCGCCGGGCGGAGCATCGTGCCGACGGCGTTCTGGTGGTTCTCGATCGGCGGCGGCCTCTTGCTGTTCGTCTATTCGCTCTACCGCCGCGATCCGGTGTTCATCGCGGGGCAGGGGCTCGGCCTGTTCATCTATCTGCGCAATCTCTATTTCATCATGCGCGAGCGCGGTCAGGCGGCGCCGGCCGCGTAGGACATGGTCCGGAAATGTCGCCGGACTGTCGCGGTCCAGACGCTTGACCTCAAGCTTCATCCCTCGGCTTTTCATCTCACGGTGCAGGGATGTCGAACACCAGCAATCCGGGCTTTTCCAACGGCACTTGAGCCACGACTTCTCCGGCCGGATTGAGGACGGCCGTGGGGCCCCATGCGATACACCCATCGCGTTCGCCGGTAACGTCGGCCGAGATGAGCCAAAGGCCGGTTTCGCGGCATCGTTCGCGTCGCACTGAATTGTGTACGTCTCTGAACGACTCGGCCGCCTTTCGGCGCAGCATGTTATTGGCAGGGCACACGATCAAGGATGCGCCGAGGTCGGCCACTTTGCGCGCGGCGTCGGGAAAGTTCGTGTCGTGGCAAATGTTGATCCCGAAGCGCAGACCGGCGATCTCGAAGACGCGATTGTCGCTTCCGGCGTCGAAAATCCGCTCGCTGCCGAGCAGGTGGGATTTCCGATAGCGACCGATGACCGCACCGCGATCCACTACGACAGCGGTGTTGAACAATCGCCCGTTCTCCGTCTCGATCAACCCCATGACGATCATCGGCCCGCTCATCGGGAGGCGGTTCAGTACGGCCCGAAATGCGGGTGACGCGAGGTCAAGAGCCGCTCGCCGTGCCGCAATCTCCTCGGTGAGGTAGCCCTGAAGAAAGCATTCCGGGAAGCAGAGCAGCGCGACACCTTCCGTCTCGGCACGCCCGGCGAAGTCCGCGACGCAGGCCAGCGCGGCTTCGGTATCTTCCCTGAATTCGGCAGTCTGAGCCGCGGCGATCCGTACGGTCTTCATGTCACGGCGAAGATTTCCCCGCGCGCGGCGATGCCGCAGCTCAGCCGCCACGCATCGCCGCAAAGCCGCGCTCCAGATCGGCGATCAGGTCGCCGACGTCTTCCAGCCCGATATGGAAGCGGATCGCGGGACCGCCCGGTTTCCAGGGCGTCGCGGTGCGGAACGGCGTGCAGTCGAACGGAATGGCGAGGCTCTCGAAGCCGCCCCATGACGCGCCGATGCCGAACAGGGCGAGCGCGTTGATGAAGGCGTGCGCGGCCGCATCCGGCATGGGCTTCAGCACCACGCTGAACAGCGACGAGGCGCCGGTGAAGTCGCGCTTCCAGATGGCGTGACCCGGATCGGTTTCGAGCGCGGGGTGCAGCACGCGCGCGACCTCGGGCCTGCCGCTCAGCCAGCGCGCGATCGAAAGCCCCGACTCCTGCTGATGCGTCAGCCGCACCGCCATGCTGCGCAGGCCGCGCAGCGCGAGGAATACATCCTCCGGCCCGGCGCAGAACGCGGTCGCGTCGAAGGTCGCGCGCAGCTCCTTCCAGCAGCGATCGTTCGCCGAGACCAGCCCGAGCAGCAGGTCCGACGAGCCGCTGAGATATTTCGTGCCGGCATCGATCGCGAGATCGACCCCGTGCGCGTGCGCCGAGAAGAACAGCGGCGTTGCCCAGGTGTTGTCCATCAGGACGATGAGGTCGCGCGCATGCGCGGCCGCGGCGATCGCTGGGATATCCTGTATCTCGAAGGTCAGCGAGCCCGGCGCCTCGGTGAACACCGCGC
>CAYZMR010000002.1:0-53497 GCA_964479515.1 uncultured Hyphomicrobiales bacterium | reverse complement strand
TAGGCGGCCGAGCGCGGGCGCGGCGTGTGCGCCGAGATCGAGCCGTTGTTGATGATGCGCCCCCCGCGCGGGCTCTGGTCCTTCATGATCTTGAAGGCCTCCTGCGTGCACACGAAGATCGCCGTCAGGTTCGTGTCGACGACTTCCTTCCACTTCTCCACCGGGAGCTCCTCGAACGGCACCGGCGGCGCGCCCATGCCGGCATTGTTGAACAGCACGTCGAGGCGGCCATAGGTCTCCTTCACCTTGGCAAACAGCGCGCGGATCGAGGCAACGTCCTTCACGTCGGTTGGGACGACGAGCGCGTTGCCGCCGCCTTCCTTGGCGACCGCTTCGAGCGGCTCCTTGCGCCGGCCGGCGAGCGCGACCGCGTAACCGGCCTTCATCAGCGCGAGCGCGGCCGCGCGCCCGACGCCCGTGCCCGCACCCGTGACGATCGCAACCTTCGACGCAGCCATCCTCGTCTCCCCGTCATTTTATGGATCGGCGGCAATGTGACGCCTTCGGCCGGAGGCCGCAATGGGCTTGGAAGGCTACAGCAGCCGCGGCTGATTGTTGATGTAGACGCCTTCGAGCGCGAGCATGCGCTCCTTGGTGTCGGCGCCGCCGGGCGCCGAGAAGCCGCCGATTTTGCCGCCGGCCGCAAGCACGCGATGGCACGGGATGATGAGCGGGATCGGATTGCTCCCCATCGCCTGACCGACCGCCTGCGCGCCGTCCGGTGCGCCGATCTTCACGGCGAGCTCACCATAAGTGAGCGTCTCGCCGTAACGCACGGTGAGCAGCACGTCGTAGATTTGGCGGCGAAACGGATCGATGCCGGCGAGATCGAGCGCCACGCCGGAGAAATCGGGCCGCGCGCCTTCGAAATAGGAGCGCGCCTGCGCGACCGCGTCCATGACCTGAGGCGGCGGATTGGAGGGCGCGCCGCGCGCGCCGATGCGCCGCTCGACCGCGTGGCGATCGGATGACGGGAGCTGGAAGCGCGTGATGCCGCGCTCCCCCCACGCGATGCCGGCGACGCCGAACGCGGTGTCGAACAGATGGTGGCGCGTGTCGGTCGCGGTCGTGCTCTGCATGGTCACACCAATATAAGCCTCGACGGGACGGCGCTCCAGCCGGCCACGAGAGTAGCCGTCATGCCCGCTCGACACGCGCCGCGTAGCAGCCGGCTGCGGCGAAATGGATGTGCAGGTAGCTCGCGCCGGGCACGGCGAACTGGCGTGCGATCGCGGCTTCGAGCTCTGAGCCCTCAATCAGCTCGCGGCCGACCATCATGCCGTCCGCATCGAACGCGCGCACCGCGAGCGTGGGCTTGCGCAACTGCTCGGGTATCTCATCGATCTTGTCGTAGGTTTCCTCGCCCTTGCGCACGAAGATCGCGAACCGCATGCGATAGGGTGAATCCACCGCGTGATGCTCGTAGTTGGTCAAGATCACCTCGTCGCCGATCCGCGCGTTCGTCAAGCTGATGCGGCAGGGGGCAGGATGCTCGGCGGTGCGGCGCACCGCGCCTTGTGCGGCGAGTTCGGCGTCTGACAGCGTGAACAGATGCGAAAACCGTTCGGCCGGCAGGCCCGTGATGCGAAAGCTCATGATGGTGCTCCATTGCTCGTCTTGACTCGATATGGCCGCGCGCCCGGCGCCGTCCCACCCGATTTCCGGGACGGGATCGAAGTTGCTACGATGCCGGAAGGGAGGAACTCATGCGCGGTCTGCGATGTCTCGTCGTGGCGCTTGCGGCGGCGTTTTCGCTGCCCGCGCTCGCCGAATATCCCGACAAGCCGATCCGCCTCATTGTCCCGCAAGCGGCCGGCAGCGCGACCGACACGCTTGCGCGCATGCTGAGCGCGGAACTCGCCAAGGAACTCGGCCAGCAGGTCCTGGTCGACAACCGGCCGGGCGGCGCGCTCACCGTCGGTCTCGATCTCACGGCGAAGTCCGCGCCCGACGGCTACACACTCTGCATGGGGCCGATCGGCGCGCTCGCGATCACGCGTCACATGGTGGGCAAGCTGCCCTACGACATCGAGCGCGACTTCCAGCCGATCGCGCTGGTCGCGCGCGGCCATATGCTGCTCGCGGCGGCGCCGGACGCACCGTTCCGGACGGTGGCCGAGCTGATCGACTACGCAAAGCGAAATCCCGGCAAGCTCTCCAACGCCTCGTCGAGCAACGGCTCGCCCGGCCATGTCGGCGGCGAGCTGTTCAAGTTCATGGCCGGGGTTGAGATCGTGCACGTGCCCTATCGCGGCGGCGCGGCGGCGATCAACGACCTGATCGCGGGGCGCGTGCAGCTCATGTTCGAGAGCCTCAATTCGATCGCGCCGTTCGCGCGCGCTGGCACCGTGCGCGCGCTCGCGGTCACCGGCGAGCATCGCTCGCCGGGGTTTCCGGACCTGCCGACGGTCGCCGAAGCCGGCGTGCCGGGCTATGCGGCGCCGACCTGGAGCGGCGTGATCGGGCCGGCTGGCATGGCGCGCGACATCGTCGACAAGCTCAACGCCGCGATCAACCGGGCGATCGCTTCGCCCTCGTTCCGCGAGCGCTTCGCCCTGATCGGCGACGAGCCGGCCGGCGGCACGCCGGAGGAGTTCGCCGCGCTGATCCGCAGCGACTCGGCGAAATGGGCGGAGGTGATCAAGCGCTCCGGCGCGCGGCTCGATTAGAATACGACACGCCGATCGACCCCGCTCATTCCCGCGTAAGCGGGAATCCAGTTGTTTGTCTGCTGGGTCCCCACTTTCGCGGGGACGAGCGGCAACAAGCTTCAACTCGCCGCGATCTGGAGCGCCGCGAAGTTCGCCTGTTCAAGCCGGTCCGCGATGACCTGCGCCGGCGCGGGCTTGCCGAAGCGATAGCCTTGCAGGAAATGCACGCCGGCGGCGCGCAGGAACAGTTGTTGCTCGGCGGTCTCGACGCCTTCCGCCGTCACCTTCATGCCGAGCCCGCGGCCGAGCGACACGATCGCGTGCACGATCGAGGCGGCATCCGCCGCGGTCTCGATCGCGAGCACGAACGAGCGGTCGATCTTGATCTTGTCGAACGGGAAGCGGCGCAGATAGAGCAGGCTCGAATAGCCGGTGCCAAAATCATCGAGCGCGAAACGCACACCGTGCGCTTTCAGGCGCAACATCGCCTTCTCGGCCTCGTCGACGTTGCCGAGCAGCGTCGATTCGGTCAGTTCCAGCTCCAGTCGCTTGGGATCGAAGCCGGTCTCGGCCAGGATGCGCTCGACCACCTCGACGAAGTCCTGGCGGCGGAACTGCAACGGCGAGACGTTCACCGCGACCGTCAGGGAGGTCCAGGCCTTGCCCTCGACGCAGGCTTTGCGCAGCACCCACTCGCCCAACGCGATGATCAGTTCGCTGCGTTCCGCGATCGGGATGAACACCCCGGGCGGGACGTCGCCGCGCTTCGGATGGCGCCAACGGCAGAGCGCCTCGACGCCGGCAATCTTCTCGCCGCTGGCGTTCATGATCGGCTGGTAGGCGACGGAGAGCCCGTCCTCGGCGATCGCGGCGCGCAGGTCGTTCTCGAGTTCCTTGCGCTCGCGCAGGTCCGCGTCCATGTCGGCATCATAGATGCAGGCGCGATTGCGACCTTCGTTCTTGGCGCGGTAGAGCGCGACGTCGGCGCGGCGCATGATGTCGGCGGCTTCGCCCGAGCGGCGATCGACCAGCGCGATGCCGACGCTCGCGCCGATCACCAGCGTATGGCCCATGATCGCATACGGCGCGCGCAGCGACTCGATCAGGCGCTCGGCGACGCGCTCCAGCGTCGCCAAGTCGGGCACGTCGGTGGTGATGACGGCGAACTCGTCGCCGCCAAGCCGCGCGACCAGGTCTTCGCCGCGCAGTGCGCGCGCCAGACGCTGCGCCACCGCGCGGATCAGCCCATCGCCGACGTGGTGACCCAGCGTATCGTTGATGTCCTTGAAGTGATCGAGGTCGATCGCGAGCACGGCCGCGAGCGTGTCGTCGCGCGCCACGCCGTCGATCGCGGACGCGAGACGCTCGCCGAAATAGGTGCGGTTGGGCAGGCCCGACAGCGGATCGTGCAGCGCCAGATGGCGCAGCCGGTCCTCGCCCTCCGCGATCGTCGCGGCGGTGCGGCGGATGTAGCGCAGCGCGACGCCGCCAAGCAGCGCAAAGCCGCCAAGCGCGATCGCGATGAACGGAAGCACCGTCGAGACGATGCTGGCGCCGGGCCGGCTCGGCGTCCAGGCGAAGCGGATCGCTTGCCCACCCGCGTCGGTGACGAACACTTGATCATCCTTGCCGACCGCGTCGTCGGTCACGGTGCGCAGGTTCGGCAGCTCGAACCGCTCGCTGATCTCGGCGAGCAGCGCGCCATCGATGAATTTCACCGCCAGCACGAGCGGAGGCGGTGCCGGGGACGCGGTCGTGGCATTGGGCAGCGCGGCGACCACACCCGCGACGATCGCGGGCCGGTCCATGAACATCTGCAGCCGTTGCGCGCGACGTGGGCGACCGAGGCCGGTCACGGCGTCGACGGTCGGTTCGCGGTAGACCTCGCGGCTGTTCGGCGATGCGCGCGCGCGCAACAGATCGATGACGCGCGCCAGATCCCCGCGTGCCGGTTCGAAGGCGGACGGGTCCACGCTGGCATTGCCGAGCAGCGCGTAGGTCAGCCGGTCGGAGCCGTCGAGAAGGAAAATGTGCTCGTGCGCGAACACGGTGTTGAGCCGCAGGCCGACGTGGCGATGGACCCAGGCGGGGTCGAGCGCGGCGTCGAGATGCGACAGCACCTCATCGGAGGCGACGACGTTCTCCAATTCGCGCAGCACACGCCGGCCGTGGTCGGCGAGTGCGTTGGCGAATTGCGCTCGCTCCTGGGCCAGTTCCACATCGTCGGCGCGCCGCGCCGCGAAGAACACCGCGACGACGAGACAGACGACGGCACCCGCCACGACGAGCGCGACCGGCAGCGCGCCGCCCGCGCGCACGCGGCCGCCTGCGATCCAGCGTCGTATTCTCTCAAGCCGCGTTGTAGCCTCCGGCCACACGGCATCCCCCCGGCAAACCGTTCGTTGGCGTGCCGCACCTTAAGTGCGAGAACTTGTGAAAGGTTTGCGACGGTATCTGGGGGAGGCGGAATATTCCGGCCGTCGCGGCGATTCGCGCAGCGTCCCTAATGAGCGGTAAACGCCGGACGCCCTCTGCGGCTCAGCTGCCTTTGACCGGGAGGCCGGCGGCCTGCTGCGGTGGGGCCGGCCCCGCAGTCTCGGCGTAGGCGTCCTCGGGATCGATGTCGGTCAGGATCGCCGGGGCGAGCTTGCGGCCCGGCAGGGTCTTGTAGGTCGGGACCGGGATCGCGGCTTGCGCCGCGCGCAACGCCTTCGACCAGCTTTCCCGCAGATCGCGGAAATAGGGCTCGCTCGGTCCGATGCGATAGTCGAGATCGGCGTCGAACGAGCCGCGCCGGACGACGAGCACGTCGAGCGGCATGCCGACGCCGAGATTGGAGCGCATCGTGGAATCGACCGAGATCAGCCCGATCTTGAGCGCGGTGTAGATATCGATGCCGTAGGTGATGGCGCGGTCGAGGACCGGCTTGCCGTATTTGTGCTCGCCGATCTGCAGGTAGGGCGTGTCGACGGTGCACTCGATCGAGTTGCCTTCCGGGTAGATCATGAACAGGCGCAGCCGGTCGCCCGCGATCTCGCCGCCGAACAGGAACGAGACATTGAAGCCGGGATCCGCCGCCTCCGGCACGCGGCCCTCGCTGATATGGACCTGGCGGATCGCGCGGCCGATCAACTGCGCCGCCTGGAACATGGTCGGCGCGTTCAACAGCGTCTCGATCTCGCCGGTATCGGCGTTGCGGACGCCCTCGTTGAGCGTGCTCACGACCGATTGGCTGACCGAGAGGTTGCCCGAGGAGGCGAGCCCCATCACTCGCTCGCCCGGCTTCCCGAAGACCCGGAGCTTGCGAAATACCGATACGTTGTCGAGGCCGGCATTGGTGCGCGTGTCGGCGATCATCACCAACCCTTCGCGCAGCAGCATCCCGCAGCAATAAGTCATGACGACTCAGGACCCCCAAGGCGGGGGGAGTGTAACGACGTCCACGCGGCCTCCGCAATGCGCCGCAGCATGCCAATTGTGCATTGCGCCGCAGCATGGCCCGGACGCTACAGTTTGTGACAACGGCCCGTTCGGGGCCGGTATCTAGCTCTGGACCTGGCGTTGGGCCTGATCGACGCGGACTCTCACCGCCATGGTCTCGGTCCCGCCGCCATAGCGGGTGCCGCGCACCGGGGCCGCGCCCAGGTAGTCGAGCCCGATCGCGACCCGCACATGCGCGTCGGTCGCGCAGATGCCGTTCGCCGGGTCGAACGCCACCCAGCCCAGCGTCGGCACATAGGCCTCGGCCCAGGCATGGCCGGCCTCCTGGTCGACCACTCCGTCGGCGCGGCGGAAATAGCCTCCGACATAGCGCGCCGGGATTTCGAGGTGACGCGCCGCCGTGATGAACACGTGGGTCAGGTCCTGGCACACGCCGCGCTTGAGCGCGAAGGCTTCGGCGGCGGTGGTTGAGGCGTGCGTCGGGTCGGTGTCGTAGGCCATCTCGCGGTTGATCCGGCCGAGCAGCGCGTGCAGCAACGTCAGCGTGTTGCTCTCGCTCCCGCGTGTCTCGCGCGCGAAATCCGCGATCGCCTCGTCGGCGGTGGTGAGCGGCGTCGGGCGCAGGTAAAGGCTCGGCGGAAAGCGCTCGACAGCGCCGCGCACGACGCCGGCCGTGTCCTGCACATCGACCTCGCCCTCGACCGCGACCGAGAGGTCGGCGAACGGCCCCTCGACCGTGAAGGTGTGGGTGATGTTGCCGAATGCGTCCTCGTGCACGTCGAGGCGGCAGTCGACCGATACGTCGATGCGCCAGTCGCCGACGAATTGGCCGTCATGGTTACGCGGGGTCAGCCGCAGGGTCTGGATCACGCCGTGGGTCGGCGTGTCGTAGCGGTAGCGGGTCTCGTGCGAGATGCGGATGCGCATTACGCTCCCAATCGGCCGCCTGCCTCAAGTCTCCTGCGCCGCGCGGTTTCCCAGCGTCATATTCCGAACGACCCCGGCAAGCCGGCGCAGCAGCATCACAACCACCTTGAAGTTCATCACGAGGCTTGGCGATACGGCAAGCCCCATGGCGTTGAGCGAGCCGACCGCGAGCGACTTGGTCATCTTGCCGAACCCTTCCGGCGTCGCCTCGAAGCGGCCATTGACGGTCAGCGTATCGAAGCCGAACGGATTCTTGAAGATGAAGGAGAGCGAGCCGGAATGCATCGCGACGTCTTGCGCGGCGCCGGGCGCAAGCGAAAAGCCGTCGACGATCGAGACGCTGACGGTCTGCCCGAGGTCCGTGAGGCGGATCGTCACCGGGTCGAACGCGCCGAGGACGGGCAGGCGGCGCAGGACCTTGATGAGGAGCTGCGAGTTGCGCTGAAAAATCCCGGTCCGGTAGGTCTCGAACTCGCGCGCGAGTTCATCCAGCGGCACGCTCTCGCCCGGCGGCCGCAAGGGGAGCGCGGTCAAGGCGCCGTAGACCCGGTCAAAGGCCGCGAGTGCCGTCGCGTTGTCGTGGGACGCAGCGGAGTTCCAGGTATCGCCCGGGAACAGGATCGCCGGCTTGCTGCCTGCGGCCGCGATCGCGGTTGCGGCATCGCCCGGCTTGTTGACGTGATCGTTGAGGTATGAGTTCTCCTCGTTGGAGAAGTAGACGAAGCTCGCGAACGGCACGACGGAGCGCGGTTTGAGCGCCTTGATCTGCGCCGTGATGGTTTCGAGCTTGCGCTTGGCGGCCAGCACGCGGAACTGCGCATTGGCGCGGCCGCCCTTCCAGGCCGCATAGGAGAACTGGGTCAGCAGCACATCGATCGGACCGGTGAGGCGCGCGACGGCGGCGAGTTCGGCGTCGTCGCCTTCGGCGCAATCGTTGAGATTGAGCACGGAGTCCTTGCCGTCGGTGACGTGCAGCCAGGAATCGTAGAACTCGCTCACGCCGCAGATGACGCGGACCGAACCGATCGCCTGTTGGCGCCGGTCGGGCAGTTCCGTGACCGTGAAGCCGCGCGACTGCAGGAACGACTTGATGCGCTTGTCGCGCGTTTCCTGGAACAGGACCGGGATCGTGGAATAGCGCGACGCGATGGCGGAGAAGAATTTCGGCACGAAATGGTCGGGGTGCTCGTGCGAGACCCAGATGTGGGTGACGCCGTCCATCACCTGTTCCAGCGTGAGCGGCGTCTTGATAAGCAGGTCCCAGCCGTTGTTGAACGCCGGCCCCGACAGCCACGGATCGCACAGGATCACGACATCGCCGAGCGCGAGCTTGACGCAGGCATGATTGATCAAGGTGATCTGCAAGGCTTCGGTTTCCGGCCGGGACGTCGGCAGCGGTCCGGCATGGCATCTCTATAGAGCACGTGGCGGTCGATCGACAATTGCGGCCCCGGTCACGTTTGGTCACGGAATCGCTTGAGTTTTTCGGAACTTCCCATACATCGGTCGCGCCATGCTCGACGTTTCCGATCTGCCGCAGCCCATCCGATCCGACCAGTCCGGCGCCGCGCCGCGCCGCACGTTCGCGATCATCTCCCATCCCGACGCCGGCAAGACCACGCTGACCGAGAAGCTCCTGCTGTTCGGCGGCGCGATCCAGATGGCCGGGCAGGTGCGGGCGCGCGGCGACCGCCGGCGGACGCGCTCGGACTGGCTCGAGATCGAGCGGGCGCGCGGTATCTCGGTGACCAGTTCCGTCATGACCTTCGAGCACGGCGGCATCGTGTTCAACCTGCTGGATACGCCTGGCCATGCGGATTTCAGCGAGGACACCTACCGCACGCTCAGCGCCGTCGACGCCGCCGTCATGGTCATCGACGCCGCCAAGGGAATCGAGAGCCAGACGCGCAAGCTGTTCGAGGTGTGCCGTCTGCGCGACATCCCGATCATCACCTTCATCAACAAGATCGACCGCGAAGGGCACGATCCACTCGCGCTGCTCGACGAGATTTCGTCCGGCCTCGCGCTCGACCTGACCTTGCTGACCTGGCCGCTCGGCATGGGGGTCGACTTCCGCGGCGTGCTCGATGTCGATGGCCGTAAGCTGCTGCTGCCCGCGAAGGACTTGAAGGATGCGTTCGGGCGCACCGAGCCGGTCGCGAGCATCGAGACGATCAGTCATCCGGACATCGAGGACCGTATCGCGCAGCCGGCGCTGGAAAGCTTGGCGCTGTGCCTGAGCGATCTGCCCGGCTTCGACGAAAAGGCGTTCCGCGAGGGACATCTGTCGCCGGTGATCTTCGGCAGCGCGCTCAAGGATTTCGGCGTCGCGGAGCTGCTCGACTGCCTGGCGCGTTTCGCGCCCGGAGCGCTGCCGCGGCAGACGGTGAGCCGCCTGGTCGCGCCGGACGAGAAAGAGGTCACCGGCTTCGTTTTCAAGGTCCAGGCCAACATGGACCCGAACCATCGCGATCGCGTCGCGTTCATGCGGCTCTGCTCGGGCCGGTTCCGCCGCGGCATGAAGCTGTTCAATGCACGCGAGCAGAAGTCGATGAACATCGCGGCGCCGATCTTCTTCTTCGCCCAGCAGCGCGCGACGATCGATGACGCGTTTCCCGGCGACATCGTCGGCATTCCAAACCACGGCACGCTGCGGGTCGGCGATACGCTGACCGAAGGCGAGGTGCTGCAATTCGTCGGAATACCGAACTTCGCCCCCGAGGTGCTGCGCCGCGTCGTGCTGGAAGACGCGATGCGCGCAAAGCAGCTCAACAAGGCGCTGAGCGACCTGACCGAGGAAGGCGTGGTGCAGATCTTCCGCCCGCGCGACGGGGGATGGCCGGTGCTCGGCGCCGTCGGCGCGCTGCAATTCGACGTGCTGACGTCGCGGCTCGCGCAGGAATACGGCGTCGCGATCAGGCTGGAGGCGGCGCCCTACGACACGGCCCGCTGGATCATGAGCGAAAAACCGGACGTGTTGAAGCGCTTCTGCGATTCAAACCGATCGAGCATCGCTGACGACAATGCCGGCGATCCGGTCTTTCTCGCCCGCAACGCCTGGACGCTCTCGCGCGCCGTCGAGGAGTGGCCGGATCTGAAGTTCGGGAACGTGAAAGAGCGGCACTGAGCGCCGCCAACGCGCCGCGAAACAGCGCGCCGCCATCAGGCGTCCGCTTTTCCGTCAACGTTTAGCCTCTGGCACCCGCGAACCTACCCGGCGACGCAGGGAGGACGACGTGAAGCCGCTTCATATGGTGCTGATCGTGTGCGCGGGTCTGGGTGCATCGCCGGTCCGCGCGATGACCTTGCACGAGGTCGAAATGACGTGCCCGTATGACGGCACGAAGTTCACCTTTCAGGCACAAGGGTCCGGCACGACCTTCGACAAGTCGCTCGATTTCATGGCGATCGGACCGATCAGGAGCCCCTGGCCGATCGCCATATGCCCGACCAACGGCTTCGTGTTCATCAAAGACGAATATTCGCCGGAGGACCTGGAGCGGCTGCGGCCGCTGGTCCTCTCGCCGGATTATCAGGCGCTCAAGGGGGAGACGCCGTATTACCATGCGGCGTGGATCACCGAACGCGACGGCGGCGCGCATCGCAAGGTCTCGATATTCTTGATGCAAGCGACCTGGGAAGCGGGTCAGAACGAGGTACATGAGCGTTACCAGGCGAGGTCCGAGCGCCCCGGCGCGCCAGAGCCCGATTACAAAGATCTCCTCGCCGAAGGGACGCAGTCGGAACGCTACAAGCGCTACGCGACGGAACTGCTGGCGCGGCTGCCGGACGACATAGCCGCCGATCCCGGCGACGCGTCGGAGACGTTCAGGCTCCTGAAGGGAGAACTGTTGCGCCGCCTCGGCCGGTTCGACGAGGCCGATGCGTATTTCAAGGAGCTCGCGAGCAGATACGCCTCCCGCGCCAACATCTCGAAATACATCGCCTTCCAGCGCCAACTCATCGCCAAGCGCGACATCGGCATCCACAGGATATCGCAGGCCAACGCGCAGAAATGACGATGCCGCTTCGTGTGGCGATCGGCGCGCTGCCGGCGTGATCGAGCGAAGTGCCGTCAGACCAGATACTGATCGGTGATCAGCGAGCCGAGCCGGTTGTTGTCGGCGATGAACTCGCCGATGAACTCGTGCAGCCCGTCGCGAAAGACCTCATCCATGCGGCTGTTCTGCAGCCGCGTGCTGACGTGGCGTGCGTGGCGCTGCGCCGGCCCCTGGCGGCCGTAGATGCGCGCGATGTTGTCGAGATGCTCGACGAGATGCACGTAGCAGCTCGCGAGCGAGCGCGGCATCTGCTCGTTGAGCATCAACAGGTCGGCGACGAGCCAGGGCTTGAGACTCTGTCGATAGACCCAGTGATACGAGGTGAGCGCCGAGACCGAGCGTAGGATCGCGGCCCATTGGAAATAGTCGAGCGGGCCGCCGACATGCTCCTGCGGCGGCAGCAGCAGGTGATATTTCACGTCGAGGATGCGCGCGGTGTTGTCGGCGCGCTCGATGAACACGCCAAGCCGCGAGAACCAATAGGCGTCGTTGCGCAGCATGGTGCGATAGGCTGAGCCGTCGAACAGCAGCGAGGACTCCTGCACCCAGCGCAGGAACTGGCTGAGCTGCTCGCGCGAGGCCGGTCCCGAGCCGAACTTCTGCAGCTCAAGCCAAGTGCCGTTGATCGCATCCCACATTTCCCGCGTGAGCGCGGTGCGCACGCCGCGCGCGTTGGTGCGGGCGACCTCGAAGCAGGAGCGGATCGAGGAGGGATTGTCGGGCGAGAAGGCGAGGAACTCGGTGACGCTCTGCTCGTTCGCCTCGTCATAGGCGGAGAAGAAGCTCGCCGCGCAGCCGGCGGTCGCGACCGCGGATTCCCATTCGTTGGTCGATGGGCCGTGCGCGGTCGGCACCGCGGCAAGGCGCTGCGTCGCGTCGAGGATGCGCGCGAGGTACTCGGCGCGTTCCACATAACGCGCGAGCCAGTAGAGGTTATCGGCGGTGCGGGAGAGCATCTATCCGTCCAGGACCCAGGTGTCCTTCGTGCCGCCGCCCTGGCTCGAATTGACGACGAGCGAGCCGGCCTTGAGGGCGACGCGGGTGAGGCCCCCGGGCACGATGCGGATGCGGTCGCGCCCGGTGAGCACGAACGGCCGCAGATCGACGTGGCGCGGCGCCAGGCCCTCCTCGACCAGCGTGGGCACGGTCGAGAGCGCCAATGTCGGCTGCGCGATGAAGCCGCGCGGGTCGCGCTTCAATTTCTCGCGGAACGCTTCCAGCGTCGCCTTGTCGGCCTTCGGCCCGATCAGCATGCCGTAGCCGCCCGAGCCATGCACTTCCTTCACCACCAGCTCTTGAAGATTGTCGAGCACGTAGGAGAGGTGCTCGGCTTCGCGGCAGCGCCAGGTCGGCACGTTCTTCAGGATCGGCTCCTCGCCGAGATAGAACTTCACGATCTCCGGCATGTAGCTGTAGACCGCCTTGTCGTCGGCGACGCCGGTGCCGACGGCGTTGGCGAGCGTGACGTTGCCGGCCATGTAGGCCGACATGATGCCGGGCACGCCGAGCGCCGAGTCGGGGCGGAACGACAATGGGTCGAGGAAGTCGTCGTCGATGCGGCGGTAGATCACGTCGACGCGCTTGAGGCCTGTCGTCGTGCGCATGTAGACGACCTCGCCTTTCACGACGAGGTCGCGTCCTTCGACCAGCTCGACGCCGAGCTTGTCGGCGAGGAACGAATGCTCGTAATAGGCCGAATTGTAGATGCCCGGGGTCAGCAGCACGACGGTCGGCTCCGCCAACGCAGTCACCGGCGCGACCGAGCGCAGCGTCGCCAGCAACTCGTCCGGATAGTTCTCGACCGGCGCGACGCGGTGGCGCGCGAACAGGTCGGGGAACAACCGCAGCATGATCTCGCGGTTCTCCAGCATGTAGGAGACGCCGGAGGGCGTGCGGGCATTGTCTTCCAGCACGTAGAAGGTGTCGGCGTCGACGCGCACGATGTCGATGCCGGCGATGAACACGTAGATGTCGTGCGGCACGCGCTGGCCGTTCATCTCCGGCCGGAAGACCGGATTCTGGAATACGAGGTCTTCCGGAATAATGCCGGCGCGCAGGACCTCGCGCTTGCCGTACACGTCCTTGATGTAGAGGTTGATCGCCTTGGTGCGCTGCTCGAGCCCGCGCTTGACGATGTCCCACTCGTCGGCGGCGAGCACGCGCGGGATCACGTCGAACGGGATCAGCCGCTCGGTCGATTCCGACTCGCCATACACCGCGAAGGTGATGCCGATGCGGCGGAACAGGAGTTCCGCCTCGCGCCGGCGTTGCTGCAGGATGTCGGGCGGGACCTCGCTCAGCCAGCCGGCGAGTTCGTGATACGCCGGCCGGACCACGCCGTCCGTGCCGTTCATCTCGTCGAACGCAACCGTCATCGACGCCAAGTCCCCCGGGGCCGCAAGCAACAGGCCCAAACCCGGACCCAAGCCCTTCCAGCGGAAAGCTTAGTTGCAAGCCCCGCGCCATGGGAAGCCTCCGACCATGCGCTCCGCAAGCCTCAAAAAGATAGCCCTTCTGCCTATCGCTTGAGCAAAATGATCAATCGGAGGGCGGGAACGAAAAGCGCGTTTCGGCGTTGGGAACTTTCGCCTGGTGTCAACGTTCGCCTTCCGGGCCGGCCGGCCTCGTTGCTCATGGAGGCGACACATGGGTCGTTCGAAGCCGCCAATCGCCGTGATCGTGGAAGATGAAGTCGCGGTGCGCGACGTCGCGGTGGTACTGTTTGAAGAAAGCGAGATGCGCGTCATCTCGTGCGACAACGCCGAGAAGGCGTTCACAGTGCTTTGCCAGCACGGCCCGCAAACGGCCGTCCTGTTCACCGATATACGCCTCGCGGGCCTGATGGATGGCGTCGATCTCGCGCATCGCGTCAAACGCATGTGGCCGCACGTCAAGATCATCATCACGTCCGGATATGCGTCGCGTTCTTCGGATTTGCCCAAAGGCGTCGTCTACCTGCCGAAACCGTGGCGCGCCCTCGATCTGCTGATGCAGGCCGAACGCGCCGCGACCTCGACAGAGAGGCGCTGACGACCCGCCACGGCGATTTGCCCTGATTTGCAGTGCGGAAGGGTGCTTGACTCGGCGTGATATTTCTATAATCGTAGAAATATGGAACGATCAGACGTCGTCGCGGCGCTGGCCGCGCTCGCCCAGGATAGTCGGCTCGACACCTACCGCCTGCTGGTTCAGGCCGGGCCGAGCGGCATGCCGGCCGGTCAGGTGGCGGCGGCACTCGGCCTGCCGCCGAATACGTTGTCCTTTCATTTCGACCGTCTGCGCCAGGCCGGCCTCGTCACGGTGCGGCGCGAGGGGCGCTCGATGATCTACGCAACGCGCTTCGACACGATGAACGCGCTGATCGGATATCTCACCGAGAACTGCTGTGCCGGAGCGCCGGAGACCTGCGCGCCGGCCATCTGTGCCCCGCCCGCGAAATCGCCAGCCAAGGAACCGGTGTCATGAAGCGTCTGCACGTTCATGTGAGCGTCAACGATATCGATCACTCCGTCGCGTTTTATTCGGCGCTGTTCGCCGCGCGCCCGAGCGTCATCAAGAGCGACTACGCCAAATGGATGCTCGAGGATCCGCGCGTGAACTTCGCGATCTCGACGCGCGGCCGCGCAGCAGGGCTCGACCATCTCGGCATCCAGGTCGAAGGCAAGGGCGAGCTCGACGAGGTCTACGGGCGGTTGCGTCAAGCCGGCGGCAGCGTGATCGAGCAGGGCGCGACGACCTGCTGTTACGCGCAGTCGGAGAAGTCGTGGATCGACGATCCGGCCGGTATCGCGTGGGAGACGTTCCTCACGACCGGAGAGTCGACCGATTACGGTGACGGCAGCGGCGAGAACGTCGCGCGTGTTGCCCACGCGGCGCCGGCCCCCGCGCCGCGCGTCCCCGCGGCGGCGTGCTGCGCGCCAAAGGCCGAAGCGTCGGCGGTCCCGGTCAAGGCTTCGGCCTGCTGCGCGTAGGGAGTGTCCATGACGGCGCCCTACAACGTCCTGTTCCTGTGCACCGGCAACTCGGCGCGCTCGATCATCGCCGAGGCGATCCTCAACAAGGTGGGGCAGGGCCGTTTCCAAGCCTATAGCGCCGGCAGCCAGCCGAACGGCGTGGTCAATCCGAACACCATCCGCGTGCTGCGACGGCTCGGCTACGACACTTCGCGCTTTCGCTCGAAGTCGTGGAGCGAATTCGCCCAGCCGGGCGCGCCGAAGCTCGATTTCGTATTCACGGTCTGTGACAACGCGGCGGGCGAGGCCTGTCCGGTATGGCCGGGCCAGCCGATGACAGCGCACTGGGGCGTTCCCGACCCCGCCGAAGAGAAGGGCACGGAAGCCGAGGTCGCGCATGCGTTCAACGAGGCCTACCGTATGCTCAATCAGCGCATCGGGATTTTCGCCGCGCTGCCGCTGACAAGCCTCGACCGGCTCAGCCTGCAACGCCGGCTTACCGAGATCGGCGCGCTCGACCGCGCGCGCGCCGAAAGCTGATGGTCACGCTCGCTAGGCGTGGCGCGGCCGAGGCGCTCGGCACCGCGTTCTTGCTCGCGACCGTGATCGGCTCCGGCATCATGGCGCAGCGGCTTGCCGGCGGAAACGGCGCGCTCGCGCTTCTCTGCAACACGCTGCCGACCGGCGCGATGCTGACCGTCCTGATCCTGGCGTTCGGTCCGATCTCGGGCGCGCATCTCAATCCAGTCGTGACGCTGGCTTTGCGATGGCGCGGCGAGATCGGCTGGCCGCAGGCCGGCGTCTATATCGCGTGTCAGATGATCGGCGGCGTGCTCGGCGGGCTTGTCGCGCACGCGATGTTCGAACTTCCCTTGTGGCAAGTCTCGGCGACCGTGCGCGCCGGGCCAGGTCAGTGGCTGGCGGAGGCGGTCGCCACCTTCGGCCTGCTGCTGACGATCTTCGGCTGCGCGGCGCGCACTCCGGCGGCCGTGCCCTATGCGGTCGGTCTCTACATCACGGCGGCGTATTGGTTCACCGCGTCGACCTCGTTCGCCAATCCGGCGGTGACGGTGGCGCGCGCGCTGTCGGACACGTTTGCCGGTATCGCGCCGGGAAGCGTGCCCGGCTTCATCGCTGCGCAATGCGCCGGGGCGGTCTTAGCGGTCACGGTCGCGGCTTGGCTGTGGGATCGGGGCGAGGGCGCCGCGGCGCGACCGTGACGCGCAGCCGACGCGCGCTTACGTCCACAGTTCGCGGTCGAGAAACAACTGCGACATGTCGACCTTGAGCACCTGAGCGATCCGCTCCAGGCTCGCGAGCGTCGGGTTCGCCTTGCCGAGCTCGATCGCGCTCACGAGCGCCTGCGTGACGCCGGCTTCCTGCGCCAACACATTCTGCGAGAGCCGACGCGTCGCGCGGAGCACGCGCAGATTATGCGCCAGCGCTTTCCGCACCGAGTGCCCGTTGCCGTGTGGCATCCGGCACGATTGGCAAAGTGGTTATCAAGGCGCCACTCTTCAAAAGATGTAATTGATATCGTATATTATATAAAAGCGAGCATCGGAGGGTAGACAGTTGAGCAAAGATTCGATTTCTCGAAAAAGTAGAACAGCCGCGCGCCGGGCCTGCGCGGAAGACATCGAGATCGCGCATCGATTGCGCGCGCTGCGGCTCGAACGTGGCCTGTCGCAGAGCAGAGTCGCAAGCCAGGCCGGCGTGAGCTTCCAGCAGTTTCAAAAGTACGAGAAGGGCGACAACCGAATTTCGGCGGGACGACTGCAGCGCATCGCCGGCGCGCTCGATGTTCCGGTGACGGCGTTCTATGGCGTCGGCGCCACGCGGCGCGAGGATCGCGACTATGGCTTCGCCTATCTGCGCACGCGCGGCGCGATGCGCCTGGTGCGCGCCTACGCGGAGATCGCCGGGCGCGGCTCGCGGGTCGCGTTGCTCGCGCTGGCCGAGGCGCTGGCGCAGCGCGGCGCATGATCGCCCGCGCCATCTCTCGATCGCCCTCGTGGCAGCCGAACGTACGCAGCCTTTCCTTTACGTCGCGGCATGCTAGCGTCCCGCCGGGCATTTGGGGTTACGGGGGGATCAATGCTGGGGGCAACCGGGCACGCGCTTTCGCGCGCCATCGTCATCGCGGGTTTTGTCGCGGCAGTTTTGTTTCCGAGTGCAGGCGTTGCTGCGCCGGGCGCAGCCTGGACGGCGTGCGAGACGGGAACCGCCGGATCGGACACGCAGATCAAGGCCTGCACGGCGATCATCAACAGCGGCCGGGCCAGCCGGAAGAAGCTCAGCACCGCCTATAACAGCCGCTGCATCGGCTACATCGCCCGCGGCGATTTCGACAGCGCGCTCGCCGACATCAATGCGGCGATCTGGCTCGATCGCCAGTCCTCGCGCGCCTACAACAGCCGCGGCGTCGTCCGCCTCAAGAAGGGCGACCTCGACGGCGCGCTCGCCGATTACAATCAAGCGATCCGGCTCGATCCGAAATATGGCCAACCCTACAATGGGCGCGGCACCGTCTATCTGAACAACAAAGACTTCGCGCGCGCGCTCGCCGATTACAACGAGGCGATCCGCCTCGATCCGAATGATTCGCGCGCGCACAATAATCGCGGCATCGTTCACGCCGACAGCGGCGACCGGGATGCCGCGATCGCGGATTACAGCGACGCGATCCGCCTCGATCCGAACTATGCGAGCGCCTACAACAATCGCGCCAATAGCTACCGCGACCAGGGCGACCGCGAGCGCGCGCTCGCCGACTTCAACGAAGCGATCCGGCTCGATCCGACAGACGCGGCACCGCACAACGGCCGCGGGCTCATCCGCGCCGCGAACGGCGATCGGGACGGCGCCGTGGCGGACTACAGCGAGGCGCTCCGGCTCGATCCCGGTTATGCGCTTGCCTACAACAACCGCGGACTGCTGCGCGCCGCGAGCGGCGATCACGACGCCGCCATCGCGGATTTCAGCGAGGCGCTGCGGCTCAAGCCCGAGGATGCCGAGCTCTACGACAATCGCGGCGACGCCTATCACGCCAAGAAGGACTACGAACGCGCGATCGCCGACTACAGCGCGGCGATCCGGCTCAACCCGGACTACGCGGTCGCCTACTGCGATCGCGGCGATGTCTACCGCGACCAGGGCGACCGCGAGCGCGCGCTCTCCGACTTCAACGAATCGCTCCGCGCCGATCCGACGTATGTGGTCGCGCTGAACCATCGCGGCGACGTCTATTTCGACAACGCGGACTACGAGCGCGCGCTCGCCGATTTCAACGAGGCCATCCGGCTCGATCCAGACCAAGCCTGGACCGTGCAGATGCGCGGCTTCGCGAACCTCTATCTCGCCAACTACGGCGCGGCGGCCAACGACCTCACGGCGACCATCAAGGCGAACCCCGATTTTGGCCATGGCGCGTTGTGGCTCTACCTCGCGCGCGTCCGTTCGGCCGGGGTGGCCGCCGCGGCGGAGCTGGACACGAGCGCGAAGACCCTCAAGGCCCCCGACTGGCCTTCCCCCGTGGTCGAGATGCTCCTCGGGACCCGCGCGCCGGAGGCCGCGCTCGCGGCCGCGACCAGCCCGGAGGAAACATGCCAGGCGCACTTCTACGTCGGCGAGTGGCGTCTGTTGCATGCGGACGCTGCCGCAGCCGCGCTGGAGTTCAAGGCGGCAACCGAGACGTGCCCGGCGGGGTTCCTCGAACGCGCCGGGGCCGAGGCGGAGTTGAAACGCCTCGCGCCGTGAGGCACGGCGACAGCGCCGCGCGCCCGGTTCAGCCCGTGATGACGAGGATGTCCGCCTCGGGCTCGGCCCCGTAGAGCCGCGCGACGTCTGCCGCGCGGCGCTCCAGGGCGAGGCGCTGGTTGACGTAACCTTTGTCGGTGATCTCGTTCGCGTCGATCGACGGTCCGTCGGGCAAGAGCGCGACGCGCGCGATGCGTTCGGACGAGCCCGGATGCGCGGCGTTCCAGGCGGCAAGGCCGCGACGCACCTGTTCGCGTACGAGTGGGTGGCGCGCGAACTCGGGCAGCGGCAGCGCTTCGCCGGTGAGCTTCTGGCAGCCGGCGGCGTTGAGCCAGCAGAGCAGCGTGACGAATTCGCGGTCCGCGCCCGCGACGATCGCGTCCTGCAGCACCGGCGAGCAGGCGGCGAGCACCGCGATGCGCAACGCGCCGACATGCACCCAGGTGCCGGTCGTCAGCTTGAAATCCTCGGCGAGGCGCCCGTCGAACACGATGCCCTTTGAGGGGTCGGCCGCATCGGCGAAGCGCACCGCGTCGCCCGGCTTGTAGAAGCCCTCCGCGTCGAACGCGTCGCGCGTCAGATCATGGCGCCGCCAATAGCCGGGCGTGATGTTCGGGCCGCGCACGCGCAGCTCGAGCTTTTCGCCGCTCGGCACCAGCTTCACCTCGACTCCCGGGGCGGGCAGGCCGACATTGCCGGCGCGTTCCAGCAGGAAATGCGCGGCGGTCGCGAGCGGCGCGGTCTCGGTCGTGCCCCAGGACGACGACATCGGCACGCGGTGCCCGGTCGCGCGCACGGAGACCGTTTCCAGCCGCGTCCACAGGTCCTGCGGCAGCGCCGCACCCGCGTAGAAGATGAGCCGCAGGTCGCTGAAGAAGGCGCGCGCGAAATTCTCGTCGCTCTCCAGATGCGGCAGCAGCGCCGCGTAGCCGGCGGGCACATTGAAATAGACGGTCGGCGAGATTTCGGTGAGGTTGCGCACGGTTTCGCCGACCAGGTTCGGCAGCGGACGACCATTGTCGATGTAGAGCGTGCCGGCGTTCCGCAGCACCATGTTGAAGTTGTGGTTGCCGCCGAAGGTATGGTTCCACGGCAGCCAATCGACCAGCGTGAGCGGCTGTTCCGACAGGAACGGCCAGAGCTGCAGCGCCTGCTGCTGGTTCGCGGTCAGCATGCCGTGCGTGTTGATGACGCCCTTCGGCAGGCCGGTCGAGCCGGAGGTGAACAGGACCTTCGCGATCGTGTCGCCGCTGATCGCAGCTGCCGCCTGCTCGACCGCCGCGCCCGCGTGCGTGCGCGCAAGGTCATCGAGCAGCGTCACGCCGTCGAGGTTTGCGCCATTGCGGCTTGCGACCAGCTCGGCATTCGAAAGGTCGATCGCCGCAAGCGCCTTGGCGAACGGCGCGGTGTCGGCGACATAGACGAGGCCGGGCGCGAGCAGCTCGGCGATGTATTTCAGCTTGGCGAAATCCTGGCTTTGCAGCGAGTAGGCGACCGACACCGGCGCGACCGGGACGCCGGCCGTATAGCCGGCAAGCATCAGCAGCGCATGATCGATCGCGTTGCCGGACAGGATCATCACGGGTCGCTGCGGCGAGAGCCCGCGCTCGATCAGCGCGGCTGCGAGCGCGTCGACGGTTGCGCGCGCTTGCCGATAGGTGAGCTTGCGCCAGCCGTCGCCTTGGCGCTCGGCGAGGAAAACCCGATCCGGCTGCGCGTCGACCGCGGCGCGGAACAAACGCGCGAGGCTCGGATCGTGCGCCTCAAGCGGCGTGCCGCAGGCGAGGCGGATCGTGCCGTCGGGATCGACCGCGTGGTTGACGCATGCGGGCGCGTAGGCGATGGGCCGATGCGGCGCCGGCGCGGCCCGTGCATGTTCGTTCATCAGGCGGCTTCCTCTGGCGGCGTCTTGATGCATTATAGCGTGCCATCGTCAAAGGACACGCCCATGAGCGCCGACACCATCGTCACAGCCGCCATCCTGGTCATCGGCGACGAGATCCTGTCCGGGCGCACCAAGGACAAGAACATCGGCTATATCGCCGAGTACCTCACCAACATCGGCATCGATCTGAAAGAGGTGCGAGTCGTCCCCGACGAGGAGCACGAGATCATCGACGCGCTCAACGCGCTGCGCGGCCGCTACACCTATGTGTTCACGACCGGCGGCATCGGGCCGACGCATGACGACATCACGGCGGATTCGATCGCCAAGGCCTTCGGCGTCCCGATCGATGTCGATCCGCGCGCCGTGAAGATCATGAAGGAGCGGTTCGCGGCGCGGGGGGTGGAAATGAATGAAGCCCGCCTGCGCATGGCGCGCATTCCGGCCGGCGCCGATCTGGTCGAGAACAAGCAGTCGGGCGCGCCGGGCTTCAAGATCGGCAACGTGATCGTGATGGCGGGCGTGCCGTCGATCATGCAGGCGATGCTCGACGCGGCAGCGCCGATGCTCAAGACCGGCGTCAAGATGATCTCCGAGACGATCAAGGGCGATGTGCGTGAAGGCGACATCGGCACCGAGCTCGGCCTGATCGCGAAGCAGCATCCGAACGTGTCGATCGGCAGCTATCCGTTCTTCGACGAGAAGAGCGGGCCGAACACCAACCTCGTGGTTCGCTCGCGCGATGCGGCGCACCTCGCCGCCGCGAAGGCCGACGTCGAGGCGATGCTGGTGCGTGTGCGCGCCGCGACGGCCGCCTGATCCGCGTGCGCGAGGACCTGATCGTCAAGATCGCGGCGCGCGTCTACGCGATCCTCTCGGCGCTGGGCGGCGTTTTGATCCTGGCGTTCGTCGCCGCGCTGATTTCGGCGTTTGGATCGAACGGATTGTTCGAGCCGAAGTTTCTCGTCTTCATCGTCCTGCCGGGCATCGCCGGGATCGCGCTCGCGCCATTCATCTGGATGGGCAAGACGTGGGCGATGATCGCGGCGCTCGCGATCGCGGTCGGCCTGAGTTTTCTGGTCAGTCAGGAAACGCTGGCGCTGCGTCTGTCGCTGACTGGCGTCTCGGTCCTGTTCGCGGTCTTCACCGGACTGAGGTTTTGGCTGGGTGGCCCCGCGCGCGGCTAGCGCGGGCTTCCGCGCGTCATTACCTGCACCTGATCGGAACAGGAGAGACCTCATGGCAACGATCAAGCGCAATGCATCCGCGGTCTGGAGCGGCTCGGGCAAGGAGGGCAAAGGTGCGATCACGACGCAGAGCGGGATTTTGAGCGACACGCCCTATTCCTTCGCGCGCCGCTTCGGCGACGAGAAAGGCACCAACCCGGAAGAGCTGATCGCGGCCGCGCATGCGAGCTGCTTCACGATGGCGCTAGCGTTTCAGTTGAGCGGGGCGGGGCATCCGCCGGCCAGCCTGAACACGAAAGCTGACCTTTCGTTGGAGCAGGAAGGCGGCGGCTGGACCATCAAGGCGGTCGCGCTCACGACCAAGGCCAAGGTGCCGGGGATTTCGAAGGACGATTTCCTGAAATTGGCCGAGACCGCGAAGGCGAATTGCCCGGTGTCGAAGGTGCTCCGCGCGAGCATCACGCTGGATGCGACGCTGGCCTGATTCCCACTCTCCGCTCATGGCGGCGAAAGCGGGCATCCAGTTCTTTGGGTCCCCTCTTTCGCGGGGACGAGCGGGCTTGGTTATGCCGCCTTCCCATACGCCTTCATGAAGGCGCGGACCGCGATGCCGACCACATGGTCGATACGCTCCTGCGGGGGAGGGGGCGCGAAGTTGAACAGCACCGGCTTGAACGTCGTCGCGAGCGTCGACTCGAGAAACTGCGCCGCGACGATCTCGCAATCCTCGGGCGCGATCTCCAGCACGCCCGCCTGGACCTGGGCGCGCAGGTAACGCCCCAATTTAGCGATGCCGACCGCAGGGCCGCTCTCGTAGAACTGCCGCCCGACTTCCGGCATGCGATCCGCGATCGCGATCACGGTGCGGATCGGGGAGGTCGAGCGATAGCAGAGATAATGCGCAAATGCGCTGCCGAGCTTGCACAGCGCCGCCGCGACATCATGATCAGCGGGATCGAGCTCGAACACGCGCTCGGCCTGGAAGTGACATTGTTGCTCGGCGATCGCCTCGAACAGCTCTTCCTTGTTCTTGAAGTAGACATAGAGCGTGCCCTTCGAGACACCGGCCTTGCGGGCGATCTCGCCCATGCTGGCGGCGTCGAAGCCCTGCGCCAGGAACACCGTGCGCGCGCCTTCGATGATCTGGCGCCGCTTGGCTGAGTCCGCCGCCTCGGCGGGGAGTTCCATCGTCAAAACGTCTGACATCGTCCTATCCCTGCGGCACTCTGCGCATCCTACGCCGTGAGCCCAGGTCCTCCTTCACATTTCTTTGACCGAACGGTTCGGTCAGCTTGACATACGGTTCCCGAGGCTGTATGTCAAGCCTCGAAATGACCGAACCGTTCGGTCAATCAAGAGAATTCTCAAGTGGTTGGACTGGGAAGGGACTTCAACATGTATCGCGATCGGGATTCGGCCGGTGGATTGACCGACGCCACGGGACGGCCGGCTTGGCAGAAAAAAGACGATACGGGCTCCCCCGCCGCACTCGTCCCGGCGACTCAACAGCCGGGTAACGCCAAGCCGGCCGGGCCCATCGCGCAGGCGCCTGCAGAGGCTGCCGCCGATGCGCCGGCCAAGCCGCGACGCTTGAGCGTCAAGAAGGCGCTCATCGGTGCCGCGCTGATCGCCGCCCTCGCGGCCGGCGGATGGTACGGCCACTATTACTGGACCACCGGGCGCTATCTGGTCACGACCGACGACGCCTATGTGGGCGCGAAGAACACGACGCTGTCCGCCAAGGTGTCCGGCTACGTGTCGTTCGTGCTGGTCGACGACAACGCGCCGGTGCGTGCCGGTGACGTGATCGCCAAGATCGATGATGGCGACTATGTGCTAGCGGTCGATTCCGCGCGCAACAAGGTCGCGACGCAACAGGCGACGATCGATCGGATCGGCAAGCAGGTCGACGCGCAGCAAGCCGCGATCGACCAGGCCAAGGCGCAGCTCGCCTCCGCGCAGGCGGGCGCAACCCGCGCCGACCTCGAACTGACACGCCAGCAGTCGCTTGCCGCGCGCGACTTCGCCAGCAAGCAGGCGCTCGAGACCGCGCAGGCAAACAAGCTCCAGTCCGTCGCGGCGGTGCAGGGCGCGCAGGCGGCGGTCGAGGCCGCGGTGGCGAACGCCGACGTGCTCAAGGCGCAGCAGGAAGAGGCGACGCGCACGCTCAAGGAATTGAATACCGCGCTCGCCAAGGCCGAGCGCGACCTCTCGTTCACGGTGATCAAGGCGCCGATGGACGGCGTGATCGGCAACCGCGCGATGCAGGTCGGCGACTACGTGCAGCCCGGCCAGCGGCTCGCGAGCCTCGTGCCGCTCGATGCGGTCTATGTCGATGCGAACTTCAAGGAGACGCAGCTTGCCAAGCTCCAGCCCGGCCAGCCGGTCAAGATCGCGGTCGACGCGATGAGCGGCGACAAGATCGACGGCACGGTGGTGAGCGTCGCGCCGGCTTCGGGCTCGGTGTTCTCGCTGCTGCCGCCCGACAATGCCACCGGCAACTTCACCAAGATCGTGCAGCGCCTCGCCGTGCGCATCCAGGTGCCGGACGACCTCGCCGCCAAGGGCGTGCTCCGCCCCGGCATGTCGGTGGTCGTCAGCGTCGATACCAAGCCCGGCGCGGTCGCGGCCATTCCGGTGCGCACCGCCTCGCGCGCGAACGGGGTGCGCTGAAGGCGCCCGCGAGCACAGCCATGGCCGACGCAACAATCACAGCCGGTCCAGTCCCCCAGCCGGCCACGGCCGCCGTGGATCGAATCGATCCGCGGCGGCTGTTTACGTTTCTCTGCATGGTGTTCGGGATGTTCATGGCGATCCTGGACATCCAGATCGTCTCGGCCTCGCTCACCGAAATCCAGGCCGGGCTTTCGGCCTCGTCCGACGAAATCGCATGGGTTCAGACCGCCTATCTCATCGCCGAAGTGGTGATGATCCCGCTGTCGGGCTTCCTGTCGCGCGCGCTCGGCACCCGCATGCTGTTCGGCATCTCGGCGGCCGGTTTTACGGCCGCGAGCCTCATGTGCGGGTTCTCCTCCTCGATCAACGAGATGATCTTCTGGCGCGCCGTGCAGGGCTTCATCGGCGGCGGCATGATCCCGACGGTGTTTGCGACCGCGTTCACGATCTTTCCGCGCTCCAAGGTCGGCATCATCTCGCCGATGATCGGGCTTGTGGCGACGTTGGCCCCCACGATCGGGCCGACGGTCGGCGGCTATCTGACCGACGCGCTCTCCTGGCACTGGCTGTTCTTCATCAATGTCGTGCCCGGCATCGGCGTCGCGGTCGCGGCCTTCGCGCTGATCGACTTCGATAAGCCGGATTACAAGCTGCTCGACCATTTCGACTGGGTCGGGCTGCTGTCGATGGCGGGCTTCCTCGGCGCGCTCGAATATGTGCTTGAGGAAGGTCCACGCAACGACTGGTTCGGCGACGACACGATCCTGATGCTCGCTTGGGTGTCGGGGCTCTCCGCGATCCTGTTCTTCTACCGCGCGTTCACGGCGCGCCAACCGATCGTCGACCTGAAGGCCTTCGCGGATCGCAACTTCGCGCTCGGCAGCCTGTTCTCGTTCGTGGTCGGCATCGGGCTGTATGGCCTGACCCTCGTGTATCCGCTCTATCTCGCGCAGATCCGCGGCTATGACGCGCTGATGATCGGCGAGACCATGTTCGTCTCCGGCCTCGCGATGTTCCTGACCGCGCCGATCGCGGGCCGCATGACCGGCAAGGTCGATCCGCGCCTGATGCTGATGGCCGGGTTCGCGTTCTTCGCGGCCGGCACCTGGTGGATGACGTCGCTCACGCGCGACTGGGATTTCTGGGAACTGCTCTGGCCGCAGATCTTCCGCGGCATCGGGTTGATGCTCGCGATGGTGCCGATCAACAATGTCGCACTCGGCACGCTTGCGCCCGACCGGGTGAAGAACGCCTCCGGCCTCTATAATCTGATGCGCAATCTTGGCGGGGCGGTCGGGCTTGCCGGCATCTACACGTTCCTCAACGACCGCACCGACCTGCATATCGCGCGGCTGCACGAGAACTTCACCTTCGCGCATGGCCCAGCGGTCGAGGCGCTCAACAACATGCCAAAGCAGTTTGGGGGCAGTCCCGACGCGCAGGCGATGGCGTTGAAGCAGATGACGGCGCTCGTGCACCGCCAGGCCAGCGTGATGGCGTTCGCCGACGTGTTCCTCGCGATGACCGCGCTGTTCGTCGCGCTCGCGGTGCTGGCCGTGCTGGTGAAGAAGCCGGCCGCCGCGGGAGCGGGCGGCGGGCACTGAGATGGCCGGTCAACCTTACATCCTCTCCGCTTAATTCCCGGGAAAGCGGAGTCCAGCCGGGCTCCTTTTCGCGGGACGAGCGGAGAATCGGCCTTCCGGCAAACGAGGCTGCCGCGCTAGAACGTCCTGACGCATGTCGGGAGGGACGCGAATGGCCGAAGCGCAAGCACAACAAGCCGCGAAGGCCTTTCCGGTCTCGTGGGACCAGTTCCACCGCGACGCGCGCGCGCTGACCTGGCGGCTCTCCGGCACCGGGCCGTTCGAGGCGATCGTGTGTGTCACGCGCGGCGGGCTGGTGCCGGCCGCGATCGTGGCGCGTGAATTGGAGATCCGGCTGATCGAGACCGTATGCGTCGCGAGCTATCACGACTACAAGACGCAAGGAGCTGCGAGCGTGCTCAAGGGCGTGGCGAGCTCGATCGTGGCGCTCGGTGGCGGCGAGGGCAAGGGCGTGCTGATCGTCGATGACTTGGTGGACACCGGCAAGACTGCGCGCATCGTGCGCGACATCCTCCCTAAGGCGCATTTCGCCACGGTCTATGCGAAGCCGATGGGCCGGCCGATGGTCGACACTTTCATCACCGAGGTGTCGCAGGACACCTGGATCTATTTTCCCTGGGACATGGGGCTCGCGTTCCAGCCGCCGATCCGCAACGGGGCGCCCTAGATATGCACATCCAAACCAACGGCATCAGCATCAATTACGCGATCGACGGCGCGCAAGGCTCGCCCTGGCTGATTTTCTCCAACTCGCTCGCGACCGACCTCTCGATGTGGGACGAGCAGGCGCGCGCGCTGTCGTCGTCGTTTCGCGTGCTGCGCTACGATCAGCGCGGTCACGGCGGAACGCAAGCGACGGCCGGCCGCTACAGCTTCGACCTGCTGATCGAGGACGCGCTCGCGCTGATGGACGCGCTCGGCGTTGCGCGCGCGTATTTTGCCGGCCTGTCGATGGGCGGCGCGACCGCACTCGGGATCGCGCAGCGCCACCCGGACCGCATCGAGCGCGCGATCGTCTGCGACTCGGGCTGCGCCTCGAGCCCGCAGAGCGCAGCGCAATGGGAAGAGCGCATCGCGGTCGCGCAGAAGGAGGGCATGGCGGGCCTCGTCGAGCCTACCGTGAGGCGATGGTTTCCGCCCGACGTGCTTGCCGACAACCCGCCCTATCTCGATCAGGTGCGCGCGATGATCCGCGCGACGCCGGTCGCGGGCTTTATCGGTTGCGCGGCGGCGCTCGCCGATCATGACTTCCGCTCCGCCGTCGCGAGCACGAAGCCGCCGGTGCTGTTCATCGCGGGCGAGAAGGACGCGGGCGGCGCGGTCGCGTCCGCCATGAAGGCGATGCACATGGAGCTCGCCGGGTCGGAATATGTCGAGCTCGCCGGCGCCGGCCACATCTCCAATCTGGACGACCCGACCGGGTTCACCGCGTCGGTGCTTGCGTTTCTCGCGGCGTGACGTCGGTCACCACGTGTAACGTACCACTCCGGTGCCGGCGTATGTCTGCGAGCGGTCGGCAAGCTCGCTGTCGAATCTGACACCGATCGACAGACCGGACGCGAACCTCAGCCATGCATCAGCCGAGAGCAGCGCCAGATCGGTGACGGGGGTGGCGCCGGTCACGATGAAGGCGGAGCCGGGCAGCGCCAGGAACGCGACGTCCGCGATCGGATCGCTCACGTGGTCGTGTGCCCAGGCGGCGCGGGCACGCAGCGTGAGGACGGTGCTGCTGTCGAGCGCAACGCTCTGATCGAACCAGGCGCCGAGCTCGGTGCGGACCGCGCTCGTGTTGTGCGCGTCGTAGCCGAGGGCGAAGACCGCCGAGCCGGAGGCGGCGATCTCGCTGTAGGACGGTGTGCGGAACGATTGCGCCTGTACCGCTCCGTAGGGGGTCAATCCAAATCCCCACAGGCCGAAGCTGCCGGGAATCGCAAACCGGTAGCCGCCTTCGATCCGGCCGCCGATATCGTAGGCAGAGAAATCGGCGGTGAGGTGGTCAGGTCCCGCGACGGAGAGCCAGCGGTCGCTCGACACACGATGAAACGCGAAGGCGAGCGCGGCCGAGATATAGGCCGCGTTGAAGCGCGTGGACGAATAAACGGCCGTCTGGAACATGTCGCTGCGCCCGCCGCCGAGACCATCCGACAGGCCGTAATCGATGCCGCCCCCCGCGAGCGCGAAGCCGACCACGGTGTCCGGCGAGACGCGATAATCGAAGCCGGTGGCCAAGCCATACGCGCGCGCGGTCCTGTCGTGGGTGCCGGCAAGGATGTCACCGGAGGTCCTGTTTTCCCCGCCATACGCCGCCGCCCAGATGCCCCACCGGCTGCGATCGAGTGCGGCGCCGACCGGCGGCCCCCCGATCGACGCATAGGAGGTCACAAGGCTCGGGAGGGGCTGGCTTTCCGGCGCGAAGCCGAGCGTCCTCACGGTCTGGGGAGGCGCGCCGAAGCCGCTGCGGTTGCCGGCGAACTGATCGCCGGCGAGCGGATTGAGCACCAGCGACAGGAACGAGTTCATCGCCTGAATGCCCGCCGGCGCGAGCGCCGTGGCGGCCTCGCCCGATAGCTGCGGCAACACGATGTTCATCAGGTCGGCGGGAGTCCGCGCGGCGAGGTCGAGGAATGCTCCCGGGAAGCTCGCCGGCACCGTGTTGTTGTTTCCGGCAACGGCGGCGAGAAAAGCATTGTTGATCGCGGTCGCCACCGCGTTTCCCGGCAAAGTGACCGTCGGCACGACCATCGCGGCCAACACTCCGGGCGGAAGGACCACGTCCGCCGGAACGATGAACGGAGTTGCGCCCGGCGGAAGCACGACGCCCGGCGCGACGGTGATGGGAATGAGGCCCGGCGCGATCACGACGACTGCCGGAATGACGCCCGGCGGAACGACGACGCCCGGCGGAACGATGACCGCAACCGCGCCCGGCGGAACGACGACACCCGGTGCGGCGACGACGGGAATTGCGCCCGGCGGAACCGGGACGCCCGGCGGAATGACGACCGCAACCGCGCCGGGGGGGACGACCACGCCCGGCGGAACGACGATCGGAACGATGCCCGGCGGGACGACGACGGGAGTTCCTCCCGGCGGAACGACGACACCGGGCGGAACCACGACCGGAACGACTCCCGGCGGGACGACGACCGGCGGGGTGACGATCGTGACCGGCAGCAGCGGCGCGACCGCGCACGGGGACAGGTTCCGGATCGAGATATTGTTGGTATCCAGCGTCACCGCGCCGTTCTGCGCCAAGGCGCTGCCGCACGTGATGTTGGCGCCGGTGGTGAGCGTGATGCTGGTCAGCGCGAGGATGTCTCCGACGAACGACGTGGTCGTGCCGAGGGTCGCGGAACTGCCGACGCGCCAATACACATTGCTGCCGAGGCCGCCGCCGATGACGGTCACGGTCGAACTGCTGGCGGTGGTCAGCGTGCTGCCGATGTTGAAGACGAAAACCGCGTTGGGATTGCCGAGCGCGTTGAGCGTGAGATTGCCGGTCAACTGAGCCGATGACGCGAAGTTATAGACGCCCGGCGTCAGGGTGAGGCCGCCCAGATTCTGGCCCGTCAGGTCTCGCGTTGTCGGTCTGCTCGCCAGCGCATTGTAGCCGATCGTAAGGTCCACTTGAGCCTGGACCGCGACGGCGTCGGCCGCATGGATTCCTCCTGGCGCCAACACGATTCCGGGCGGAAATCCCGTGATGGCGCTGCCCGGACTGACGCCGAGACTGCCGAGGAGGACGCTGGAGCCGGTGTTGGTGACCGTCGAGCCGGCCAGCACCGCGAAGTCCGCCGCCGTACCGAGATTGGGGGACTGCGCATGGGCCGGCGGAGGCCGTCCGATGACGATCACGCCAAGCGCGGCGACGCACGTCGCCACGACGCGCCGTCGTGACGCATGACGTTTGGATAAGATTCGGTCATCTTGCGCCGATCCGGCCCTGTCCTTCGCCGCCGAATCGGCGCGGGACCCGGCAAGGCCGGTACAACGCTGGCGTTTCATCTTCTGATCACTCTGGTGGAGATGAAGAGCGAAATCGAAACGCCATACGAATCAGACCGCCGCACGATGCGGAGTTAATGGCGAACTTTGGTGTCGGTCTATTTGCTTGATTGCGTACGTAAACGCCGCACGTTTGCGCTGCTCGAGAGGCTGCTGAGTGCTTGGCCGCCCGGTCAGCGCACGCGGAGCGTGGTCTTGATGGTCCAGCCGAGCGCGGACAGTTCTGGTGCGAGGGAGTGCAGCACGCGCGGCGGATCGTAGAGCGTGCCGGACATGAAGAGGACGAACAGGATCATGAGCTTGGACATGGGGCGTTCCTTGTCGGTTTGAAGGTTGATCGCGCTTTGATCGGCTCGAGAGCTTGGCGGCCGACGGCGAAGGCCGTCCCGGGCGCCGAAAGTTTTCCGAGCATTGCGTCAAGCTGATTGCGATAAACCGGTCTCCGATCGCCCACGCTGCCTGGTCCGCCCCGACGGCCTCCGCGGTGATCCCGCAGCCCATCGCCTGACCCTCAGCGTCCGATCATGCCGTTCATCGAGCTCCTTCGAGTACGTCGTTTCCGTCGATGTCAGTGAGGTCGAGGTGGTCGGAGGGCCGCGATCACGCGGCAAGCCGCAGCCGCACCGGCTCGGTGCCGCCGATCGCCCATTCGCCGAACGTCAGGTCGGCCTCGCGCTCGATCACCGGGCGGACGTGCTCGAGCAGCTTCACCGCGCCGAGCCGATAGGCCTCGATCGCATCGACGGTGAGCGCCGCAGGTCCCCGGCCGACGAATTCGAGCGCCATCGCGATCAGGGGCACGCACTCGGCGAGCGTCGCGGACGCCATAGTGGGAAGCTTATCGGGGCTGCGCTCGAACGCATCGGTGAGATGCTCGATGAGCTGGGTAGGCTGCAGGAACGACATGGCGGGTCTCCTTGGGGGCTTTGCGTTGAAGTCGCCACAAGGCTAGCACGCAGCTCTGGTGTGTAAAGCGTAAGTTATTGAAATATATCGATAATTTCGATCTGTGCGATCCACGCCAAGGCGCTGAAACAACGACAATTTTTGCTCAAAGCGGGTATTTTTGCCAGCGATTCCGCGGGAGTGCGTTAGCGCGCCGCTAATAGTATCCGCTGCTTTTCCGGAACTGATCGGCGATGCGTGGACCGCGCGCGGGGCGGGACGGCGGATCGGCGAGGCGTTACAATCGGCATCAACGGCAAACGAGGAGGAGGTTAGCATGGATGCAGTAACGCCGAAGGGTCACGGCCAGAGCGCCGTCGACGGACATTCGCACATCGTCAAGCCGGCCGAGATGGAATGGCAGAAGACGAGCTTCCCGGGCTGCGAGGCCAAGCCGCTGCTGTATGATCCCAAGACCGGGCTCGCCACCATGCTGATGAAGTTCGCGCCCGGCGCGGTGCTGCCCGACCACGAGCACGTGCAGATCGAGCAGACCTACGTGATCTCGGGCAAGCTGGTCGACAAGGAAGGCGCCGCCGAGGGCCTGACCGTCGGTCCCGGCGAGTTCGTCTGGCGCGAGCCCGGCAGCCGCCACGTCGCCTGGACGCCGGAAGGCGGCATCATGATCGCGATGTTCCAGGTGCCGAACAAATTCTTCGCCACCGACGGCCGCGTCACCGACCAGAACGGTCGTGACTGGAAGGAACTGTGGGGCCACACCGGCAAAGGCTGAGCGGGCAGGGCGCAGCGGCTGGTTTGATCGCGGCGGGCGGCATCATGGCCGCCCGCTTTTGTCTGCGGTCGCTTTCGGCTTTTGTGCACCGGATGTACAACGACGCCGAGCGGGCGTGGCGGAATGGTAGACGCAAGGGACTTAAAATCCCTCGGGGGCAACCCCGTGCCGGTTCGAGTCCGGCCGCCCGCACCATCAGCCGTCATGCCAGCGCACGCGCCACGGCGGCACCGATCTCCTCGATCGCCACACGTGCATACGGAATGGCGCCGGCCATGGCGTAAAAGTGGTGGATCATGCCGACGTGACACGAGTAGCGCACCGCGACCCCGACGCGCTCGAGCCGATCCGCATAGGCGCGCCCTTCGCATCGCAGCGGATCGAACTCGGCGGTGTGAATGTGCGTCGGCGGATGCCCGCTGACGTCGTCGGCGCGCAACGGCGATAGGCGAGGATCCGCGCGTTCCAGTTCGGGCGGGCAGTAAAGGCCGAGCGTCCAGTCGATCGTCGCCTTGTCGAGGAAATAGCCGCGCGCGAACGCGCGGCGCGATTCGGACTCGGCCGCCATGTCGAGCGCCGGACAGAGCAAGAGCAGGAGCGCGATCTTCGGGCCTTTCTCCTGCTTTGCTCTCTGGCAGACCGCCGCGGCGAGACCGCCGCCGGCGGAATCTCCGCCGATCGCGATGCGGTCCGGGTCGAGGGCGAGCGTGGGCGCGCGCGCAAATATCTCCTCGGTGGCCGCATAGCTGTCGTCGAAGGCGGCGGGAAAGCGATGTTCGGGCGCAAGCCTGTAGTCGACCGAGATCACGCGGCACCCGCTCGTATTGCTCAGCATCCGGCACAGGCCATCATGGGTCACGACGCTCCCGAAGACGCCGCCCCCGCCGTGGAAATAGATGAGGCCCGGCAGCCGGTCATCCGCGGCGCCGCGCGGCGAATAGATGCGGATGGGCAGCGACCCGCAGGGCCCCGGTAACTCGCCGTCTTCGATTTTTCCGACCGGCACGTCATTGGCGCCGACGAGCTGGCTGAGGCGCTGGAAGTCCTTGCGCATGTCCGACGGCGAGAGCCGTGTCGGGTCCACCGCGCCCGCAAAGGCGGTGAGATCAAGGAACCTTTTCGCGTGCGGGTCGAGGGGCATGTGGCAGCGCTTCCGATCAACCCATGCGGCGACGGCCCGATCAATCGCTCAAGGATTCGACAAGCGCGTTGATCGCCGCGATCGAGCGAAAATTGGCCGGCGTGATGCTGGTCTCCGGCACGCTGAGGCCGAATTCGGACTCGACGGAGAGCACCAGGTCGACCATGTCGAGCGAGGTGAGACCGATCTCGCGCAGATCGTCGTCCGCCGATACCGCGCGATCGATCGATCGGCGCTTGAGGATCCGGCGCACGACCTCGGACACGTCTTTTCTCGCCAGAGCATTGGCCGCGTATGACACGTTGCACACCTTTCGCGTTCGCCGGCGTCTGCAAGGAAACTAGCTAGCACCGGTGGATGCGCCGTACAGTCCCTTTGCCGACTTACAATTAATACAAATGCATGCGCGACTGCTAAAGCGCCGTAAATCAATAGCGCGGTTCACGCATACCTGAGGCGAGGTGACGTTAACCACGACGCCGGAACCGATCTTGGACTCCGTCTCTCAGCGCAGAACTTGCTTTGTATCGTTGGTGCTGCTTGACGCGTCTCAAAACGCACCAACGGAGTAACCATGTCACTCGTCGAATCTCAAAACGGCATTCACCATGCCCCGATCTTGAACGGCGTGGCGAGCGCGGCTCCGGCGGTCGACGATCTGGCAACCCGGGCGCGGGCAGTCGCGGACGTCGCCGCGAAGCATGCGGCCGCGGTCGACCGCGCGGCGCGTTTCCCGGACGAAGCGATCCGCGCCGCCAAGGAGCACCGGCTGCTCGGTATCCTGGTCCCGACCAAGCTCGGCGGGGAGGGGGCGACGATCTCCGATGTCGCCGACGTTTGCTACGTGCTCGGGCGCGCCTGCGGGTCGACCGCGCTGATCTACGCGATGCACCAGATGATGGTCGCCTGCGTGATCAAGCATGGCGTCACGAGCGCATGGCATCAGAATTTCCTGCGACGGCTCGTTGCCGAACAGCTGCTGGTCGCGTCATCCACGACCGAGGGCCAGGGCGGCGGCGATCTGCGCAAGAGCGCGTGCGCCGTGCAGCAGGACGGCTCCGCCATCGCGTTGACGAAAAGCGCCACGGTCGTCTCGTATGGCGCGCAGGCCGACGCGCTCGTGACCACGGCGCGTCGTTCTCCCGACGCCGCGGCGTCCGATCAGGTGCTCGTCGCGTTCCGCAAGGGCGACTACCGCCTCGATCATGTCGGCGGGTGGGATACGCTCGGCATGCGCGGCACCTGCAGCGCGGGATTTGATTTCGAAGGCACGGGCAAGATCGAGCAGGTCATGCCCGAGGCCTATCAGACCATCCATGCGCACACCGGCATGCCGGTCGCGCACCTCGCGTGGAGCGCGGTGTGGGCCGGGGTCGCGGCCAGCGCCGTCGATCGCGCGCGCAGCTTTGTCCGCGGAGCTGCGCGCAACAGCAACGGTCAGATGCCTCCCGGCGCCGCCCACCTCACTCGCGCGACGGCGTCGCTGCGCACGATGCGGGCGGTCATCAACGCGGCGCTCGCGCGTTACGAAGCGGCAGGCGATGACAACCGCATCCTTGAATCGCTCGACTTCCAGACCAGCATGAACTTGCTCAAGGTGACCGCCTCGGAGCTCGCGATCGCGACCGTGAACAGCGCGCTCCAGGCCGCCGGGCTTGCGGGTTATCGCAATGACGGCGAGTTCTCGGTGACGCGGAATCTGCGCGACGCGATGTCCTCCTCGGTGATGATCAACAACGACCGAATCCTGGCGAACGCCGCGAGCGCGTCGTTGCTCGTCGAGGTGCCCGCGGCTCTACGCCATTGAAACAGCTTCGCGGCGGCCGGCGCCCGTCGGAACATCAGGAGCCATCGTCATGAACTACGTTTCGCGCAATCCGATCGAGACCACGATCGACAAGCTGTTCTGCCAAACCGGCGTGAACGGCGTCTATGGCCGCACCGCGGTGTTCGAGCAGATCATCGAGGGCCTGTCGGCGCTGATCTCGCGCCACCGCCAGCGCGACGCTGAGGTCCTGCGGTTTCCGCCCGTCATCAACCGCAAGCACATCGAGAGGGGCGGCTACCTGCACAGCTTTCCGAATTTGCTGGGCGCGGTCAGTTGCCTGGAGGGCGATGAATCAGAAATCCGCGCCGCGGTGGACCGGCCGAGCGAAGAGGGCGGATGGACGTCGGCGTTGGCGGCAACAGACCTCGTTCTGACACCGGCCGCTTGTTACCACGTCTATCCGCTGGTCGCGAAGCGCGGCGCCGTCGCGCGGGACGGCCTGCTGTTCGACGTGATGTGCGATTGCTTCCGGCACGAGCCCTCGCTTGAGGTCGACCGGTTGCAGAGCTTCCGCATGCGCGAATATGTCTGCATCGGAACGCCGCAGCACGCGGCGGATTTCCGCGATCGCTGGATGAAGAAGGGCCAGGAGATTGCCGAAGCCCTGGGTTTGAACAGCCATATCGCGCCGGCGAGCGATCCCTTCTTCGGCCGAGCCGCAAAGCTCCTGGCGAACAGCCAGATCGAGCAGGCGCTGAAGTTCGAGCTGCTGGTCGCGGTGCGCTCCTCGGAGCGGCCAACCGCCTGCATGAGCTTCAATTGCCATCGCGATCATTTCGCGACGAAATGGGGCCTGCGGACCGAGGCCGGAGAGGTGGCGCATACCGCCTGCGCGGCGTTCGGAATGGACCGGCTCGCGCTCGCGCTGTTTGCCACGCACGGCATCGAGCTCAAGCGCTGGCCGGCGTCCGTACGCGAGGCACTGTCGGTTTAGGGCCCCGACGACGGATCACCCGACCAGCGCCGCGCGCGCGTGCTCGCGGATCTTGTTCAGCGTGGTCGTCGGCGTGATTGCCTCGGGGTCGATCTTGAGATGCACGATCGCGGGCTTGCCTGAATTCGCGGCCGCCTGAAACGCGTCGGCGAAATCCTGTGTCCGCTCCACGGTGACGCCGAACCCACCGAACGCCCGGGCATAGGCCGCGAAGTCGGGGTTGCGCAGCGTGGTGGCGCTGATGCGGCCGGGATATTCGCGCTCCTGATGCATGCGAATGGTGCCGTAAATGCCGTTGTCGCAGACGATGACGATGATCGGCAGCTCGTACTGCACGGCGGTCGCGAATTCCTGACCGTTCATGAGGAAGTCGCCGTCACCGTTGAGTGAGATGACGGTGCGTCCGGGATGGAGCCGCTGCATCGCGACGGCAGAAGGCATTCCGTAGCCCATGGATGCGGACGTCGGCGCGATGTGCGTCGCAAATTGCCGGAAACGGTAGAAGCGGTGGATCCAGGCCGCGTAATTGCCGGCGCCGTTGCACAGGATGGCGTCCTGCGGAAGATTCTCGCGCAGCCACACCATGACGGCGCCGAGATTGACGCCGCCGGGCTGCTCGGTCGGCGTGTCGGTCCAGGCAAGGTAATCCGCATGCGCTTCCTCGGTGCGCTTGCGCCACGCGATCGGGTCGGGCGGCTGCATCGTCTGCGCGGCTGCGGCAAACGGAAGCGGACTCGCGTGGATGGCAAGCGCAGGGCTATAGAGGCGGCCGAATTCTTCCGCCGAAGGATGGACATGCACGACGTTCATCCGCGGCCCCGGAATGTCGAACAGCGTGAAGCCTTGCGAGGCGAGCTCGCCGAGCCGGCCGCCGACCACAAGCACGAGGTCGGCCTCCTTGATGCGCGTGACGAGCTTGGGATTGGGCCCGATGCCGAGGTCGCCCGCGTAGCAGGGATGCAGCGGGTCGAACAGCGTCAACCGGCGATAGCTGGTTGCGACGGGAAGCGCGAAACGCTCGGCGAATCGGTGCATCGCGTCGCGCGCCTCGACCGACCAGCGCGTGCCGCCGACGATGACGATCGGCCGCGTCGCCCGTCGCAGCAGCGCTTCCAGCTCATGCATTTCGGCGGCACCGGGCGAGGTCTCGAACGGTCTCCAGCGCGGCGCGTCGGCAACGACGACATCGTCCCGCAGCATGTCCTCCGGGAGCCCGATCACCACCGGGCCAGGCCGGCCGGCGGTCGCGGTGTAGAACGCGCGCGACACGATCTCCGGGACGCGCGCCGGATTGTCGATCTCGGTCGCCCATTTCGCTATTCCGCCGAAGGCCGCGCGGATGTCGATCTCCTGCAGCGCGTCGCGCTCCTTCACGTCGCGCGCGACTTGGCCGGCGAACATGATCATCGGGGTCGAATCGTGGCGCGCGATGTGGATGCCGGGCGACGCGTTCGTCGCTCCCGGGCCGCGCGTGACGAAACAGATGCCGGGCTGGCCGGTCGCCTTGCCGACCGCCTCCGCCATCATGGCGGCGCCGCCCTCTTGCCGGCAAACCGTTATCGCGATGTCGCGGTCATGGAACGCGTCGAGCACCGCGAGATAGCTTTCGCCCGGCACGCAGAACACGTGCCGCACGCCATGTCGGATCAATTGATCGACCAGCACCTCGGCCGCGGTGCGAACTTTGGTGACATCGTGCATGGCTCGTCCTCGATCGCAGTTAGGCCTTTAATTCCTAGCATTTTTGGCGGGGGCGAGCCGGCAACGGTGCCCAAGAAATGCTTATAATCAAGCTATCGTTAATACCCACGCCGAAATGGCGTTTCAGCGGATCACATATCGAACATTGCGAGCTCGGTATAAGCGAGGTCGCCGAGGCGAGGGCGGTTTGGCCCTTTGAAAAAATGCGGCATTCTTCCCGCAAGATATTTGCCGGCGAGCCCGGCGATCGGCCCATTCGATTCGACGATCACTAGCGGTTTTCCGCGCCGAAGAAGAAACCGGCCGAGCGAGCCCGCGTAGCGCACGAAATCTTCGATATCGCGACAGTAGATCAACTCGGCAAATGCCCGCACGCCCTTGATTGCGCGCGGACGGAACACGAAAGGACGCGGGCCGCTGCTCGTTTCGACCATCAGGCTGATACAGCCATAATCCGCGTGCTCTAGGAGCAAGTCGCGCTCCTCGGGCGTGATCCCGTTGCTGTGCGAGCGGTCGAATAGCCTCACCGGTGTCGTGCAGACGTCGAAATGCAGCGATGGCACAGCCACAAATGTGCCGCTCGCGTATTCGCGATATCCCAGCGCTTCAGCGATCGGCCTCGTGTGCAGCGCCGGCGTGAGGTTGAGGTATGTGACGTCCTTGTGGCTGAGCGCCTTCGCGGCGAGAAAGCTCGCATAGCTCCTGAAGCAGGGTTCCACGAACCAGCTTGAGACGTTGCAGCGGATGGCGCCGTCTTCGCGTCCCGAATTCGAGGAAAATATTAACAGAATGACGCCAATTGCCGTTCCGTTGTTCTCCAGCAAGTAACCAAATTGCGGCAAGGTTCCCAAAACTGGACGCTTTGCCAACCGCGCCAGCACGTTGCTCCAGAAATCACGCCGGTGTCGCGGGAAGCCTCGGGCGAGCAGGTCGGTTACGCCTTCGACGTCCTGCGCGGCAATCTCGCGAACACGGACTTTTCGGGCGTCGGAAGGAATGACCGCATTGACCATACTGACCAGACCTGCTTGACCCCTTCGGAACCCAAATATATCCGAGTAAGGGAGCAACACGATAGGTCGGCGTAAAATGTCCGTGAGATTAAGGATAATGTCGGAGATCGAAAAGGTCGCCAAGGAGAACAAGCGCACATTGGCGCCGCTCACGGATGAACTGGTGCTGCTTGATTCCGGGCTCGATTCGCTGTGTTTCGCGGTGCTGGTCGCGCGTCTCGAGGACGAGTTGAAGGTTGATCCCTTCACGGCGTCGGAGGACGTCGAATTTCCGATAACGTTAGGTCAGTTCATTGCTTCTTATGAAAATGCAACAAAATCCGTTGCCGCATAGCTTAACGCTATTCGATCGGCTACGGGCGAGCGCCACGTCGGCGGACCCGCGCTTCTGGAGTCCGCGACAGGCCGTAGCGCCGGCAGCGCTCGCAACGAACTCCATCCTCGGCGCGCATGTCCAAGAGCTGACCGGACGATCCGTTCTGCTCGCAACCGACGACCAGCTTCCGACCGCCCTGGCGCTGCTCGAGCTCGATGGGCTGGCCCGCCGCCTGATCCTGTGTCCGCCGGGCGTCGCGCCCGAGCATCTTCCGCCGATCGTCGCCGATGCCGAGGTCGATGCGATCGTCTGCGATCGTGCATCGCCCGAGCTAGCACGGCTCGGCGTCGACCAACATGTCATCTGCACCTCCGGGCTTCGCCCGCGCGAACGCCCGGCCTGCCGTCCCCATCAGACCGAATGGGTTCTGCTGACGTCTGGGACCACGGGAGCGCCAAAGGCGGTTCTGCACACGCTCGCGAGCCTCACCGCGGCGATCAGACCGCGCAACGGCGCGGAGCCGCCGGTGGTGTGGGCCACGTTCTATGACATTCGCCGATACGGCGGCCTGCAGATATTTCTCCGCGCCGTGCTCGGCGGCGCCTCGCTCGTTCTCTCCGACAGTCGGGAGTCCATCGGTCAATTTCTCGCCCGGCTTGCCGCGCACGGCGCGACCCACATTACCGGCACGCCGTCGCATTGGCGTCGCGTGCTGTGGAGCCCGGACGCCGCGTCGATTGCGCCCCGCTATGCCCGCATGTCGGGCGAAGTCGCCGATCAGGCGATCATCGACGGCCTGCGCGCCGTCTATCCGCGCGCCAAGATCGCGCACGCTTTCGCGTCGACCGAGGCGGGCGTCGGGTTCGAAGTCGACGACGAGCGCGAAGGCTTTCCGGCGAGCTTTGTCGGCGCGCATCGCAACGGCGTCGACATCCGGATCGAGGAGGGCTCGCTGCATCTTCGCTCGCCCGGAAACGCGATCCGCTATCTCGGCGAGGACGTCGCCCCGATCGTCGGCGCGGACGGCTTCGTGGACACCGGCGACGTCGTCGTCACGCGCGACGAGCGCTGCTACTTCGTCGGGCGGGTCGGCGGCATCATCAATGTCGGCGGCTCGAAGGTGCATCCGGAGGAAGTCGAGGCGGTGATCAATCGCCATCGCGATGTGCGCATGTCGCTGGTGCGCCCGAAGAGGAATCCGATCACCGGCTCCGTGGTGGTGGCGGATGTGGTGCTCGCGGACGCTCTCGCGGGCGAGGGGGTTGAGGCGCGCAAGCTCGAGGTCAAGCAGGAGATCCTTCAGCTCTGTCGCGACAGCCTCACCCGCTACAAGGTTCCGGTCGCGATCTCGTTTGTACCGAATCTTACGATCGCGGAAAGCGGAAAGCTGGCGCGCCACCATGCGTAATGTTTTAGTCACGGGCGGAAGCCGCGGCCTGGGACTCGGGATCGCCCGGCGGCTCGCCGAGTCCGGCTACCGCGCGATCGCGGTCGCGCGCAAGATGAGCACCGAGCTCGCCAGCGCGATCAAGGATGCCGAGCGCACGCGCCCGGGGTCGCTGCAATTCGTGGCGTGCGATCTGGCCGAGATAGAAAAGCTCCCTGGCCTCGTAAGCAAGCTGCGCAAGGAGCTCGGACCGATCTACGGGCTCGTGAACAATGCGGCACTCGGAGACGATGGCACGCTCGCGCTGATGCACAATTCCAAGATCGAGCGGCTTTTGCGCGTGAACACGCTCTCGCCCATCATTCTGACGAAGTATGTGGTGCGCACCATGATGGCGGAGGGCGGCGGGCGGATCGTCAACGTCGCGTCGATCATCGGCTTCACCGGATATAGCGGCCTGTCGGTCTACGCCGCCACCAAGGCCTCGTTGATCGGCTTCACCCGCTCGCTTGCGCGCGAAGTCGGGCGGATGGACGTGAATGTAAACGCGGTGGCACCCGGCTTTCTCGACACCGAGATGACGGCCGGCATGGAAGACGGCCAGCGCCAGCAGGTCGCGCGGCGGAGCGCGCTGCGCCGCCTGCCTGAAGTCGACGACGTCGCCAACGCCGTCGCGTTCCTGCTCGGCGAGGGCGGCCGAAACATCTCCGGCACCGTGCTGACGATCGACGCCGGCAGCACCGCCTGAGCCGCGCTAGACGCGAATCCGACCGTTGCGAATGTCGTCATGCAGAGTCGGGTCGAGCGGCACGAAGGCCTGCCGCTCAGGATGATTGAAATACACGACGTCGTCGATCACGCTCGGGTCGTAGCCGTCAGCCAAAAGCCCACTCTTCGTCTGTTTGAACGTGACCGTGAGGTCCATCGCGGGCTTGATCCGGAGGAACAAGGGTCGCGCGTAGGCGGGAAGACGTTCGACGAGGTGGCGCCGAAACGCCGGGAGATCGAAACCGCCCTTGAGCACCAGCGCGGCCATGCCGGCGCGGCCTTCCGTTCCGGGAACCGAAACGCCGTAGACGTTGGCCTCCGCGACCGCTGGAAACGTCGCGATCACGTCGGCGACTTCAGCGGTCGACACGTTCTCGCCTTTCCAGCGGAACGTATCGCCGGTGCGATCCACGAAATAGAAATAGCCCTGCTTGTCGCGCCGCATCAGGTCGCCGGTCGAGAACCACGCGTCGCCGTCGGCAAACACGTTGCGCAGGATCTTCTTTTCGGTGTCCTCGCGGCTCGTGTAGCCGGCGAAATGGCCGCCGGCCTCAGATGCGGTCCTGGCGATCCGGCTGATCGCAAGCCCGGTTTCATCGGCGGCGCAACGGATGCAGTGTCCGCTTGCATCGCGCAGAGGAGCCGCCGTGTCGCCGTCGACCTTGACCAGCACCGCCGGGAAGCGATGCGCCAGGAACGACGGGATTCGGCCGATCGCGCCGGGTTTTCCTTCCGCGTTGTATAAAGAGATGTTGCCTTCGGTCGCGGCGTAGAATTCGAGAATCTGCCGGATGCGAAATCGCGCCTTGAACCGGTTCCACACATCCGCGCGCAATCCGTTGCCGCAGCACAGCCGGATCCGGTGCGCGCCCTCGTGCACGTGCGTCGGCGCGTTGGTCAGATAGCGGCAAAGCTCGCCGATATACTGCACGACCGTGCAATCCCACCGCACGATGTCGGTCCAGAATTCGCCGACGGAAAATTTCTCGCGGATCACGACCGAGCCGCCATTGACCAGGAGCGCGCCGGTCGCGACCACGCCGCCGACGCTGTGGTAGAGCGGAAGGCAGTTGTACATGCGGTCGGCCGGGCCAGTGTTCATCATCCCGGCGAACCAGTGGCTCCACATCATCAGACGGCGATGATCGATGATCGCGGCCTTGGGCGATCCCGTGGTGCCCGAGGTGTACATATAGAGCGCGCGATCATCGATCGTGACGTCGCGGCGCTCGAAGCTCGTGAGCGTGGCGCCAGAATAGCGCTCGATCGCGCGGTCGATGCGCGCGAACCGATCGTGCTCCGACCCGTGCGACCACACCGCGGCTCCAGGCTTCATGTCGGGTGATGCGATCGCAAAAGCGTCAGCGAGCTCGGTCGCCACGATGATGTGTCGCGGCGCGACCAGATTGAGGCAATCGGCGAGCGAGCGGCCGAGCAGATTGGTGTTGATCAGCGAAACGACGCCGCCGACGGTCGTAATGCCGAGCCAGATCGCGAGATACTCCGGCCGGTTCGGCATGATCAGCGCGACGACCTCGCCGGATGCGAGATCCTGTTCGAGCGCCCAGCGGCTATAGCGGTTCGCGCGCTCGGCGAGCTGGCGAAAGCTCCAGCACTCCCGCTCCGAGAGCAGCGCCGGCGCGTCGCCGAACTTCTCCGCCAACTCCTGCACGACGCGCGGCAGCGTGCGCGTCGGGTTGTCGGCGATCGGCGCGGTCATCTCCAGGGCGCGCAACCAGGCGCGCGCCGGGGTCGGTTGGCCCGTGTTTTCCGATGCGGCCGCGACGTCGCTCAAGCTCATGCGGCCAAGTTGTGCCGAAAACTGGCGCCGCGACCAACAGGCGGAATGCTTTACGGTAAATGCGTCCCGCGACCATCGCGCGCGCCGCGCCGTTAACCAATCTCGACACTAAGGCAGCGCTGCCGAGCGGGGTTGGCAGTGCCTTTGCATAGCACCACACCAGCACCAAAACGAGACTCACATGCGCATTCGACCTTGACGCCGGGGCACCCCGATCTCGGCGCGGGAGCCGCGGGATAGACGATGCGAAGCGACACCATTGCGATCCACGGCGGCTACGACTGCGATCCCACGACCAAGGCGGTCGCGGTTCCGATCTATCAGACCGTCGCCTACGAGTTCGACAGCGCGGACCATGGCGCCGCGCTGTTCAATCTTGAAACGCCCGGCTACCGCTATTCCCGCATCGCCAATCCGACCAACGATGTCCTGGAGCGGCGGGTCGCGGCGCTCGAGAACGGCGTTGAAGCCTTGAGCGTGGCCTCGGGGCAGGCCGCGCTGAATTATGCGGTGCTCAACCTCACGGCGCTCGGCAGCAACATCGTCTCGGTGCCGCAGCTTTACGGAACCACGCACACATTGTTCTCGCATGTCCTGCCGAGCCAGGGCGTCACCGTTCGGTTCGCGCCGTCGGATCGGCCGGACGCGATCGAGCAGCTGATCGATCAGGACACCAAGGCCGTGTTCTGCGAAAGCGTCGGCAATCCGGCCGGCAACATTTGCGATATCGAGGGGCTAGCCGAGGTCGCGCACCGGCGCGGCGTGCCGCTGATCGTGGACAACACCGTCGCGACGCCGATCCTGTTGCGGCCGATCGACTACGGCGCCGACATCGTCGTTCACTCGCTCACCAAGTTCATGGGCGGGCACGGCACGACGCTCGGCGGAATCATCGTCGACTCCGGTCGGTTTCCCTGGAAGCAGCATGCCGACCGCTTCCCGATGTTCAACCTGCCGGACCGCTCCTATCACGGGCTCGTCTATACGGAACATTTCGGCGAGGCCGCCTACATCGCGCGCTGCCGCAGCGTATACCAGCGCAATACCGGCGCGGTGCTGTCGCCGCTGAGCGCGTTCCTGCTGCTGCAGGGCATCGAGACGCTCGCGCTGCGCATGGAGCGCCACGTCCAGAACGCCCGGCTGGTGGCGGAATTCCTGCGCGACCATCCCGCCGTGGAGTGGGTCAATTACGCGGGATTTCCCGACCACGCCTATCACCAGGCGGCGCAGAAATACCTCGGCGGGCAGGCCTGCTCGCTGCTGACCTTCGGCGTACGCGGCGGGTTCGAAGCCGGCAAGAAATTCTACGACGCGCTCAAGCTGATCAAGCGCCTCGTCAACATGGGTGACGCGAAATCGCTCGCCTGCCATCCGGCTTCGACCACGCATCGCCAGATGTCGGCCGAGAACCAGCGCAAGGCCGGCGTCGGCCCGGAGATGATCCGCCTGAGCGTCGGCATCGAGCACGCCGACGACATCCTGGCCGATCTTGGCCAGGCGCTCGAAGCGATCACGAGCCGCCCGCAAGCTCTCGCCGCGGAGTAGTGCGTCACATGTGCGTTGGGCAAAACTGATGCCCGTCATCCTCGATCGCGGGCCAGCCGGATATGGGTTGTTCGGACCGCAGCCGATCGCCGCGCCGTCGTCGTCGCGCGCCATCGAGGTGGCGTTGATCAACAACATGCCCGACTCGGCACGGAAAGCGACCGAGGAACAATTCGCGACGTTACTGACAAGGGCGGCGGGCGACATGTTCGTCCGCGTGAGGCTGTTCTCGTTGGCGGGAGGCGAGCCCGGGGATGCGTGTTCGCGGCAGGCCTATCCGCCGATCGGCAGGCTTTGGGACAGCAAGGTCGACGCGCTGATCGTCACCGGAACGGAGCCCCGAGCCGCGGCCCTACCGGACGAGCCCTATTGGAGCACGCTGACGCGCCTTGTGGATTGGGCGGAGCGCAGCACGATATCGACGATCTGGTCCTGTCTCGCGGCGCACGCCGCGGTCCTCCACCGCGACGGCATCCGCCGGCGCGCGCTGCCGCAGAAGCGGTCGGGCCTGTTCGAATTCGACAACACATCCGATCACGCGCTCATGACCGGAATGCCGGCTCGATTCATCGTTCCGCATTCCCGGCAGAACGATCTGCACGAGAGCGACTTGACGTCGTGCGGATATGGCGTCCTATCGCGGTCGGCGGATGCGGGTGTGGATACCTTCGTCAAGGATAGCCGCAGCACGTTCGTATTCTTCCAAGGCCATCCCGAATACACCGCCGAAACGCTGTTCCGCGAATACCGGCGCGACGTCGCGCGCTTTCTCAAGCACGAGAAAGACGCCTATCCGGCCATGCCCGTGGGCTATTTCAGCGCCGAGATGAGAAATCGATTGATGGCGTTCCGCAGGCGTGCGCTGGCGCGACCCAACCCGGACGCGCTCGCGGACTTTCCGATCCTGGCGGACCAACCCTCGAAGAGCTGGAGCAGGCCCGCGGCCCGCTTCTATCGGAACTGGCTGGTGTCGATTTCGCAGCAAAAGGCGGCCCGTACCGGCGGGATCGCGGAATCCTTTCAACGATCTCGACGGCCACCCGGCATCACGGCGTCGCGGCCTCCGCGCGCGTCCGGCGCAGCGCGGTCGCAAGACGCAGGAACGTGACGGAGATCCTCCAAGCCGCGCTCAAGCCGGCGGTGAGGTTGCCCGAGACCTTCGAGACACCGCCGCGGCGGCAGCGGTGGTCGACCGGGACTTCCGCGATGCGCAAGCCCGCGGCCGCGGCGCGCATCTGCATTTCCAGGTTCCAGCCGTAGGTCGTCTCGCCCATGCCGAGCCGCCGCAGGTCGACGACACGGATCGCGCGGAACGGCGACATGTCGGTGAAGGACACGCCATAGACGACCCGCACCAGCAGACCCGCGAGCCGTCCGGCGACGAGCTGCTGCGGAGTCATGCTGCCCGCCTCGCGCTTGCCGCGCAGACGCGACCCCATGACGAATTCGGCCTCTCCACGCGCGACCGGCCCGACCACGCCGGGCAGGAAGGCAGGAACGTCGCTGCCATCGCCGTCGAGGAAGCTCACGATCTCGGCACCTGGCCGGATCGCCGCGACACCCGTCGCGCAGGCGCGGCCATAGCCGCGGCGCGGCTCGCTGACGACGCGGGCACCGGCCGCGCGCGCGTTTGCGGCAGTCGCGTCGGTCGAGCCGTTGTCGACCACGATGACCTCGTCGACGCCCTGCGCCAGCACTTCGGCGACAACGCCAGCGATCGGCTCCGCCTCATTGAGGCAAGGGATGACGACGCTGACGACAGCCTGCGCGCCGGGAAGCTGCATCTAAAGACTCCAGCGCAGTCCGCAATTGGCGCAGGCCTGCGGCGGCCGGTCCGAGAGCAGGCTCTCGCGGAAGTCCTGATAGCGCGCGCCGTTCCAGATCTCGCGCAGGGTTTCCTGCGTGGCGTCGCCGAGTGTGTAGTTCTCGTAGCCGTGTTGCGAGAACGGCGCGATGCAGCACGGCAGCGCGCGGCCGTTGGCGGTGAAATACATGACCGTCCACGGGCGGCGGCACAGCGACCACGGATTGTCGTCGCGCTTCTTTGCGAGACTCATGCCGGGCTCGGAGGCTGCGCCCGACGCGCTGAAGGTGAGGCCAAGCGATTGTGCGACCGCCTCGGCTTCTTTCAGATAATGCGCCTCGTCGTTTTCCATGCGCTCGAACAGCGCCTGGTCCGGCGTCGCGAGGCCGACCTGGTCCTGGTCGAAGAACACGAGGCGCTGGAGATAGACTTCGCGCACGCCGGTCGCCGCGGCGACGCGCACGAAGGACGGAAGCTCCTCGATCGTCTCCTTCATCCCGGTGAGCCAGGCGGAGACGCGCGGCTTTAAGTGGCCTTCGCGCTCCTGCAGCGCGCGGAACGCCTTCACGTTCTTCAGGATGCGGTTGAAGTAGTCCTTGCCGCGCACCTTGATGTAGGATTTGGCGTTCGAGGCGTCGAACGAGACGCGCAGTTCGTCGAGGCCGGCCTCGATCAGCGCGCGGCCGTTCTTCTCGTTGAGCACGGTGCCGTTGGTGTTGAACAGCACGTAGACGCCGCGCTCCTTGAGATAGCGCACCATCTTCGGCAGGTTTCTGACCAGCATAGGCTCGCCGACGCCGTGCAGCACCGCGCGCGCAAGCCCCGGGACCTGATCGACGATGCGCGTGAACAGCGCCCACGACATGTCGGCCGGCGGCTCGAGCTCCTCGTAGGTGCGCGGGCAGGTCGTGCATAGGAGGTTGCAGCGGTTGGTGACCTCCAGATAGAGGCACACCGGCGGCGTCTCGGCCGCTCCGCCATGGCGCACCGCGGCCGCCTCGAAGTAGCGGCGCGGGTCGACGGGCTTGGGGTCGAGCCGGGCGGAAGCCGGCCTCTCCGTCAGCTCGTCCATGCCGACTCTCCTTGCGCCCGAAATACGCGTCCGCGCGTCACAAGTTTCAAGCCGACCGCGATGACAAATGGCAGCACGGCGAGCGTCTTCCAGACAAGGTCGTTCTCGGGGAGCACGATCGGTCGATAGAGAAAGAAGGCGGCGATCGTGAGCGCCCAGACAGGCGCTCCGGCGCCGAGCGCGAGGAACGGCACGAGCGCGAGGACGTACCAGGCGTAGTTCGGCGAGAAGAAGAACAGCCCGGCGGTGAACAGCAGCGTTATGTCCTCGATCGTCGATTGCGGCGTCCGTTCGGTCCGGAACGCCGCGCGTAGCGCGAGCCACGCCATCACGCCGGCCGCCACCAGGCCATAGAGGACGACGAGGCCCGGTAGGTCGCCGACGAAACGCCGGACGAGCGCCACCAGCCAGATACCGCTGCCGTCCAGCAGCCCTTCTTCGCCGGCGTATCCGGAGCCCATGAATCCGAACACGCCGCGGCCGACACCCGCGTAGGGCAGGTAGCAGAGGATGACCGTCGCGATCGCGGCAACAGGCGCGCGCCAGTCCCAGGGCCGCCAGAACGCCGGCAGCGCCAGCACCGCATATGGCTTCACCAGTGCGGCGAGCGCGACGAAAACCACGCCCGCGACGGCACGCGCGCGCACCATCAGCCATACGCCGAGCATCAGCAGCGCCACCATCAGCCCCTCGACGTGGCCGCTACTGGCGATCTCGAAGATCGCGAGCGGGTGCCACGCATAGGCAACGACGGCGGTGACCGGGCGTTCCAGCATCCGCGCGATATCGATGATGACCGCGACCGTCAGGATCTCGCAGCCGATCATGGCGAGCCGCATCGCGGTCAGGCTTTCGGCGATCCGCGTCACACCGAAAAAGAACATCTCGGCGATCGGCGGGTAGGCGGTGACCGCATAATCGGCACGGTTGATGTAAGGGAAGATCGTGGCATCGCGCAGCGCTTCGAGCGCGGGCGCGGCCGGCACATAGGCATAAGGATTGATGCCCGCGCCCTGCACCCGTCCATCCCAGATGTAGCGATAGATGTCGGTCGACAGGAACGGCTCCTGTCCGACCAGGAGGAGCCGCATCGCGAGCGCCAGCCCGAGAATCAAGATGAGGCCGGAGCGCGCCGGCACCTCGGCGGCGAGCTTCGCGACAACAATCGTGAGCAGGCCGGACGCCGCGAGCGCCGGAATCAAGGCCTGGTAGCCGAGCGTCCGGACGATCCAAGGGCAGGCGGCCACGAACAGCAGCATCGCGAGCCCGCTCGCGCCGAGGCCCGTAAGCGCGATGCGCTCGTTGTTGAAGCGACCCTGCGGCGCGGTCGTCACCGCGTCGATCCCACGCGACGCGGGGCGTTGCGTCTCGCCAGGAACTGCCGCGTCGCCGCCGCATCGGCACCGCGCAACCCGGGAGCCGCGAACGGCAACGGCACGCCGGCAAGCTCCTGCTCGAGTAGCTGCAGGGTCTCACTGTCGTCGACGTCGTACCAGCCCGGCACGTTGACGACCGGCACGCCGGTCTCGCGCGCGCGCTCCATGGTCAGCCGATGCACCGCCGGCGTGCTCCAGGGAATATTCGCGAACACGTGGCGGTGCGCCTTCGACAGGCCGATCAGCGTGTAGCCGCCGTCGATCGCGGGGCTGAGCACCACCGCGTCCTGATGGCGCACCGCATCGACGGCGGCGCGCAGGATCGCGGCCGGCAAGGTCGGCGAGTCGGCGTTGAGCAGGATCGCGCCGGCGTGCCCCAGGCTCAACAGGTCGATCGTGGCGCACAACAGCCGCGCGCCGAGGTCGCCTTCGCATTGGAGCAGCAATCCGAAGTGGGCCGGCAGCAGGCTGCGCAGTGCCTGCTCGGTGCCGGCGGGCGTGTAGACCGCGTATCCGGCGACGTCCCCGTCAAGGGTAAGCGTGCGTAAGGTCTCCGCCAGGTCGCGGATGAAGCAGGCCGAAAGGGTCGCGCACTCGTCGGGGCGCAACGGCGGCGACAGGCGCGTCTTCGAGCGGCCGGCCGTCGGCGTCTTGCAGAATATGCCCACCGCGATCGACCGCACCGGCTCGCCCCGTCGGATTGCAACGCTGAGAACACGCTCGTGTCATCGGCGAGCGCAACGATGAACGCTGGACCGCGTTTCGTCACTTCAAAACCGGCCGTTCGTCCATCACGCCAGCTACACAATTTCGTGGGGCGCGAGGTGTTCCGCGTCGCCGGATGCGATGCAGCACGCAGCGCCCGGGACACGCCCGCGCGCTACTTCTGCTCGCTGAACGTGCCGACGAAGATCGTGCGCCAGCGTTTTCCCGTGACGAAGAACCGCCCGCTCGCCTTGTCGTAGGCGATGCCGTTGAGCACGTTCTCCTCGTCCCTGGTGACCTGCTTCTTGTCAGCATCGGTCATCGCGCGCCAGAGCGAGCCCATATCGGCCGTAGCCTCGATGCAGCCGCTCGCCGGATCGAGGCGTAGGATGGTGTTGGTCTGGAAGACGTTGCCGTAGAGCTTGCCGTCGACCAGTTCGAGCTCGTTGAGGCCGCGCGTTTCGCCCGGCTTGTTCGAGCGGATCTTGACCGTGCGTTTGATCGCGAAGGTCTGCGGATCGGCGAAGTAGAACGAGGGGCCACCGTCGCTAAAGATCAGGCTCGCGCCGTCATTGGTCAGCCCCCAGCCCTCGTGCGGATTGCGCAGCGTGCGCTTGAGCTTGGCGGCAAGGTCGTAGACGAAGACCTGGTGCTCCTGCCAGGTGAGCTGGAAGATCTCGTCGTTGAGGATCGTCAGGCCCTCCCCGAACACCTTGGTGCCTTCCTCCAGCAGGTTCGTGACCTTGCCGTCGGGCGCGATCGTATTGAGCCCGGAATGACCCCCGACCGCGCCGGTGCTCTCGTAGAGCTTGCCGTCGCGCCATTCCAAGCCTTGGGTAAAGCCAACCTCGCTGCGCACGATCTTGTCCGCGACCTCGAAGCGCAGCGATGCGGGCGCAGGGCAGTCGGCGGCGTAGGCGGGAGCCGCCGCAAAGGCGGCGGCCGCGATGCAAAGAAAATGAAGGGACCTGTGCGCGTTCATCTGGGTAGTTTTACACCGGCCTGTCGCCCTTGGTCACCGTCAAGGTGCGGTTGTCGACGCCGGGCAGCATCTTGGCGGGGTCGCGGGTGACGATCACGTCGAGCACGGTCGGACTCGATGTATTTTCCAGCCCCTCGCGCAGCGCGCCCGCGAGCATCTCCGGGTCGTCGACGCGGATACCCCGGCACCCCATGGCGCGAGCGATCGCCGCGTAGTCCATCTCGATCAGGTCGGACGACTGGTAATTGCCGCCGCCGAACATCGAGTGCTGCAGCGCCTTCACGTAGCCGGACGCCGCATTGTTGAACACGCACAGAACGAACGGCGTACCGACACGGCGCGCGGTCTCCAGCTCGCCGAGCGTCATGTTGAAACCGCCGTCGCCGGTCAGCCCGACGACGCGGCGTCCGGGCGCGGCAAGCTGCGCGCCCATGCTGCCGGGCAGGCCATATCCGATGGAGGCAAAACCGCGGTCGGCGATGAAGTGGCGGCCCGCCTTCTTGGTGTCGAAGCAGAGCCCGCCCCAGTGGCCTGCGAAGCCGCCGTCCGCGACCAGGATCGCATCCTCCGGCATGATGGCGTTGAGCTCGCCCATCAGGCGGCCGACATTGATCGGCGTGTCCTTCGACTGGAGCCGGTCGGCCGCGCCTTGCGCCCATTTCGCCATGCGCGTCGGCACTTCGTCGCAGTAAGCCTTTCTGCGTGCGCGCGTTTTGCCGCCGTCGGACAGCGCCGCCGCAAGGTCTTGCAGGGCAAGCCGCGCGTCGCCGACCAGCGCCACGTCGGTGCGCGTGGTGCGGCCGATCTCTTCCGCCAGGATGTCGATATGGATCACCGGCTTGCCGGGCGGTATCAGTTGGAAGCGCCGCGTCGGGATCTCGCCGAGCTTGCAGCCGACCACGATCAACGCGTCGGAGGCCGCGACAAGGTCGTTGGCGATGCGAGAATATCGCCCGAACAGTCCCGCAGAGAGCGGATGCAAGCAGGAAATTCCGCCCTTGCCTGACATCGTATGCGCGACCGGGATGCCAAAGCCTTCGGCGAGCGCAAACAGCGCGTCATAGCCTTCCGAGATGTGGATACCGCCACCGACCATCAGCAGCGGCCGCTCGGCCTTGGCGATGATCGCGGCGGCGCGTTCGAGCTCGGCCGGATCAGGCCGCGTGCGGCGCGCCTGCGCCTTCAGGGTGCCTCCGTCGACCCAGAAGTCCGCCGCATCGAAATCGTGCTCGCCGTGGCAGACATCCTCCGGCACGTCGAGCACGACCGGTCCCGGTCGTCCGCTCGTCGCCACCGCGAAGGCGCGGCGCACGAGCTCCGGGATGCGCTTCGTGCCTTCGATGCGGATCAGCTCCTTCACGGCCGGCTTGAGGATTTCGACCTGCCGCGCCTCCTGCGTCATATTCTTCCAGGCATGATCGCGGTTCGCGTCGCCGATGATCGCGACCAGCGGCATGCCGGCGTTGAGCGACTCGATCAGCGCGGTCACCAGGTTGGTGGCGCCGGGCCCGAGCGTCGCGTCGCACACGCCCGGCCGATTGGTGACCCGCGCGTACGCGTCGGAGGCGAACGCGCCGCAACGCTCGTCATTGATGAGATAATGCTTCAGCCCGAGCGCGCGCACCGCCTCGTAGAACGGCAGAAGCTGGAAGCCGCCCATGCCGAACATCGGCCCGACACCCGAGAGCTTGAGCATCTCGGCCAGCGCCTGCCCGCCGTTGAGCTTGCGGGCGGAGTTCGAGACCGGTTCATTCATGTCTTCAGTTCCTTCACACGCGCGACGATGAGGTGCGTCACAAGTTCGGTCGCGGCCATTCCGATTTCGCCGCCGCACGCCGTGGCGCGCGCATTCACGGCGCTGACGAAGCCGTCGTGATAGGTCGAGAGCCCATCGCCGATGCGCGCGCTCCACGCGCTAACGCAAGCGCCCGCGATGCCGCGCGCGTCCAACGCCGGAAGTCGCGAGATACCGGCGTCGTCGATGCCGAAATCCGCGTCGTTATAGACAGCGGCGAACACGTCGTATTTCACGGCCGTCGCGGCGCGTCCGCCGAGCAGGCCGCCATGCGACCCGGTGAGCATGATGTGGCCGACGTCCTGCGGCGTGACCAGGGCATTGGAATCGAGCGCGAACACGCGCACGCCGTTCGTGTCGCTGATCTGATGTCGCGTTTCCTGCATGGCAGGTGGGTCCGGGGAGGGCGCCGCGTCCCCGCGATCGAGGCGCGCGAGCGCATTGCTTGCCGTCATGCCAGGCGCGACGCCCGCCTTTTCGCCATGTGAATTGACATAGGAGATGAGGCCGCGCGCGTGACAATCCGCGCCGTCGCCGATGCGTGCCGAGCGATGGCCGATGGTTGCTGCGGCCACGCCGAGCGCGTCGAGATAGTCGAGCCCGCCGATCCCGGCCTGCTCGCGCCCGACGCCGGCATCGCACAGGATCACGCCTTTGAGGCCCGCTTTGGCCGCCAGATAGGCCGCGTAAACGCCCCCATGCGACGCCGCGAGCGCCGCGCGGCCGCGCGCGCTTGGCGGCAACACGGTCACGCTGTCGAGCACGAGTGGAGACATTCTTGCCGCGTCAAGCCCGCGACCGGCATGAGTGGCTTGCGGGCTCGGGACGTTTTGCCTAGTGGACGTTTCCTGCGGCGTGTTGAAACATGCCGTCCCTTCCTGCGCAAGCCGCGCGTCCCGGACGAGAACCCAGACCAGAGCCCATGAGCGATCCTGGCGACAATCTGCGCCGCCTCACCGATCTCTATCGCGTGATGGCGCGCATCCGCGCCTTCGAGGAGACGGCGCTGGCCGCGCACAAGGCCGGCGAGATCCCTGGGCCCCTGCATGTCTCGATCGGGCAGGAGGCGGTCGCGGCCGGCGTCTGCGTGAATCTCCGCATCGAGGATCGCATCACCTCGAACCATCGCGGCCACGGCCACGCGATCGCCAAGGGCGCCGATCCCAAGCGCATGATGTTGGAGCTTTATGGCCGCGACGGTGGCTATTGCCGCGGCAAGGGCGGCTCGATGCATATCGCGGACTTCTCGGTGGGCATGCTCGGCGCCAACGGCGTGGTCGCCGGCGGCATCCCGATCGCGGTCGGCGCCGCGCAAGGCTTGAAGATGCAGAAGTCCGAGGCGATCGCGGTGTGCATGTTCGGCGACGGCGCGATCAACCGCGGGCCGTTCCTGGAAGGGCTCAACTGGGCGGTGCTGTACAAGCTGCCCGTGCTGTTCGTGTGCGAGGACAATGGCGTCGCGGCCTTCACGCGCGCCGACAGCGTGACGGCGGGGCCGGGCG
>CAYZMR010000001.1:0-73492 GCA_964479515.1 uncultured Hyphomicrobiales bacterium | reverse complement strand
GTTTCGGGGCCAATACGGCGTCTGTGCCCGACAACCGAACCACCAGAATGGCTCGCGGAGATTTTCGGAGGCGCGGGTCGTCGCGCGCGCCCGATCAGATTCGCGGCCGCGACCGAGGAGTTGCACGATCAGCCCCGAGGCTTCGGTCCAGGATATCGGCAAGAAAGTGCTGGGCGGTATTATCCCATTATCTCCCGCCGCTTTGCGCGAATTCGCTGCTCGATTGCGCGCCGGGAACCTTGCCCGCCGCCGAGATAGGCATCCTGGATGTTCTGGTTGCCAAGGAGATCGACGGCCCTGCCAGATGCCGTGATGCGGCCGTTCTCGAGCACATAACCGCGATCCGCGACGCCAAGCGCGGCGCGGGCATTCTGCTCCACGACCAGGACGGTGCCGCCGGTCGCGCGCAGCGTTGCGATCTGTCCCATGATTTGCGCGACCATCAACGGGGCAAGTCCGAGAGAAGGCTCGTCGAGCAGCAGGAGGCGCGGCCGCGACATCATCGCGCGTGCGATCGCGAGCATCTGCTGCTCGCCGCCACTCAAGGTCTGCGCAGCCTGGCGGCGACGCTCGCTCAGGATCGGAAATTGTCGGAATTGCTCCGCGAGCGCGGCGGCGATTTCGGCGCGGTCGGTGCGCGTGTAGGCGCCCATGCGCAGATTTTCCTCAACCGTCATGCTGCCGAAAAGCTGGCGCCGCTCCGGCACGAGCGCAATTCCGCCGCGCACGATGGCCGGCGTGGCAAGCCCCGCGATCGAGCAGCCGTCGAAGCGGATGTCGCCGCCGGACATCGTGACGAGCCCCATCACGGTATTGAGCAGAGTGCTCTTGCCCGCGCCGTTGGCGCCGATCAGCGCGACGATCTCGCCGCTTGCCACCGCAAGCGACACGTCGTGCAGCACCGGGGTGCGCCCGTGACCGCTCGCGACCCGGGCGAGGTCGAGGAGCGCGCTCATGCGGCTTCAGTCCCGAGATACGCGGCGATGACCTTGGCGTCGGCGCGCACCGTGTCGGTCAAGCCATCAGCGATCTTCTCGCCGTGGTGCATGACCACCACATGATCGGCAAGGCCCATCACGACGCGCATGTCGTGCTCGACAAGCAGCACCGTGACGCCGAGCGCTGCGATGCGCAGGATCAGTTCGGCGAGACGCTCGGTTTCAGTATCATTAAGGCCGGACGCAGGTTCATCCATCAGCAGGAGCGTCGGTTCGAGCGCAAGCGCCCGCGCGATCTCGACCAGGCGTTGATGCCCGAACGACAGCGCGGTCGGCGGCAAGTCTTCCGCGCCGCGCAGGCCGACGAATGCAAGGCAGGCGCGCGCCGCGTCTTGCGCCGCGGTCTCCTCTCGCGCCACGGCCGGAACGCGCGCCGCAATCGCGACGATGCCAGTCGTCATCAAGCGGTGACGGCCGCACATCACGTTCTCGAGCACCGTCATGTTGTCGAACAGTTGCAAGTTCTGGAAAGTGCGGCCGACGCCGCGAAGCGCGATCTCGTTCGGCAGCAGCGTCCCGATGCTTGCGCCTTCGAGCGTGACGCTGCCGCCGTCGAGCGGCTGATAGCCGCCAATCAGGTTGAACAGCGTGGTTTTGCCGGCGCCGTTCGGCCCGATCAGCGCGGTAATCGAGCCCGCGGTGACCGTGAGGCTCACATCGTTCACCGCACGCAGATTGCCGAAAGCGCGCGCGGCCGCAATGACCTCCAGGAACGGCGCACCGGATGTCTGCGTCCGGGCGAGCGGGACGAGCGCCGAAGGATCGGGCTCCACGGCACTGACGCGGCGCTCGTTCCGGTCAGCCGTCAGGCGATCGAACAGATTTGAGAGTGCGCCCGCAAGGCCGCGCGGGAAGGCGAGCAGCACGATCACGGTGAGCGCGCCCATGATCACCGCCTCCCACAGCGGAAGTCCGAGGTCGCGCAGCACTTCGCGCAATCCGGTGATGAGGGTTGCGCCGAGCGCGCCGCCCCACACCGAGGTGAGACCGCCGATGATGACGCCGGTGAGAAGATTCAGGCTGTAGGCAAAGCCATAGACGTTCGGGTCCATGGCGCGCAAATAATGGACACCGAGGGAGCCGGCGACGCTCGCCATGCCGGCGGAAATGACGAACATCTGCACTTTGTATTTGACGATATCCATGCCGACCGAGCCGGCGGCGATCTCACTAGCCGCGATCGCGCGGAGCGCGCGCCCGATACGCGAGCGGTCGATGTTGAGCCCGATCGCGATGCAGATCAGCGCGAACACCCAGACCAGATAAAAGTATGCGAGCTCGTTGGCGAACGAGACGCCAAACAGGGCGAACTTCGGGACACCATGCGTGCCGAGCGCCCCGCCGGTGATCGGGACAAGCTCAAGCGCCAGGACGATAAAGATAAGGTGTATGGCGAGCGAGGCCATGGCTAGCACGAAGCCGCGCAGCTTCAGGATCGGCGCCGCGATCGCCCAGGCGATCGACATCGAGAAAATGACGCCGACGAGCAGCGCAGCAAACGGGTCGATCTTGTAATTCACGCACAGGATCGCGCTGGTGTAGCCGCCGACCATCAGGAAGCCGGCTTGCCCGAACGCCAGTTGATGAGCGTAGCCCAGCAACAGCACGAAGCCGACCGTGCCCGCCGCCATCGCACCCGCAATCGTGCCGACCCCGAGCGGATAGCTGTTGGAATAGACGAGCGGATAGATAATGACGGCGAGCGCAAAGGCGGCGAGAGCCAAAGCTTGTTTACGCGCGGCAAGGCCCGTCATGGTTCGTGCGACGCGCCAACGAGCGCGCGCCGGCCGACCAGGAACACGCCGCCACGCAGCAGCAGATAGGCGATCAGCACGCCATAGACGATCGCGTCTTTATAGCCGGACGAGATATAGCCGGCCGCGAGGGATTCGACGACGCCGATGCCGAGCCCACCGATCACCGCGACCAGCGGCGAGCGCATGCCGCCGAGAATCGCGCCAATGAAGCCCTTGATGCCGTAGGCGAGCCCTGCATCCCAATTGGCGAGTACGATCGGCGTGATGACGATGCCGGCGAGCGCTCCGGTCCCGCCCGCGACCGCGAACACCAAAGGCGTCAGCCGCTCGATGTTGACGCCCATCAGCCGAGCGGCCTGCGGATTGATCGAGCAGGCGCGCACCGCGCGGCCGGTGTCCGTGTGTTTGAGGAACCCATAGGTGGCGGCGAGCAGCGCCGTGGTCGCGCCCCAGACCCACAGGCTCTGCACCGGAAGGATCGCGCCGAACAGTTCGAAGATGCCGTCTCCGGAAAAGCCCGGCAGGCTGAGCGGGTCCTTGCCGAACGCGATCAGCGCGATGCCGCGCAGCACCACGGCGACGCCGAGCGTGATGGTGATACGGATGAAGTGCGGCGAATGGCGCACCGGGGCGAGCGTAAGACGCTCCTGCAAGGCGCCAAGCGCCGCACACGCAAGCGTCGCGATGAGGATCGCGAGCGCGAGCGGCACATGCTCGGCGAGCAGCCAAGCCGACAGAATACCGCCGAGCATCACGTACTCGCCCTGGGCAAAGTTTACGACGCCCGAGACATTGGCGGTGAGCACGAATCCGAGTGCCACCAGTGCATAGACGCAGCCCGTCGTCAGCCCCGGCAACAAGAGCTGGAAGAAGACGAAGAGGTCCATGCGCGCCGACTCGACCATTATTCCGTCATCCTGAGGCGGCCGTGCGAAGCACGGCCCTCGAAGGATGCACGGCCACCGCCGTCGCCCTTCGAGGCGCGCTTCGCGCGCACCTCAGGGTGACGGCTACACTAATCCGCCAGCACCGGCGTTCCGTCGACCAGCCTGCCGATGCCGATGGAGCGGAAATTCTGTCCCGTGTGGTCCTGCGGCGAATAGGTGATCGGCCCGTTGACGCCCGGCAGGTCCTTGATCTTCTCGAGTGCGTTACGGATGCCCTCGCGGGTGCCATCGGAGTTCATCACCGCGGCCTCGGTGATCAGGCCGACGTCATAGCCGAAGGTCGCGAAATAGACGACCTGCGTCGGCATCGCCGCCTTGAGCTCCTTGTAGAGCCGCGCCATGTCACCGCCGGCCGCCTCGCCGAACGAGCCGAGCTGGATCGGGGTCATCAGGCCGTCGGCTTCCTTCGCGCCGCCGATGGCATCGAAGAAGGCCTTGCTCACCGCCGCCTGGGTGACGATCAGCGGCTGGTTGATGCCGAGCTGCTTGATCTGCTTCCAGGAGAGGATCGCGACGCGGCTCGAGCCGCCGTTGTAGATCATGTCCGGACGCGACGCGCGGATCTTGGTGAGCTGCGCGTTGAAGTTCGTGTCCTCGACGCCCATGGTTTCGGCCGCCACCACCTCGATGCCGTACTGCGGCGCGAGCTCCTTGAAGAACTTGGCCTCGTTCTGTCCGAACGCGTCGGTCATGTTGAGCAGCGCGACTCGCTTGTAGCCCTTCTTCTGCGCGTACTGCGCGAGCACGGTCATGAAATCGCGGATGCCGGGCGCGACCTTGAACAGGTACGGGTCGGGCGGAAAGCCGAGCGCGTCCGCGGCGCCGCCGGAGACGATCGGCACCTTGAACTCGGAGGCGAGCGACTTCACCGCCAGCGCCGAGGAGGAATTGATGAACAGGTAGATCAGCTTGATGTCGGGATTGTCGGCGAGACGGCGGAACGCATTCACGGCGCTCACCGGATTGGTCTCGTCGTCAAGGACTTCGAAAGTCACCTTCTTGCCGGGCAGCCCGCGCGCCTTGAGCCAAGCCTGTACGCCGTCCATCGTGTCCTTCGCGGCGGCGACGAAACCACCGGACAGCGACATCACGACACCAATTTTGAATTCCTGCTGGGCGCGGGCTGGAACGGCCGCGAGTAGCGCGGCCAGGAACGCGCCGAGACACGGCGCAAGCAGCCTTGCGAGCATCGTCCCCTCCCTTGCCGCCGTTTTTGTACGCGTGGCGGCCTTTATTCGTTGGTGAAGCTTACGCCGTGACGCCGTGCCGGTCGGTGTTGTTCGGCCGGCGGTCGCCCGCGAGCCAGCGCTTGAGTTCGCTGTGCGCATCCTTTTTCTTCGCCGCGGCAATCTCGGCGGCGTCCGGCGGATCGACGGTGAACTCGACCTTCAGGCCGTCCGGGCTCGCCATGTAGATCGACTGACAGTAGCCGTGATCGGTCTCGCGATACTGGATGTTGGCGGCCTTCAGCCGGCGCACGATGTCGTCATAGGTCTTCTGTTCGACCTTCATCGCGAAGTGATGGCCGAGATCCGGGCGATGCGGCTTCAGCTTCTCGTAGGCGTCGTCATCCTCGAACTGGAAGAACGCGAACGCGCCGCCATCCGCGAGCGCATAGAAGGTGTGGCAGTAGTTCAGTTCGCGGCCGACGATCACGTTGTGCGCGCGCTCACACCAGGTCGCGACCAGCGGAATGCCGAGCACGTCCTCGAAGAATTTGCGGTTCACTTCCTGGTCTTTCACCACGAAACCGAAGTGATGCAGCCGCTCGGGCAGGCGGTCGAGCGGCTTGGATTTGGTCTGCGGTTGGTGGATGTTCATGGGGGTCCTCCGAACGTCGTTTTCGCGCAAGAACGGAACGCTTTTGCTGACATTCTAGGACGAAACGGGCGCGCAGCAAGCCTGCTGGCGACGGCCGATCTCCGCCGACTTGGCGCGTCACTCCAAGGTCAGCGGCTTGCCGCTCAAATCCTCTGCGCGCTCGATCTTGATCAGCACACCAAAGCCCTTCTTGTCCGGGTCGCGGCCCTTCTCCGGCTCGATCAGCCGGTTCCAGATCTCGTCGTAGACCCGCCCCGATCTGTGGACGCTCGCGGTGCCGTAGAAGCGCGCAATGCCTCCGGACGGAAGCAGGCCGAGCTCGCGGAGCTGCGTCTTGCGCAGGAACACCGTCACCTTGGTGCCGTCCTTCAAATTCTCGTTGGTCGAGCCAGTGCCGCGCTCCCACAGAGCGAGGTGCTCGTCATCGTAGACCATCGTTGAGCCGCGCGGAGAAATCTGCGCAAAGCCGCTCGGCAGCACAGTGCCGACCAACGTCACGTTGGCGGGAAACGCCGTGTTGATATGCTCATGAAGAACTTTCGGAATGCGGGCCACAGCGCGCTCCCCATCGGCTTGCCCGGAACTGATAGGGTAGTTCAGCGAGCGCGTCCACCGGATGCGATCAAAACACCGCCCGCCGATCTCGGTGGAAGTCGCGAACCGTGCATCGAGTCACTCTTTTCGCGAACGCGGCGCGCAACCATCAACAGCCGGACGCTACGTCCCGACGGCGGCAGGTCCGTCACGCGTCGCCGATATCGGCTGTGAACGCGCCGTGAGGATGGTGAAGGTCGTCCTCTCTGCCTCGCACGCGATGCCTTCAGCCACGAATCCTGGCGGTTTCAAACGTCTTCCCGACGAGGTATATCTGCAAATGCACTGAATCATCGCAGAGGCTTATATGGCTAAGAAAGCAAAGCGTCGCGGCCGCCCCCCTGGCTCCAAAAACAAGAAAATCAACGGGAAGGGTGTTGGCAAAATGGATGTCGGTCAGCTTCGCGACTACATCGACAACCTCGAAACTCTGCTTGCGAAGAAGGTCCAGCAGCAACGTGAGATACTGCAAGGCCATCTGTCCGAGCTGCAGGGCTACGTCTCCGCCAAGGCAGCCGGAGCGGTTCGGACGGTTCTCAGAGTGCCGCGCGCTGGCAAACGAGCGAAGGCCAAACCGAAATATCAGAGCCAGAAGAAGCCGAGCTTGAAGTGGTCCGGCCGCGGCATGCTTCCGGTGTGGATGCGAGAAGAAATGAAAGGCACGAAGCTGACCAAGGACGACTTCCTGATTAAGTGACAGTCGCGGCGCTTCCGCGCGCCGCGCCAGCCGAAGGTGAAGCAGGTTGCGTCGAGCTCAGCCTTGATCGTCTCGGCGCTTCCCAGGATGCCGTCATGCAGGAAGGCCGTGTGGCGACAGCTACGCGTCGGCACGACGCCCCAGCGCGCGAATTCGGCCGGCGCGCTGCGCCGCTTCAACTTCAGACTATTGCCGGCTAACGCGGCCAGCCGGCCTTCGCGTAGGCGGCATCGGTCAGGCGCATGACCGGCACCATGTCGGCGAGGCTTGCGAGCGGCGGCTTGCCGGCGCGCACGCGCGCGACCGCGTCGAACACGAACGTGCGGTAGTGCGGCACGTTCGTCGTTACCATCTTGCGCGTGCTTCGGCGCCCGTCCGTCTCGACGATCTCGATCGTGTCGGGGTCATGCGCCACGATGTAGCGCGCGGGTGAGCGGATCGCGTAGTGCAGGTCGAACGTGCTGGTCGGGGCGGGAAACAGGTATCCGGTCTCGATCACGCAGCGGTCCGGGCCGCGCGCCAACGTCACGGCCGAATAGTCCTCGATCCGCTCGTGCCAGGCGGCATTGGACATGATGGCCTGCGCGACCTCGACGTCCGGCCCCATCAGGGCGAGCGCCAGATCGAGGAAGTGGGGAGCGAGGTTGATGGTGCAGCCGCCGCCGGAGAGCGCCGGATCGAGCATCCAGTCGCAGCCGGCGTCGCGGTAGCGCTGCGCGAATCCCGCGATGAAGCGGTAGCTCATGTACTGGATGTTGTGCGCTTCCTCGCGCAGCAGCGCGAAGAAGTCGCCGTTACGGAACACCAGCGGCACCGCGGCGAAGGCCCCTGCCTCTTCCGCCGCCTGGGCAATCGCGGCGACCTCGCCTTCATTCAACCCGCACGGCTTCTCCAGCGCGAACGGGATTTTCTCCGCGATGAGAAAGCGCGCCTGCCCCGGCATGTCGATATGGCGGCCGAGCGCGATCACGAAATCCGGCTTCACGCGCCGGCAGAGCTCGCGGAAGTCGGTATCGCCCACACACTGGAGCTTGGCAGAGAGCGCCGCGACGACGTGAGGATTGGGATCGCTGATGCCCGCGATGGTCACGCCGGGCACGTCGAGCATCGGCTCCAGATAGAGCGGCAGGTGCCAATGCGAGGCGCCGATGAACGCGATTTTCACGAACGCCCCGCTGGCTCGGTCCTGCCGACGCCTATTCGGCGGCGACGCGCAGCGCGGCGTTGGCGTCCAGGCGTCCGATCAGGAAGTCGGTGTCCATCACGTCGCCGAAGATCGCGTAGAAGGTCGAGAGCGTCGCGTTGTGCTCCTCGTCGGTGCGCGTCGCGTTGGCGTCGCTCACCATGATGGTCTTGAAGTTGAGCATCATGGCGTCGCGCGCCGAGGATTCACAACACACATTGGTGACCGTGCCGGTGATCAGGACGGTGTCGTAGCCCTGCGCGCGTAGCCGCTGCGGCAGGTCGGACGCGCCCTGGACGAACGCGCTGAAGCGATATTTCTGCACGATCTCGTCTTCGCTCTTTACATCGAGGCCGGCATGCAGCTCATGGCCGCGCGAGCCGGGCGCGAGGTTGGTGACGAGGCGGCGACGCGTCTCGGCGGTCATCATGCCGAGCCATTCGGACCACGCGACGGCGCTCTCCGCGTCGACGGTCTGCTTGATCCAGAACACCTTGCCGCCGGTGCGGCGCACCGCGGTGGCGAGCTTGTTGATGGTCGGCACGATCTCCTTGGCATACGGCACGTACGCGGCCGCGACCTCTTCAAGGCAGAAGCCGTTCTGCATGTCGACCACGATCAGCGCGGTCTTGCGCGGATCGAGGTTTTCGTGGACATGCAGCCTGCCGCGCCGGAGCAGCGTCTGCTCGACGGCCCAATCCGCGATCTTGATCGTGTGCATCGGGTTCTCCCGCGTTCGCCGGCGCTCAGTTGATAGCACAGACCGCTCGACCTCGTCATGGCCTGGCTTGTCCCGGCCATCTCGATAGAGCATGCGCAGTGCTCTCCAAGCGGGATGCCCGGGCCCAGCCCGGGCATGACGAAAGAGAGATTTATCGCAGCCTCGCGCCGAAATTCCGTTTCGGATCGAACTCCGGCGCGATGCGGCCGAGCGGTTCGGCGGCCTTGCCGGCCTGGCGCGCCAGGAACTGGCCGCTGCCGGGCTTGGCGCGCAGCGTCTCGTCCGACACGAGCACCTCGCCGCGCAGCAGCACGGTCGTGGGCCAGCCCTTCACGGTGCGGCCCTTCCACGGCGTGTAGCCGGCGCGGTCCTTGACCATTTTGTCCGAGAACGTGACGCGCTTCTTCGGGTCCCAGATCGCGATGTCGGCATCCGAGCCGATCGCGAGCGTGCCCTTCTTCGGATAGAGCCCGTAGATTTTCGCCGGGTTGGTCGCGGTCCATGCGACGAACTTGGTCACGTCGAAGCGGCCGTTCGACACGATCTCGTCGAAGACCACGGGCAGCCGCGCCTCCAGCCCCGGCATGCCGTTCGGGATCTGCTTGAAGGTCGCTTGTCTGCCGCCCATCAGCTTGCCGGTCTTGTCGAAGGCGTAAGGCGCGTGATCGGACGAGATCACCTGCAGATCGCCGAGCGCGAGCGCCTGCCATAGCGCCTCCTGATCGGAGGCTTCGCGCGCCGGCGGCGAGAACATCCATTTGCCGCCTTCGAGGCCGGGCTTGTCGAGGTCGTGCCTGGTCATGAACAGGTATTGCGGGCAGGTCTCGGCGAAGACCTTCAGGCCGCGCCCACGCGCTTCCCGGATCACGGCTGCGCCTTCGGCGGTCGAGACATGGAAGATCATGATCGGCTGGTCGACCAGCGCGGCACAGGCGATCAGCCGGGTGAACGCTTCGGGCTCGCACACGCGCGGATGCGAAACGCTATGGAATTTCGGCGCCACATAGCCGTGCTTGACGAGGCGCTTGCCCATCCAGGTGATCATGCCGTGGTTCTCGGCATGCACGCACACCATCGCGTGGTTGTCGCGCGCCGACTGCAGCACGTTGAGCAATTGCTCGTCGTCGACCTTCAGCCGGTCGTAGGTCATGAAAACTTTCAGCGACGCATGACCGGACTTCACCAGCGGCGGGACTTCCTGCTCCAGCACCTCCTCGCGCGGATCGGCAAGGATCATGTGAAACGCATAGTCGACGACCGCGCCGCGCTTGGCGAACTGGTGATACTCCTCGACCACGGTCTTCAGGCTCATCCCGACGTGCTGCGCCGCGAATGAGATGACCGTGGTTGTGCCGCCGAAGGCCGCCGCCGTGGTGGCGCTCTGGAACGTGTCGGCGTTCATCAGGCCGGCAGCTGAAAGCTGCTCGATGTGGCTGTGGCTGTCGACGCCGCCGGGCAGCACCAGTCTGCCGCGCGCATCGATCTCTTGTCTGCCCTTGTCGAGGCCGTCGCCGATCGCCGCGATCGTCTCGCCACGGATGCCGACATCGGCCTTCATCGTGTCGGTCGCGGTCGCGACCGTGCCGCCGCGGATCACGAGATCGAAGGGTTGCATGGGAGGCCTCCAAAGGCTGCGCACTACGCATAGCGGGATTGTGTGGACTCTCTCAATCGTCATGCCCGGGCTTGTCCCGGGCATCCACGTCTTTAATGTGCCCCCATGCCTTTGCTCGATACCAGCGCCGGCGGCGTCTACATCATCGCGGCGACGCCGTTCACCGATGACGGCGCGGTCGACACGGTAAGCCTCGACCGGCTGATGGACTTCTATGTCGGCTGCGGCATTACGGGCGTCACGGTGCTCGGCATCATGGGCGAGGCGCCGAAGCTGACCCACGCCGAAGCCGTCGCCTTGACGCGACAGGTGGTGCGGCGCGTGAACGGGCTGCCGGTGGTGGTCGGCGCCTCCGCGCCGGGCTTCGCGCAGATGCGGGCGCTCGCGCGCGACGTGATGGACGCCGGCGCCGGCGGCGTGATGATCGCGCCGCCGGGCACGCTCAAGACCGACGACCAGATCGTGACCTATTACGCCAACGCCGCCGAGGCGATCGGCGCGGACGTGCCGTTCGTGCTGCAGGACTATCCTTACGCATCTGGCGTGTTCATGGCGCCGTCGGTGATCGCCCGCATCGTCGCGGATAATCCCTCGTGCAAGATGGTCAAGCACGAGGAATGGCCCGGCCTGGAAAAGCTCAGCGCGCTGAAGACCATGATGGCGGACGCCAGCATGCGCAAAGTCGCGATCCTGTGCGGCAATGGCGGCGTGTTCCTGCCGCATGAGCTGGAGCGCGGCGCGGATGGTGCAAACACCGGCTACGCGTATCCCGAAATGCTGGTGCAACTGGTCAAGCTCATCAAGGCGGGCGACCGCGCGGCCGCGCATGACCTGTTCGACCGCCACCTGCCGCTGCTGCGCTATGAGCAGCAGCCGGGGATGCTGGGGCTCGCGGTGCGCAAATACATCCTCAAGCGCCGCGGCGCGATCGCCAGCGACGCGCAGCGCAAGCCCGGCATCAAGCTCTCGAAGGAGGCGGTCGCCGAGATCGAGTTCCTGATCGCGCGGCTGGAGCGGAACAACTGAATGACCACGGGTCCTGACGTCCGCATGGCGGTCGACATCGGCGGCACCTTCACGGACATCGTGCTCGACCGCGGCGAGACGCGGCTCACCCGCAAGGTGCTGACCACCACGCGGCGGCCGGAGGAGGGCGTGCTCGAAGGCGCGCGCCTCGTGCTCGCCGACGCGGGCCTGCACTTCTCCGACATCGACGTGTTCATTCACGGCACGACGCTAGCCACCAACGCGATCATCGAGCGGCGCGGCGCGCGCACGGCGCTGATCGCGACCGACGGCTTCCGCGACACGCTCGATATCGCGACCGAGAGCCGCTACGACCAGTACGATCTTTCGATCGAGAAGCCGCGGCCGCTGGTTCCGCGCGCGCTGCGCGTCACCGTGCCGGAGCGCGTCGACGTGCACGGCGCGGTGCGGCTCGCGCTCGACGAGGCGGCGGTTGCGAGCCAGGTCGCGTTCCTGCGCGACAACGGGATCGAGAGCGTCGCGATCTGCTTCATGCATTCCTACGTCAACCCGGCGCATGAGCAGCGCACGGCCGCGATCCTGAAAAACGCGCTGCCGGGGTTGAGCATCACGCTCTCCTCCGAGGTCTGCCCGGAGATCCGCGAATACGAGCGCACCTCGACGGCCGTCGCGAACGCCTTCGTGCAGCCGTTGATCGACGGCTATCTCGCCCGCATGGACGAGGCGCTACGCGTCGAGCAATTCCGCGGCGCGATCTATCTGGTCACCTCGGGCGGCGGGCTCACCTCGATCGATACGGCGCGGCGCTTTCCGATCCGCCTCGTCGAATCCGGTCCCGCGGGCGGCGCGATCTTCGCCACGCAGGTCGCGGCGCGTGCCGACGAACGGAAGGTGCTGTCCTTCGACATGGGCGGTACCACGGCGAAAATCTGCCTGATCGAGAATTTCGAGCCGAATTCGGCGCGCGTCTACGAGGTCGACCGCGCGGCGCGCTTTCTCAAAGGTTCAGGCCTGCCGGTGCGCATTCCGGTCATCGAGATGGTCGAGATCGGGGCGGGCGGCGGCTCGATCGCGCACGTCGATGCGTTGAAGCGCGTCACCGTCGGTCCGGAGAGCGCGGGCTCCGAGCCGGGCCCGGCCTGCTACCGGCGCGGCGGCTTAAGGCCGACCGTGACCGACGCCGACGTCGCGCTCGGCATGATCGATCCGGCGGCATTCGCGGGCGGGACGATCCAGCTCAACGCGGATCTGGCGCGCGCCGCGCTCGTGGCCGCGGTCGGCGATCCGCTCGGGCTTGGGCCGGAGACCGCCGCCTACGCGGTTCACGAGATGGTGTGCGAGAACATGGCGAGCGCCGCGCGTGTGCACGCGGTCGAGCGCGGCGAAGTGGTCGGCGACCATGCGTTGATCGCGTTCGGCGGCGCAGCGCCTTTGCACGCCGCGCGCGTCGCCGAGAAGCTCGGGCTCTCCCGCGTGATCGTGCCGCCTAATGCGGGGGTCGGTTCGGCGGTCGGCTTCCTGGCCGCGCCGATTTCCTACGAGCTGGTGAAGAGCCGCCACATGCGTCTCGACAACTTCGACGCCGCGGGCGCGTCCGCGCTGCTCGCCGCGATGTCGCGCGACGCGCGTGCGCTGGTCGAGCCGGGCGCGCGCGGTGCGCCGACGACGGAGCGCCGCCTCGCTTACATGCGCTATGTCGGGCAGGGGCACGAGATCACGGTGCCGCTGCCGCTGCGCGATCTGACGGCGGATGACGCGACGGCGCTACGCGAGACGTTTGAACGGGAATACTCGGTTCTGTTCCGGCGACCGATCCCGGGTGCCGCGATCGAGGCGCTGAGCTGGTCGGTGCTGGTGTCGACCAAGGCGCAGCGGCCGCAGCCGGCGCCGCCCGTGGCCGCCCGCCGTCCTCCCTCGGCGGACGGCACACGCGCGTTCTTCGACGGCCGCGCCAACGCGCGCATCGATGTGCCGCTCTATCGGCGCGAGCGCATGGAGCCCGGCGCGCGCGTGGTAGGCCCCGCGATCATCGCCGAGGACGAGACCTCGACCTTCGTGACCGCGACTTTCGATGCGCGCATCGACGCGGCCGGGTGTATCGTGATGGAGCGGAGGGCGATCTCATGATGTCATCCCGGCCGAGCGAAGCGAGAGCCGGGATCCATCTTTCGGCGACCGAATGTGTTGAGACATGGGTCCCGGATAGCCGCTTCGCGGCTTCCGGGATGACATGGGAGAATGTGTCATGACCCACGCCACCCATCTCATCGACCTGCAGATCATGTGGAACCGCCTGATCGCGGTCGTGGAGGAGCAGGCACAGGTGCTGATGCGCACGGCGTTCTCGCCGATCGTGCGCGAATGTGGCGATCTCTCGGCCGGCGTGTTCGACCGGCACGGCCGCATGCTGGCGCAGGCGGTGACTGGCACGCCGGGCCACGTCAATTCGATGGCCGAGTCGGTGAAGCACTTCATCCGCCATTTCCCGCTCGACACGATGAAGCCCGGCGACGCCTACATCACCAACGATCCCTGGATGGGCACCGGCCATCTCAACGACTTCGTCATCACGACGCCCGCCTTCAAGAACGGCCAGCTCGTCGCGCTGTTCTCCTGCACCAGCCATCTCATGGACATCGGCGGCATCGGCTTCGGGCCGGACGCGACCGACGTGTTCATGGAAGGGCTCTACATCCCGATGCTCAAGCTGATCGATCAGGGCGTGGTGAACGAGACCCTGATGGCGATGATCCGCGCCAACACGCGGCTGCCGATCGACACCGAGGGCGATACCTATTCGCTCGCCGCCTGCAACGATGTTGGCGTCAAACGCCTCATTGAGATGATGGACGAGTTCGGCATCTCTACGCTCGACGTGCTCGCCGAGCACATCTGCGCGCGCTCGCGGGAGGCCGTGATGGCCGAGATCGGCAAGCTGCCGCGCGGCACGTGGCATAGCGAGATGACGGTCGACGGCTACGACCATGCGGTGACGCTTGCGGCCGCGCTCACGGTGTCGGGTAACGGCATCCATGTCGACTACACCGGCACCTCGCCGCAATCGCGCTACGGCATCAACGTGCCGATGGCCTACACGACCGCCTATACGGTGTTCGGGCTCGGCTGCGTGGTCGCGAGCGCGATCCCAAACAATGCCGGATCGCTCGGGCCGCTCACCGTGTCGGCGCCGAAGGGCGCGATCCTCAACGCGCCGAAGCCGGCACCGGTCTGCATCCGCCATGTGATCGGGCAGATGCTGCCCGACGTGGTGTTCGGCTGCCTGCGCCAGATCATCCCGGACCGCGTGCCGGCGGAAGGCACGTCGTGCCTGTGGAACCTGAACGTACGCGGCGAAACGCAATCGGGCGCGGGCGGCAATTACGGGTTCATGATGTCGGTGACCAGCAATGGCGGCACCGGCGCGCGGCCCGACAAGGACGGACTTTCGGCGACCGCCTATCCGAGCGGCGTGCGCGGCACGCCGGTCGAGATCGCCGAGAGCCAGACACCGCTCATCTTCTGGAAGAAGGAGCTGCGGCCGGGCAGCGGCGGCGCCGGCCGCACGCGCGGCGGGCTCGGCCAGGTCATCGAGATCGAGAGCGGCGTCGGGCGACCGTGGGACATCTTGGCGGCGTTCGACCGCATCGAGCATCCGGCGCGCGGACGCGACGGCGGGGCGGACGGCGCCGCGGGCTATATCGGGCTCAAGTCGGGCAAGAAGATGCGCGGCAAGGGTTTCCAGGAAGTGCCCCCCGGCGATCGGCTCGTCGTGCTGACGCCGGGCGGCGGCGGCATCGGCGCCGCGACGGAACGCGCCGCCGAGCGCGTGGCGCGCGATCTCGCCGATGGGCTGGTGTCGGATGAAACGGCACGGGATTTGTATGGCTACACGCCGGTGAAGGCGGCCGAGTGACATTACGCCGCGGCATTTGCTCTGCGCGCATCGCCAACATATCGTCTCGCCCAGGACGTCAATCATCGATCCCACCAAGAGGACCGAAAATGGCCAAGTTCGGAATCGGGCAAGCAGTGCGGCGCGTCGAGGACCGGCGGTTTCTCACCGGGGCGGGGCGCTACGTCGACGACATAACCTTGCCCGGCATGTGCCACGGGGTGAACGTGCTCTCGCCGCACGCGCATGCGCGCGTCAAGACGATCGACGTCTCGAAGGCGAAGGCGGCACCCGGCGTCCTCGCGGTGTTGACCGGGAAAGATGCCGCGCACGACAAGCTCGGCGCGTTTACGGCCGGCATGATGCCGGAGGACCTCGGTGCGCCGAAGGGCCACCGCGTCCATCAGCACGTGCTGCAGTCCGACAAGGTGCGCTTCGTCGGCGATCGCGTGGCGTTCGTCGTGGCGGAGACGGAAGCGCAGGCGCGCGATGCCGCCGAACTGGTGGAGGTCCATTACGAGGAGCTGCCGGCGGTCGCGCTGGTCGAGGACGCCGCCAAGGATGGCGCGCCGAAGGTGTGGGACGACAATCCGAACGGCAATGTCGCCTTCATGCTGATGTTCGGTGACCAGGCGGCGACCGACGCGGCGTTCGCCAAGGCGAAGCACGTCGCCAAGCTACGCATGGAGAACAATCGCCTGACGCCCGTCTCGATGGAGCCGCGTACCGCGATTGGCGACTATAATGCGACCGAGGACAGCTACACGCTTTACACCGCATCGCAGAATCCGCACGGCGTGCGGATGGAGGTCGCGCACATCCTGCATATCGCCGAGAACCAGTTGCGCGTGGTCGCGCCGGATGTCGGCGGTGGGTTTGGGCTCAAAGGCAGCGTGTTTCCGGACGATGTGCTCGTGCTCTGGGCTTCGCGCAAGCTGCATCGGCCGGTGAAATGGGTCGCGACGCGCTCCGAAAGCATGATGACCGATCACACGGGCCGCGATCTCGTGAGTTATGGCGAGCTCGCGCTCGACGAGAAGGGAAAGATCCTTGCGATCCGTTCGCAGTCGCTGTTCCAGGTCGGCGCTTATTTCGTCGGCCCCGGCATGGTATCCGGCCTGTTCTCGCTGCGCTTCATTCCCGAGGCCTACGACGTGCAGACCATGCACATCATGTGCAAAGGCATGTTCACCAACACGCCGCAGGCCGGACCCTATCGCGGCGCGGGACGCCCCGAGGCCGCGTACTTCACGGAGCGCATGATCGAGCATGCGGCGAATGAGATCGGAATGGACCCGGCGGAGATCCGCCGCGTCAATCTCATTGCGCCGGACAAGTTTCCCTACAACACGCCGACGTTCTACACCTACGATTCGGGCGAGTTCGTCCGTCTCTTGGACAAGTGCGTCGAGATGGTCGACTGGAAGGGCTACGAAAAACGCCGCAAGACGTCGGAGAAAAACGGCAAACTGCGCGGCCGCTCGGTCTGCTACTACATCGAGTTCGGCGGCATCTTCAACGACCGGATGGACATCCGCTTCGATCCGGGCGGCACGGTCACGGTCTTCGGCGGCACGCATTCGCACGGTCAGGGCCACGCGACGGTCTTCGCGCAGCTCGTGCATGAATTCCTCGGCGTGCCGTTCGAAAGCATCCGCTACGTTCAGGGCGACACCGCGCAGGTGCAGTTCGGCCGCGGCACGTACGGCGCGCGCAGCGCGGTGGTGGGCGGCAGCTCGCTCAAATACGCCGCCGACGCGATCATCGCGAAGGCGAAGCCGATGGCCGCCGCCATGATGGAGGCGGACGCGGGCGACATCGAGTTCAAGGACGGGAGTTTCAAGGTCGCCGGCACCGACAAGGCGATTCCGCTGACCGAAGTCGCCAAGGCGTCCTTTGCGCCGATGGGTCCGATGACGAAATTCGGGATCGGTCTGGAGGGTACGGGCAGCTACTCGCCCGAGCCTCCGAGCCATCCGAACGGTGCGCACGCGGTCGAGGTCGAGATCGATCCGGAGACCGGCGAGGTGAAGGTCGACCGCTACGTGATGGTCGACGATCTCGGCCAGGTCCTGAACCCGATGATCGTCAACGGCCAGCAGCATGGCGGCGTGGCGCAGGGCATCGGGCAGGCGCTGTACGAGCATGCCGTGTACGACCGCGAGTCCGCGCAGCTCGTCACCGGCAGCTTCATGGACTACGCGATGCCGCGCGCCGACATGCTGCCTCATTTCGAGATCGCGCTCGAAGAGGTGCCGTGCCTGACCAACCCGATCGGCGTGAAGGGGATCGGCGAGTCCGGCACGATCGGTGCGCCGCCGGTCGTCATCAATGCGATCATCGACGCGCTCAAGCCGCTGGGCATCGACCGCATCGACATGCCGGCGACACCGAGCCGCGTGTGGGAGACGATCCAAAAGGCGAATGGCGGCGCCAAGCACGCCTGACGTTATACGACGCGTTCTGTCGCGATGCCGCGGCAGTCCATCTCATATTCGAGGTCGCGCACCGGCGGGCGGGCGAAGTGCCACGCGAGGCCGGCATGCGCCGCGCCGCGGCGCACGATTTCGTCGGCGAGAAATGGATGCAGGTCGTGCACGGTGTAAACCTGGGTCGCCGTGGTGTCGGCCCAACCAAAGCCGAGCAGGGTCAGCCGCCGCTCCATCTCGCCGAGCACATAGATCGCCTTTTCGCGCATCGCGTCGGGTGACGTTTCGCCGCGCCGCACCGTGTGCTCGCGATAGTTCGCCTTGCCCTCAAGGGCTTCGGCGCTGCCCGCGACCACGAAGGTCGGGGCGGACGATTGCGCCGCGACCGTGAAGCAGAACGCGTGGAAGGAAGGCTCGGACGGCGGATCGATTTCGGGGCAGACATTGCTGCGTGCGACAGGGTTGACGCCGCCGTCGAACAGGCCCCAGCGGCGCAACGTCCCGGCATAGATCTCGTTGAAGGCGCGGAATCCGTCTTCGGTGAACGGTGCGGGCGAGCGCAGCTCGCAGGCGCAAAATGACGTCAGCGGCCGGCCGCCGGCGTGGATGATGTCTTCGATGCGCGCGAAGCCCTGCGCCAGCGGGATCGGTGCGTGGAAGCGGACGCGCCGGATCTCGAAGCCCGGCTCCGCCGCGACGCCAGCCGAATACTGGAAGCCAGCCGGGATGTAGCGATAGCCACCAGCCGCGAAGATGGTTGTCGTCATGCCACGTCCACTTATCAACCTCGTGCTTTGCACGAAATCGAGGCACGCTGCGGCAAAGCCATCCCATTGACAAGTCCGGGCCACGCTCCGCACACTTGAAAAAAAGAAATCGGTCGAACGGCCGCGTCAGGGGAGGAATTGATGCATCGCGTCATCGCGAAATTAAGTCTTGGTGCGTTCGCTGGACTCGCGTTCAGCGCCGTGGCGGCCGCCCAGGATATCAAGATCGGAGCAATCTACGACCTGACCGGTCCATTCGCGGCCGGCGGCTCGAAAGCCGCCGCGATCGGCACCAAGATCGTGATCGACATCATCAACGAGCGCGGAGGCATCGAGGGCCACAAGATCGTGATGATAAGCGCTGATGCGCAGTCGAAGATCGACGTGGCGATCAACGAGGCCGAACGTCTGCTCAATGAGCAGAAGGTCGATCTTATCACAGGCGTCTATTCGAGCGCGCAGTGCGTGCCGTTGGCCGCGAAAGTCGACGCCGCCAAGAAGTTTTTCTGGATGCCGGTTTGCGTCTCGTCTGCCGTGCTCAAGGGCAAGAACCTGCAATACGTCTTCCGCCCGACAATCCATTCGGATCAGTACGGCGACGCTTCATGCTCCTTCATCGCCGAGAACGCCAAGAAATTCGGCAAGGACGTGAAGGACATCAAGGTCGCGATCATCCACGAAGATGGGCCGTACGGAGTGGGCGTCGCAACGGCGAACGAGACGCGTTGCAAAGAACTCGGCATGCAGATCGTGCACAAGGAAGCCTATTCGGCGACCACGAGTGATTTGTCCGCCATGGTGAGCAAGCTGCGCCGCGCGCAGCCCGACGTCATCCTGCACACGGGGTACAATCCCGACATCACGCTGTTCCTGCGCCAAGCCAAGGAAGCGGGCCTGAAATTCCAGGCACTGATCGGCCACGGCGCCGGCTACAGCCAGATCGACAAGCTGTACGAGACCTTCAAGGACGACGTGAACTATCTGCTCGACGTCGATCCCGTGCCGGCGCAACTGCTCGACGCCAAGACGCTCAAGCCCGGCCTCGGCGATCTCACCGCCGAGATGGTCAAGCGCTACAAGGCCGAGACTGGCGCCAACGAAGTACCGCCGCACGTGTCGATGGGCTTTAACAACAACTGGATCTTCCTCACCGACGTGCTGCCGCGCGCGATCAAGAAGTATGGCGGCTATGATCCGGAGGCGCTGCGCAAGGCGGCGCTCGACACCGATATCCCGATCGGCGGTACCATTCAGGGCTATGGCGTGAAATTCTTCGGACCCGGCACGCTGATGGCGGGACAGAACGAGCGCTCGTCGCCGGTGGTCATGCAGTTCGTGAACGGCGAGACCAAGGTGGTGTGGCCGACCGCGATCAAGACCGCCGATCCGGTTGTGCCGCTGCCGAAGGGACATGCCTACGCGAAGTAATCCCTCCCCGCGAAGCGGGGAGGGATGAAGCAAACGATCGAGTGCGTGCGTCCATGCCTCTGCTCAATGTCTCCGGCCTGTCGAAGCGGTTCGGAGCGTTGCGGGCCGTCAATGATGTTTCCTTCGCGGTCGAGGAAGGTGAAATCCTCGGGCTGATCGGCCCGAACGGGTCGGGCAAGAGCACGACATTCAACTGCATCGCGGGACTCTACGCGCCCAGCGCCGGCAGCGTCTTGTTCGAGGATGCCGAGATCGCGGGGCTGCCGGCGACCAGCGTGTGCCACAAGGGCATCGGCCGCACCTTCCAGATCCCACGGCCGTTCCGTAACTTGACGCTGCTGGAGAACGTCGCGCTGTCGGCTTATTTCGGCCAGGACCGCGGCGCGACGCGCGCCAATTGTTGGCGCTTCGCCGAGGAGGCTCTCGCACTCGTGGGCCTGCCGACCGATGCGCGGACCACCACCGACGGGCTCGGCGCGGCGGCGCTTAAGAAACTGGAACTTGCCCGCGCACTCGCGACGCAGCCGCGCCTGCTGCTCGCGGACGAGAGTCTCAACGGCCTTGATCACGCCGAAATGGAGCAGGCCGCCGACATGCTCAACCGCATCCGTCGCGAGAAAGGCATCACGATCGTCTGGGTCGAACACATCATGGGCGTGCTGATGCGCGTGGTCGATCGCGTCGTGGTGCTCGATCATGGCGAGGTGATCTTCGCAGGCGTCCCGAAGGCGGCGCAGGCGAACGCGCGCGTGGTGGAGGTCTATCTGGGCACCGAGGCGGTGACCTGATGTTGGAACTGACCGACATCGATGCCGGCTATGGCGCCTTCCAGGCGCTGTTTAAGATTTCGATGTCGGTGAAGGCCGGCGAGGTGATCGCCGTGATCGGCTCGAACGGCGCCGGCAAGACGACGCTCCTGCGCGTCATCTCCGGGCTGCTGCCGGCTTCCGCCGGCGCAATGACGATGGACGGCGTTTCGCTGCGAGACACGCCGCCGCACAAGATCATCGAGACCGGCATCGCGCATGTGCCGGAAGGCAGACGCCTGTTTCCGCGCCTGTCGGTGGAGAGCAATCTCAAGATCGGGGCGTTCATCCCGCCGGCGCGCAAGAAGTTCGAAGAGCGGCTCGCGTTCGTCTACGAGCTCTTTCCCCGGCTGAAGGAACGCCATGCGCAGCTTGCCGGGACGCTGTCCGGCGGCGAGCAGCAGATGTGCGCGATCGCGCGCGCGCTGATGAGCGGGCCGAAGCTCGTCCTGCTCGACGAGCCTTCCATGGGGCTCGCGCCTGTCATCGTCGCGCAGGTGTTCGATCTCGTGCGCCGTATCCGCCGCGAGGGCTACACGGTGCTGATCGTGGAGCAGAACGTGCGCCAGGTGCTCAAGATTGCGGACCGCGCCTACCTGCTCGAAGTCGGACGCATCAAGGCGAGTGGCGCGGCCGCGGAACTCTCGGCGAGCGACGAGATCCGCAAGGCGTATATGGGGGTTTGATGGACTGCCAGCTCGACATCTTCTTCCTCGAGGCGGTCCTCAACGGCCTGTTGCTCGCCGGCCTGCTGGCGCTGCTGGCACTTGGCCTCAATCTCATCTTCGGCGTCATCGACGTCGTGTGGATCTGCTACGCCGAGCTTGTGATGATCGGCATGTACGGCATCTTCTACGTCCATAAGGCCGGTGCGCCGCTGATCGTCGCGGCGCTGTTCGGCGTCCTGCTGGTCGCGCTCGCGGGCGCGATCCTGCATCAGCTCGTGATCCGGCCCGTGCTCGACTCCGCGCCGATCAACCAGCTCCTCGTCACGGGTGGTGTCCTTTTCGTTCTTCAGGCCGCCGCCACGATGGCGTTCGGCATCGACTTCCGCAATCTCGGCATCCGCTTCGGCTCCTTCACATTCGCCGACATGTCGTTCTCCTATTCGCGCATCATCACGTTCGGCGTCGCGCTCGCCGCGATGCTGGTGCTGTGGCTGTTTCTCTCGCGCACCTACGTCGGCATCGCGATCCGCGCGATCGCGCAGGATCGCCAGATCATGCCGCTAATGGGCGTCGATCAGCGCCGCATCTATCTCATCACGTCGGCGATCGGCGGCGGGCTTGCGGGCCTGGCGGCGGCGTTGATGGTCCTGCAGTACGACATCTATCCGCAGATCGGGCTGCAGTTCGGTCCCCTGATCTTCATGATCTGCGTGCTTGGCGGGCTCGGCAGCCTGATCGGCGGTTTTATCGCGGCGTTCATCATCAGCGAGTTCATCGCGGTCGGCGGCTCGTGCTTTGCCACCGAATGGGGTTACGCCATCGCCTTCCTGTTCTTCATGGTGGTGATCTTCATCCGTCCGCAGGGCCTGTTCGGGGGCCGATCATGATGCGAATGTCTCGTACGGCCGTGATCGGTCTACCGGTCCTGATCGCGCTGCCGTTCGTCGTGCATCAGCTCTTCGGCGGCTCGGAGAAATATTACCTGCATCTGCTGATCCAGATCCTGATCTGGTCCTTCATCTATACCGGCTGGTCGCTGATGGGCCGCTTCGGCCTCACCTCGCTCGGCCACGGCGCATTCACCGGCATCGGCGCCTATGTGACCGTGCTGCTGTGGAACTATGCGGGGCTGACGCCGTGGCTCGGCATTCCGGCAGCGATTCTGATCGCGGTCATCGTCGCGCTTCTGGTCGGGTATCCGTGCTTCCACATGCGCATCACGGGGCACTACTTCGCGCTGCTGACACTCGCACTCACCGAATTCGTCCGGCTGTGCATCGTGGGCTTGCGCGACTACACCGGCGGATCGCTCGGCACGCAGCCGCGGCGCTATGGCGACGGGCTCTCGCTGTACGCGATGCAGTTCGAGCCGGATCGCGTGCTCTCCTATTACATCGCGCTCGCGCTCTGGCTGGTCGGGCTCTATGTCTGGTGGCGCGTCGATCGCAGCATGGACCGCTACGCGCTCGATGCCGCGGGCCAGGACGAGGAGGCCGCGGCCTCGGTCGGCATCAATGTGACGCGCGAGAAGCTGAAGATTACGGCGATCTCGGCGGCCATGTGCGCGCTTGGCGGCGCGATCTATGCTCAGTATCAGATGTATATCGTGCCGGACACCATTGCGGGTCTCGGGGTTTCGCTCAACATCGTGTTCGCGTGTATCGCGGGCGGGTTGTGGGTGATGCTCGGACCCACGGTCGGCGCGGTATTCACGCAAGTCCTGTCCGAGGTGCTGCGCGTGACGGTGCAAGGCTCGCCGATGCTGCAGGCCCTGTTCGGCTCGGCCGCGCTTGCGCTCGACACCTTGATTTATGGGCTGCTCTTGATCCTGTTCATCATCTACATGCCCAAGGGCATTCTCGGCACGCTACTGGACAAGCGCGAGAAAGCATCGAACCAGCCTCCTCCTCCCCCGCGGGCGGTTTTGCGCTAGACTGAGGTTCAGGGAAGCACAAATGCCGGAAGTCTTTGTCGCGAAGCTATCCGAGCTGCCGGACGGCGAACGCCGCATCGTCGAGCATGACGGGCTCGAGATCGGCGTATTCTGCTGGCAGGGCGCGTTCTACGCCTATCAGAATCTGTGCGTGCATCAGGGTGGGCCAGCCTGCGAGGGTATCATCATGCACAAGGTCGAGGATGTGCTTGGTCCCGACCGAACCTGGCATGGGCAGAAATTTTCCGACGAGGTGCACTTCGTCTGCCCATGGCACGGCTACGAATACGACCTGAAGACCGGCGAATGCGCCGCCGATCGGCGGCTGCGACTGAAGGCCTATCAGGTGGTGCGGCGTGGGGAGGACATCTATGTCGTCGCCTGACGCGATCAGCGACGGCGAAATCCAGGCACTGCTCGCGCGCGCGGTGCGGCTCTATGCCGAGCGCGCCGCAGTGCGCGACGAGCCGCTCGCGGCGTTTCCCGAGGGTGCGCAAATTACCGCGACGGACGCCGTCGTCGCGACCACCGCGATCCTGAAGGCCGTCAATGTGCAACTGTTCGAGCTCGGCATGTGGCAGGCTTGGTCGGGCCGCGCATGATCCCGAAAAGTGGAAACCGGTTTTCGGATAAGATCATGCGCAAACAAAATCGAAGGCAGTAGACCATGGTCGACATTCCGCTGAGCGACTTCCGCAAGATGGCGATCGAGGAATTCGACACCACCAAGCTGCTCGCGCACGCGGCAAGCCAAGCGCGCGAGCGCGGCTACGACAAGTTCCCGATCGTCGATGTCGACTCGCATCATTACGAGCTGGAGTCGCTCGGCCAGATTCTCGAATACATGGATGACCCGGTGCTGCAGCAGCTTGCCATGAGCGCGACGCAGAGCGGCGGCTCCAAGGGCACCGGCGTGCTGCCCGGCGGCATCGGCTACCAGGACATCGGCGGGCGCGTGCTGCGTTATTCGGTGCGCAAGCTCGAGAAGGTCGGCGGCGACGAGCACCGCGACATCACGCTGACGCGGCGCTGGATGGATGCGATGGGCACCGACGTCGCCGTGATCTTTCCTTCGCCGATGCTGCAGCTCGGGCTCCATCCGCAGGTCGAGATGGAGGTGGCGTTCGCGCGCGCCTATAATCGCTGGCTGGTGGAGCGCGTGCTGAGCACCGAGCCGCGCATCCGCTCGATGCTCTATCTGCCGTTCAACGATCCGGCCGCCTCGTTCCGCATGGTGCAGGAGTTCGCCGGCAAGCCGGGCGTGGTCGGCTTCATGGTGACGGCGGCGCGTTACCGTCCGGTGCATCACAACGACTACATGCGCACCTATGCGTTGTTGGAAGAGCGCGGCCTGCCGCTCGCGTTCCACGCGGCCTATGATTGGAACGAGCAGTCGATGGCGATGATGAACCGCTTCATCTCGGTCCACGCGCTCGGCTTCGTGTTCCACAACATGGTCCACATGACCAATTGGATCATCAACGGCCTGCCGGAACGCTTCCCGAAGCTCAAGGTGATCTGGATCGAGAGCGGGCTCGCCTGGCTCCCCTTCATGATCCAGCGGCTCGACAACGAATACATGATGCGCTCGTCCGAGGCGCCGGCACTCAAGAAGCTGCCGGGCGACTACATCCGCGACATGTATTTCACCTCGCAGCCGATGGAGGTGACCGACATGGGCGCGCTGGAGACGACCTTCCGGATGATCAAGGCGGAAACGCAGCTTCTCTATTCATCCGACTATCCGCACTGGGACTTCGATCTGCCAAGCACGATCTACGACCTGCCGTTCCTGAGCGAGACCGCCAAGCGGAACATCCTCGGCGGCAATGCGGCGCGGGTGTTCGGGCTGGAGCTGGGAAGCAAGCTCGCAAAGGTGGCGTAGTCCCATTCGTCATGGTCGGGCTTGTCCCGGCCATCTCGATTGGGACGCAAGAACGGTGCCCGCATAAGCGGGATGGCCGGGACAAGCCCGGCCATGACGGTTGGGAGGGAGCAATGCGCAGGGCACTGATTGCTGTCGTTGCAACGATTGTCGCGATCACGGCGGCCCAAGCCGAGTCGCTGAAGGTCGCGATCTCTCAGCGCGGCTTCTGGGATTCTTCGTTCGTGGAGTTCGCCGAGGCCGCGGGCTTCTTCAAGGAGGCGGGGCTGGAGGTCGAGGCCTTCTACACCGACGGCGGCGCCGCGACGCTGACGACAGTGCTGTCGGGCAGCGCCGATGTCGGTCTCTCGAACGGTCTGCTCGGCGTGATCGGCGCCTACGTGAAAGGCGCTCCGGTGCGCGTCATCTCGGCGCAGATGACCGGCGCGGGTGAGCTCTACTGGTATGCGCGCGCCGAGAGCGGCATCAAGAGTTTGAAGGATGCCGAAGGCAAGACGGTTGCATTTTCCTCGCCCGGCTCGTCGTCGAACCTGATCCTGCTGGGGCTTTTGCGGCAGGCGGGTGTCAACGCCAAGACGCTCGCAGCCGGCGGCGCCCCCGCCACCCTGACGCAGGTGATGACCGGACAGATCGACGTCGGCTGGGCGGCCGCGCCGTTCGGCTTGCAAAACGTGATCGACGGCAAGACCGTGATCATCGCGCGCACCGGCGACGTGCCTCAGCTCGCCAACCAGACGATCCGCGTCAACATCGCCAATACCGAAGCGCTGAAGACCAAGCGCGACACGATCGAGAAATTCATGCGCATTTACGCGCGCGCGATCGACTGGGCCTACCAGAACCCGCATGCGATCGAAATCTTCGCGCAGAACATGAAGCTGACCTTGCCGATCGCCAAGAAGGCGGTGGACGAGTTCTATCCGAAGGACGGGCTGCAGGTCGGCGAGATCAAGGGCCTCGATCTCACGCTCAAGGACGCCCTCGACTACAAATACATTCCGTCGGCGAAAACGCCGCAGGACATCGCCGGCCTGTTCGACATCATCTATCGGCCGGGGAAGTGAGCGATCGTCACCACGAACGCGTCAGCGGCGCGTCCACGTAGACCTTGTACTGCTGCGTCTTCGGCTTCGTCTTGTCGTCTTCGTTGGCGTACTGGATCGAGCTTTTGCCGACCAGTGCGCGCGGCAGGATCATCACGCGGATGAAGCGCGTCGCGCGGTCGGCGGCCGCCTGCGCGAAGACCGGATCGGGTCCAGCTTCGAACCACGCGCCGCCCGGACCATAGGAGGTGGAGTGGCCCTTGGTGTCGACCCGGATCGCACCCTCCGCGACGCAGCGGATGCCCGGGCCCTGGTGACGGTGCAGATAGGCGACGCCTCCGGGTGGAAATGCAACGCTGTCGCCGCGCCACAGGAGATCGCCTTCGGGTGGATCGAGCAGAGCGGCGAGCTTTTCCTGCGATGAGGCGCCGGGGCTCATGTCCGCCGATCGTTCACCGATCTCCCAACGCCAGCAGGTCACGCCGGTCTTGCCAGGCGTGACGGTGACGGCGCTTTCGCCGTACCAGGCTTCGTTGTCGCCAAAGGTACGGTCCTCGATGGTCACCGACCCATGCGCCACGAAGATCATGCGCGGTGCGGCGGCCAGCGTCAGCGCGCCGCTATCCGACAGAATGTCTTCGTAAAGCCGCAGCACGGGATGCATGGCGAGGTCTCCGCTGACGCATGGCCGAAGGCTCGAACGCTACTCGCCGCGCGCGGACACGCAAGATAAACTGTTGGAAAAGGACAAGGGGAGGTGACGTGTCGGAGTTCGATCCCAAGGCGCATAACGTCACCGAGCGGCGCTCCTTCGCCGATCTCAAGGTCGGCGAGGTCTACCGCAATCCAAGCCGCACCGTGACCGAGGCGCACTTCGCGGCGTTCCAGGTCGTCTCGGGGGACAACCATCCGATCCACTACGACGTGGAGTTCTGCCGCGACCACGGCCATCGCGGGCTGCTGGCACATGGCTTCCAAGTCCTCGCCTTCTCGGCGGTCGGTGCCGGCAGCTTCCCGCACATGATCGGCGACAGGCTGATCGGCTTCATCGAGCAGTCGTCGAAATTCCTCAAGGGCGTCTATGTCGGCGACACCCTCTATCCCACGCTGACGATCACGGGCCTGATCCCGCAGCGCACGACTGGCATTGTGGTGATGGGCGCGACCATCCATAACCAGAAGAGCGAGCTGGTGCTGACCGGCGAGCACAAATACCTGCTGCGTAAATAGCACGCCGGCACATCCCAAAAACGCTGGAGGAAATCTTGCCCGTCATATCCGGAAAACGCGCGTTCCTTGAAATCCTCAAGCAGGAAGGCGTCGAGGTGATGTTCGGCAATCCCGGCACCACCGAGCTGCCATTGATGGACGCGCTCGCCGTCGACAATGAGATGCGCTACGTGCTCGGCCTGCAGGAGGCGGCCGTGATGGCGATGGCCGACGGATACGCCCAGGCCTCCGGCAAGCTCGCGGTCGCGAACCTCCACGTCACGCCGGGTCTCGGCAATGCGATGGGCATGCTCTACGACGCCCAGAAGGCAGGTTCGCCGATCCTCGTGACGGCCGGCCAACACGATCAGGACTTCAACCAGACCGAGCCCATCCTCTACGCCGACCTGCCGCCGATCGCGCGGCCGTTGGTGAAGTGGTCGCATGAAGTCCATCGGCTGCAGGATTTGCCTCTCTTGGTGCATCGCGCCTGCAAGACCGCGATGGCGCCGCCGACCGGCCCGGTTTTCCTGTCGTTGCCGGGTGACATCCTCAAGAACGAGGCCGATCTCGACCTGATGGCGCCGACGCGTGTCGCGCCACGCGTGCGCGCCGACCGCGCCGCGATCGAAGTGGCGGCGCAGCTACTCGCGGAAGCAAAGCGTCCGCTGATCATGGCGGGCGACGCGGTGGCGCAGAGCCGCGCGCACGCCGAACTGGTCGAGCTCGCCGAACTGATCGGCGCGCCGGTCTATGCCGAGCTGATCCCCAACACGGCGTCGTTTCCATCCTCGCATCCGCTGTTCCGCGGCGCGATGGGCCGCATGCAGCCGGCGATCCGCAAGATTCTCGATCAGTACGACGTGATGCTGTCGGTCGGCGCCGACCTGTTCGCGCTCTCGCTGCCGTCCGACGTGGCGCCGGTTCCGCCCGGCCTGAAGATCATCCATCTCGACATCGACCCATGGGAGCTCGGTAAGAACTATCCCGCTGCGGTCGCGATGTTGGGCGATCCGAAGGGGACGCTGCCCGAGCTGAGCGCTGCCGTGCGCGAGCGCATGTCGAGCGGGGCCCGTGGCGACGCGCGCGCCCGTTTCACGGCCGCGAGCGAAGCGACGCTCGCCGAACTTGAGAAGCTCAAAGCCAAGGCGCGGTCGCTCGCCGGGCAGACCCCGGTTCATCCGCTCGCGCTGATCAACGCGATCGGCGAGATGCTGCCGAAGGACGCGGTCGTGATCGACGAATCGGTGTCATCGAGCGGGGGCCTGCGCCAGCTCGTGAAGAGCGATGACCCGCAGAGCTTCTTTGGCCTGCGCGGCGGGGGGATCGGTTGGGGATTGCCCGCCGCGATCGGCGTGAAGGTCGCGTTGCCCGACCGGCCCGTCATCGCCCTCGTCGGCGACGGCAGCGCGATGTACACTTGCCAGGCGCTCTGGACGGCGGCGCGTTATCGTGTCGGCGTCGTGTTCGTCATCTTCAACAACACGTCCTACCGCATCCTGAAGCAACGCCTGTTCGCGTCACGCGGCCACGCCGCCCAGGTCGACACTTACGTCGGCATGGAGCTGAACGACCCGGCGGTCGATTTCGTCGGTCTTGCGCGTTCGCTCGGCATCGCGGCAGAGCGCGCCAAGACGGTTCATGACGCGACCGATCTGATCGGGAAGGGGCTCAAGGGCGGAACTCCGATCCTGATCGAGGTGGAGCTCGAGCGGGAGTTCAGGTGATTGACCAACGCCGCGGGTGGCTCAGGTTGCGACGTCCGTCGCGCTTGTCTCACGCTCGCCTGCAGGTCGGATTTCGACCACTCGGAGCGACGAAAATATTTTTTCAGGGACAAAACATTTCGTAAATTGACTGACAGTGAGGCGGTGCTGTTAAATAAAGTCGACACTTTGGGGCAGGCGTCGCGCGACCACCGCGCGTGGAGGATTCATGGATCTCGGCATTGCGGCGCGGACCGCCATCGTCTGCGCGTCGAGTCGCGGTCTTGGTAAGGCCTGCGCGCAGGCACTCGCCCGGGAGGGCGTCGATGTCGTCATCAACGGACGCGACGCCGATCGATTGCGTCGCGCGGCCGACGAGATGAAGGCGGAAGCCTCCGTGTCGGTGATCGCCGTTGAGGCCGACGTCACGACCGCGGAGGGCCGGGCGAAATTGCTGGCCGCATGTCCGCAGCCGGACATCCTCGTCAACAACAATGCCGGGCCCGCGCCAAAGGGCTTTCTCGAGATCGAGCCGGAGGACTGGGCTGACGCGCTTCAGGCGAATATGGTTGCGGCACTTGCACTGACGCGCGCGGTCGTGCCTGCCATGAAGGAGCGCCGGTTCGGGCGCATCATCAACATCACCTCGGCGATGGTGTCGACGCCGGCCCCACATATGGGGCTCTCGTCGGGCGCGCGCGCCGGCCTCACCGCCGTGATGAAGGGGCTGTCGCGCGACCTCGCCAAGTATAACATCACGATCAACAACCTGTTGCCCGAACGCATCGACACCGATCGCCAGCACTTCATGGCCGAGCGCGAAATGAAAGCCCACGGAATAACTTACGAGCAGGCGCGCGCGCGTCAGGTGGCCTCGATCCCGGCCGGACGGCTGGGGCAGCCGCGCGAATTCGGAGCGACCTGCGCGTTTCTATGCAGCGACTTTGCCGGCTACATCACGGGCCTCAACGTGCACCTTGACGGTGGCGCCTACCCGGCGATGCTGTGAGAAATCAGCCCGGGCGCGAACGACCCGTGCCTCGGAAGGCAAAGGACGTCACGATGAACGCGTCGGACACCGCTGACGACGGCAAGGCGCAACCGCTCGGCCAACCGACAAATTTCCGCAGCCTGACGGCAAGTGTCGCCAATGCGCTCCAGCGCGACCTGGTCGCCGGCATGTATCTCCCCGGCGCCAAGCTGCCGATCATGCCGTTGGCCAAGCACTACGGCGTCAGTCCCGGAGCCGTGCGCGAAGCGCTGTCGCGCCTGATCACCGAGGGCCTCGTCGAGTTCAACGAGCAGCGCGGATTCCGCACCGCGTCGGTGTCGCCGGCCGCGCTGATGGACATCACGCGCACGCGCATTCTGATCGACGTCCACGCGCTGCGCGAAGCCATCCGGCTCGGCGATCTCGACTGGGAAGCCGAAGTGCTCGCCGTGCATCACCGGCTCGCGAACACCCCGATCCGCGACAGCGAAAGCGCGGCCAATGTGCGCGACGAATGGCAGCGGCTGCATCGCGTCTTCCATCGCACGCTGATCGCAGCCTGCGGATCCGAATGGCTGATGCGGTTCCACGATCTCCTGTTCGACCAGACGATCCGCTATCGTTCGGTGGCGGCCGCCTACGAGACCGAACGCAGCGATCTGCGCCGCGACGTCAAGGTCGAGCATGCCGAGATCGTGCGCGCGGCGGTCGCGCGCGACGCGGATGCCGCAGCCTCCGCGCTGGAGCGCCACTATCTGGTGACTGCCAATCAGCTGGTCGAAGGCCAAGATCAGAACCAGGGTCCGTCGCGCGGCCCGACCGCCGACCGGTCCGGTTGAGTGCCGCGCCTCGGATCGCGGTGCGGCGTCACAAGTCATCCGCCTGCCGGATGAGACAAGAAACGAGCAGGGAGGATCGCATGGTTACGACCCGAAGGCCGTCTTGCGCGCGTCGCCGGCGCGACGCGAAGTCGGTTCGCGTCGGGCGCGCTTTGAGGCCATGACGGCGCCGGGCCAGAGCGAACGCATCTTGAGCATCGAGAACGTCTCGGTGCGGTTCGGAGGCGTGCGCGCGCTCGACGGCGTGACGTGTCACGTCAATGCCGGCGAAATCTGCGGCCTGATCGGCCCGAACGGAGCCGGCAAGACCACGTTGTTCAACTGCATCACACGGCTCTATTCCGTCGACGACGGCGCCATTGCGTTCGAGGGACATCGCATCGACACGTTGCCGGCGCGGCGCATCATCTCGCTCGGCGTCGCGCGCACATTCCAGAACCTCGGCATCTATGCCGACATGACGGTGCTGGAGAACGTGCTGCTCGGTGCGCACCATTCGCATGGCGGGCGCTTCTTCGAGACGGTCGCGCGACCGTGGATATCGGACGCGCACGAGCGGCAGATGGTGGAGTGGTGCGGCTCGGTGCTGCGCGAGCTCGATCTCGACGGCGTCGCGGCCGAACGCGCCGGCAATCTGCCGTTCGGGACCTTGAAGCGCGTCGAGATCGCGCGCGCGCTGGCGGCGAAGCCGCGTCTTTTGCTGCTCGACGAACCGGCCGCCGGCTTGAACCATGGCGAGCGCGTCGAGTTCGGCGCGCTCGTCGCGCGCATCCGCGATGCGTTCAAGCTGACTGTTCTGCTGGTCGAGCACCAGATGGGGCTGGTGATGGGCCTGTGCGGCCGGCTCCTGGTATTGCATCTCGGACAACTGCTTGCGGAAGGCACGCCGGCGGAGGTCAGCGTGAACCCCGCGGTGGTTGCGGCCTATCTCGGGGAAGCCGCATGACGCCCCGAAACACCTTGCAGGTTCGTGGGCTGCATGCCGGCTACGGCTCGATCCGGGTGCTGCACGGCATCGACTTCTGCGTCGAGGAGGGCGCGATCGTCGCGCTGCTCGGCGCGAACGGCGCCGGCAAGACCACGACGCTGCGGGCGCTGTCCGGCATGATCGCGGCACGCGGGGCCATCGAGCTGGACGGCCACGACGTCGGCGGCACGAGCGCGGCCGACCGCGCGCGCCTTGGCATCGCACATGTGCCGCAGGGGCGCGGCACATTCGTCGACTTCACGGTGGAGGAGAACCTCGCGCTTGGTGCCTACACGATCCGCGACAAGCGCACGATCCGCAGCGCGCTCGACTATTGGTACGGGATCTTCCCGTGGCTCGCCGAGCGGCGCAGCCAGCCGGCAGGCAGCCTTTCGGGCGGCGAACAGCAGATGCTGGCGATCGCGCGCGCGCTGATGACGCGCCCGCGCATCCTGATGTGCGACGAGCCTTCGCTCGGCCTTGCGCCCGCGATCACCCGAGAGCTGTTCGCACTGCTCGAACGGCTCAACCGCGAGCACGGCATGGCGATCCTGCTGGTCGAGCAGAACGCGCGGCTGACGCTCAAGATCGCGCACCGCGCCTATGTGCTGGAAAGCGGCGAGATCAGGCTCGAAGGCCGCGCGGATGAGCTGCGCGACAACGCGCTGATCCAGCGCGCGTATCTCGGAACCTGACATGCAGCTCTTCTTCCAGCAGATCGTCGAAGGGCTCGCGTCGGGGGCGATCTATGCCTCGCTCGCGCTCGCGCTGGTGCTGGTCTATCGGGCGACCCGCGTCGTCAATTTCGCGCAGGGCGAGATGGCGACGTTCACGGCGTATCTCGCCTGGCAACTGCACGAATGGGGCGTCCCGTTCGTTCTCAGCCTGATCATCGTCGCGCCGCTGAGCTTCGTGCTCGGCGCGCTGGTCTTCCGGTTGGCGATCCGTCCCGTGATGACTGCGCCGGATCACACCATCGTGGTCATCTGCATCGGACTGTTCGTCGGCTTCGAGGCGATCTGCCTCTGGATCTGGGGCTCGGACGCCTACGCGTTTCCGCGCATCTTCCCCGACACGGCCTGGACGGTCGGCGGAATACGCTTCAGCGCCGCTAACCTCGGCGTGCTCGGCGTGCTCTGCGTGCTGGCGCTGGGACTTGCCGCCGTATTCCGCTTCACGCGCATCGGGCTCGCCATGCGCGCCTCGGCGGCCGAGCGCGAGAAGAGCCCGCTGGTCGGCATAAGGGTCGAGACGATGCTGATGCTCGGCTGGGGGCTCGCGACAGTGTTCGGCTTCATCGCGGCCGTCCTGATCGCGCCGAAGCTGTTCCTGAGCCCGCCCATGATGGTGCCGGTCGTGATCTACGCGCTCGCGGCGGCGACGCTCGGCGGCTGGGACTCGCCGGTCGGCGCGATCATCGGAGGGCTTGTCGTCGGCGTCGCCGAAAGCCTCGGCGCGACCTTCGTCGGCTTCATCGGCTCCGAACTCAAGATCGCCATTCCGTTCATCGTCATGGCGATCGTGCTGGTGCTGCGGCCGCAGGGGCTGTTCGGAAAGACCGCGGTGATGCGCGCATGATGGCGAGCACGCATGAGCGCCCGCTTCTGACCGCCGCCCTCGTCATGGTCGCGACGGTGCTGGCGATCGTTCCGCTGCTCTTCCCGAGCTTCCTCGTCTACCAGCTCTCGATCGCGCTCACCTATGCGATCGCCATTCTCGGCCTCAACCTGCTGATGGGCTTCAACGGCCAGATTTCGGTCGCCCAGGGCGTGTTCTTCGCGGTCGGCGCCTATGCGACGGCGATCTTTGCGACGCGGTTCGGGCTCGGACCACTCGCGACGCTGCCGATCGCCGTCGCGATGTCCGCGCTCATCGGCTTCCTGGTCGGCATTCCGGCCTTGCGCATGCAAGGCCTGCCGCTCGCCTTCGTGACGCTCGGCCTTGCGGTCCTGGTGCCGCCGCTGGCGCTGAAGCTCGACTGGATCACCAAGGGCGCAACCGGCATCAGCTTCGCGAAGCCGATGCCCCCCTCATGGTTTCCGGGCAATCAGGACACGTTCCTCTATGAGATGTGTCTCGTGAGCGCGGCGATCTGCGTGTGGATCGCGCGGCGGCTCATCGGCGGCGACACCGGGCGCACGCTGCGCGCGGTGCGCGACAACGCCATGATCGCGGAGTCGCTCGGGATCAACCTGACCGCGGTGCGGCTCGCGGCATTTGCCACCAGCGCGGCCTTCGCGGGCTTCGGCGGCTGGTGCTTCGCGCTGATCAACGGCTACGTCAGCCCCGACTCCTTCCAGATGACGATGTCGTTCAACTTCCTGGTCGGCTCGATCATCGGCGGTATCACCAGCATCGCGGGCGCGCTGATTGGCGCGCTGTTCATCACCTTCGTTCCGGATTGGGCATCCGACATCAATCTCGCGCTGTCCGGCGTGATCTATGGCGCGGCGCTCGTGGTGATGATGCTGCTCGCCCGCGACGGCGTGGTCGGGCTCGCGCGTGACGCCTACGCGCGTCTGCGCCCCACACTGTTTACCAACACGAGCCGCAAGAGCTCGCAGGTCCGTGCCGCGGACCTCGCACCCATCAAGACCCAAGGGAGGACTTCATGAGAAGGCATCACGGACGTTTCGTCATCCGGCCGCTTCTGCTCGCGGCCTTGCTCGCCGTCGCCGCGTCGCCCGCCATGGCGGAAGATGACGGCATCACCGACACCACGATCCGGCTCGGTACGCAGGCGCCGATGTCGGGCGTGGTCGCGATGATCGGCATGGTGGCGGAAGGCCAGAAGCTCAAGTTCGACGCCGTCAACGCGGCCGGCGGCGTGACGATGGCCGACGGCAAGACGCGCAAGATCGAGCTCGTCATCGGCGACGACGCCAACGAGCCGCCGCGCACCGTCACCAATGCGCGCCGCATGGCCGAGCAGAACAAGGTGTTCGCCTTCGTCGGCAGCGTCGGCACGCCGCAGAACCAGGCGATCCGGCCGTATCTGGCCGAGCGCAAGATCCCGAACATCTTCATCTATTCGGGCATCTACGAGTTCGGCGATCCGGTGAAGAATCCCTGGGGCATCGGCATGGTGCCGTCGTTCACCACGGAAGCCGCGATCTACGCGCGCTACCTGCAGGAGCACAAGCCCGAGGCAAAGGTCGGCATCCTCTTCATCAACACCGACTTCGGCACGAATTTCGTCGACGGCTTCAAGGAAGCGATCAAGGGCACCAAGATCGCGCTTGTCGCCACGCAAGCGAACGCCAACACCGATCCGACCGTCGACACGCAGATGACGAACCTGCGCGCCGCCGGCGCCGACGTGGTTCTGGTCGCGAATGCCGGCAAGCCCGCCGCGCAAGCCATTCGCTTTGCCGCCGAGAGCGGCTGGAAGCCGCTGGTGTTCGTCACCTATGCGGCGTCCTCGATCATCAACCTCAAGGCGGCGGGCCTGGAGAACTCGAAAGGCGTGATCACCGGGCAGTTCGTGAAGCCGGTCGACTCGCCGGCCTTCGCCAACGACCCCGGCGTGAAGGCCTATTTGGCCGACTACGAGAAGTTCAAGCCGCGCTTCAACCAGAACGATACGCTCGGCCAGATGGGCTACACGATCGCGGAAGGCGTGGTGAAGGTCCTGCAGAGCATGAAGGAACCGACGCGCGAGGCGTTTCTCGCCGCGACGCGTAACATGAAAAACGTGGAGCTCTCGCTGCTCTATCCCGGGATCAAGCTCAACACCGGGCCGGGCGATCAATTCCCGATCGAGGCGATGCAGCTGTTCCAGTTCAACGGCGAGGCCTATGTGCCGGTGGGCAGCGTCATCGACTACGAGGGGAAGACGCCCAAGCTGTGAGATTGCCCTGCGTCGTCGCCGGGCTTGTCCCGGCGACCCCGACAAGGTGGGCAGGATCGAATCCATTCTATCCGGATCACTGGGACTCGGCGCTACGCGCCGGCCCGGTGATGACGTAGAAGGATGGCGTAACGAGAACAGATAGGTGACGTCCATGCCCGATCAATTGTTGCCGACGACGGTCGTCGGCTCCTATCCGCAGCCGGACTGGCTGGTCGACCGCAGCGTGCTCTCGCACACCGTGCCGCGCGTGCGCGTCAAGCAGATGTGGCGCATCGCCGACGAATTCCTCGAACAGGCGCAGGACGACGCGACGATCCTCGCGATCCGCGACATGGAGCGCGCCGGCATCGACATCATCACCGACGGCGAGATGCGGCGCGAGAGCTACTCCAACCGCTTCGCGACCGCGCTCGAGGGCATCGACAACGACAAGCCCGCGACCATCAAGAACCGCACCGGCACCGAGACGCTGGTGCCGCGCGTCGTCGGCAAGGTCACGCGGCGCGGGCCGGTCGAGGTGCGCGACATGGAGTTCCTGCGCCGCAACACCGAGCGCAAGGCGAAGATCACGCTGCCCGGCCCGTTCACGATGACGCAGCAGGCCAAGAACGAGTTCTACAAGGATCAGGAAGAGCTCGCGATGGACTTCGCGGTCGCGGTCAACGAGGAGGCGCGCGCGCTGCAGGCCGCGGGCGCCGATGTGATCCAACTCGACGAGCCTTGGCTGCGCAACGACCCCGACGCCGCCAAGCGCTTCGCCATCAAGGCGATCAACCGCGCGCTCGAGGGCATCACGGTGCCGACCGTGATCCATCTCTGCTTCGGCTATGCATTCTTGGTGAAGAACAAGCCGACGAGCTACTTCTTCCTGGAGGAACTGGCGGACAGCAAGGCGCAGCAGATCTCGATCGAGGCGGCGCAGCCGCAGATCGATCTCGGCGTGCTCAAGGGCATGTCGAGCAAAAAGATCATGCTCGGCGTGATCAATCTCGGCGATCAGATCGTCGAGACGGCCGAGCAGGTCGCGGCGCGCATCCGCACCGGACTGAAATACGTCTCGCCCGACCGCCTGGTGCCGGCGCCCGACTGCGGCATGAAGTACATGTCGCGCGCGGTCGCGTTCGGAAAGCTGAAGGCGCTCGCCGACGGCGCCGCGATCGTGCGGAAGGAGCTGGGCTGATTACTCTGCGATCTGCAGATACTTCTCCAGGGTCATCGGGCTTCCGCCGCCGGGCGGCGCCGTGACGGTGACGCCCTGGAACGCGGAGCGCTGCGAGAACCAGGACTCGCGCGGCGGCAGCCCCCAGGCCTCGGTGCCACGTTCAGTGGAGAGCACATCCCAGACATGCGGCGGGTCGTCGCTGTCCATGTAGACGATCGGCGGCAGCAAGAGCTCGCAGCGGTGTCCGTCCGGATCGAGAATGTAGACGTAGTATGAATGGCCGACTCCGTGCTTGCCGGGGCCGTATTCGACGTTTTTGCCCCAGCCGAGCTCGCCCATCGCGTCGCAAGCGCGCAGCATCGCCTGGATGTCGGGAATGATGTAGCCGAAGTGATGGAAGGCCGGGCCGTCACGCTCGAGGAACACGAGATCGTAGGGCGTGTCCTTCATCTGCAGGAAGACGCCGATCGGGTGACCGCCGGCCGTGATGTAGTCGGCGACCCGGCATCCGAGCGAGACGTAGAACCGCGTCGCCTTCTCGATGTCGGGAATTGTGATCTGGTAATGGTCGAAGCGGCGCGCCTGCGCGCCCTTGTGCTTGGGCACATCCATGTCGAGGCGCGGCTTGCGGTCCATCGTGGCGCAGATTTCGAGCGGTGTGCCGCAGACATCGATCGCGTGCAGCGTGCGGCCTTGAAACGGCCGCTCGACCCACGCGCAGGGAAGCTGATGCCGCTCGAATGTATGCTTGCACAGCTCGAGATCGTCCTCATCGAACACGCGCAGGCCGGCGCGCTCGTACATCGGCGCCTCGGTGGTACGCTTGACGACGAGACTGTGATGTGAACGCTCCTCCAGGCCGCGCAGATAGAGCGTGTCCTTGTCGGAATCGCTGACAACGAGCCCGAGCACCTCGGTGTAGAACTCCTCCGATTTCTTCAGGTCGCGCGACGTGAACACGCTGTGGCTCGCGCGGCTGAAACGGAACGGCGATTTGTAGTCGGTCTGCGGCACCTGCATTCGAACGTCCTCCCCAGCCTGTCGCGTTTCGCACTCTCTCGGACATGTCAGCCGCGCCGAAAAAGCATTCTTGGAAGAGACGCCATTGTCCCGAAACACGATCCATTTCACAACGGAAAAAATATTTTTGTGAGTGGGACGGTGGGTCCGGGATGACCCGCGGCGTGTGTCGCTGAGCCTTACTCCGCCGGCGCGGGCGGCGGGGTCTCCGGCTCCAGCAGCACCTGCGGCCCCTTGCCGCCGAGGCGGCGATGCAGCTTGTCGAGCAGCAGGTAGATCACCGGCGTCGTGTAGAGCGTGAGGATCTGCGAGACGAGCAGCCCGCCGATGATCGTGATGCCGAGCGGCCGGCGCAGCTCCGAGCCGGGGCCGCTCGCGACCACCAGCGGCACGGCGCCGAGCAGCGCCGCGAGCGTGGTCATCAGGATCGGCCGGAACCGCTCCATGCAGGCTTCATAGATGGCGCGGTCCGGCGGCAGGCCGCGGTTGCGCTCGGCGTCGAGCGCGAAGTCGACCAGCATGATGCCGTTCTTCTTCACGATACCGATCAGCAGGATGATGCCGATGAAGGCGATGATGGTCAGCTCGGTGCCGAACAGCCGCAGCGCCACGAGCGCGCCGAGCCCCGCCGAGGGCAGCGTGGAGATGATGGTCAGCGGGTGCGCGAGGCTCTCATACAGAACGCCAAGCACGAGATAGACCGCGACGAGCGCTGCGACGATCAGCAACGGCTGCGCGCCCGCGCTCGAGGCGGCCGCCTTCGCGTCGCCGGCGAACTCGGCCTGGATCACGTCCGGCATGCGCAGCTCGCGGATCGCCTGCTCCACGTCGGACGAGACCGTGTCGAGCGAAACGCCGTCGCGTAGCCCGAACGAGATCGTCACGGCCGGAAACTGACCCTGATGGTTGATGACGAGCGGCGCGATCGAGCGTTCGTAGTGTGCGAGGCTCGACAGCGGGACCTGCGCGTTGCCGGTGCCGGGAACGAACACGCGCGTGAGGTCGGTCGGATCCTTCTGGAATTGCGGATCGATCTCCAGGATGACGCGGTACTGGTTGCGCGAGGTATAGATCGTCGACACTTGGCGCTGCGAGAACGCGTCCGACAGCGCGGAATCGATGTCCATGATGCGCACGCCGAGACGCGAGGCCGCATCGCGATCGATGACCACGTTGAGCTGGAAGCCGCCCTGTTCGCGGTCGGTGCTGACGTCGACGATGCCCTGAACGGTCTTCACGCGATCGACGGCGCGCGGCACCCATTTCAACAGCTCGTCGAGATCGGAGCTCCATAGCGTGAACTGGTATTGCGAGCGGCCCTGCCGTCCGCCGACGCGGATGTCGGCGGCCGGGAACATGTAGACTTCGATGCCGGGGATGTTGGCGAGCTTCGGGCGCAGGCGGTCGATGACGCGCTGCGTCGAGATTCCGCCGCGCTCGGCGAGCGGCTTGAGGCTGACGAACATGCGGCCCTGGTTGACTGACGCCGTGAAGCCGGTGCCGCCGACCGAGGAGCCGACGCCCGATACCGCCGGGTCGGCGAGGATGATGTCGAGCGCCTGCATCGACAGGTCCACCATCGCCTTATAGGAGATGTCCGGAGACGCGCGCGTCGAGGTGAACATCAGCCCGGTGTCGTCGGTCGGAAACAGGCCCTTCGGCGCCTTGATGTAGAGATCGGCCGTGAGCCCGATCGTTGCCGCCATCACCACCAGCATCAGCACGCGGTGTTCCAGGAGCACGCTCAAGCTCGTCCCATAGGCGCGCGTCATCCGCGTGAGGATCCATTCCACCACGCGGTCGAAGCGCGTCGCCGTCGCGCTCGGCACGCTGCGGATGTAGTGGGCGCAGATCATCGGCGTGACGGTGAGCGACACGACCGTCGAGATCACGATCGCGAAGGCGAGCGTGACCGAGAATTCGCGGAAGGCGCGGCCGACGATTCCACCCATGAACAGGAGCGGGATGAACGCGGCGATCAGCGAGATGCTGATCGAGATGACGGTGAAGCCGATCTGGCGCGCGCCTTCGAGCGTGGCCTGGAACGGCGTCAACCCCTTCTCCAGGTTGCGGAACACGTTCTCGATCATCACGATCGCGTCGTCGACCACGAAGCCGACCGAGACCGCCAGCGCCATCAGCGACAGGTTGTCGATCGAGAAGCCGACCGCCCACATCAGCGCGCATGTGCCGGCAAGCGACAGCGGCACCGTGACGCCGGCCGCGAGCGTCGGCGCGGTGCGGCGCAGGAACAGGAACACCACCAGCATCACCATGGCGACCGTGCCGGTCAGCGTGAGCTGCATATCGGCAATGCTTGCGCGGATCGTGATGGTGCGATCGGTCAGCACCGAGATGTCGATGTCGGCCGGGATCCAGCGCTTGATCTCGGGGATGAGCGCATTGATGCGGTCGACGGTGTCGATGACGTTCGCGTCGCCTTGCTTGGTGATGATCAGCAGCACCGCCGGCTGGCGGTTGAACCACGCCGCCGAGCGGGTGTTGCGGGTGCCTTGCTCGACGGTCGCGATATCGGACAGCCGCACGATCGTGCCATTCGCCGATTTCACGACCAGCGTGCGATAGTCGGGCGCCTGGCGGAGCTGGTCGTTCGTCCCGATGGTCTCGGCGAGGCTGCCCCCGTCCACGACGCCGAGCGGGCTCTGCGCGTTGCTGCTCGCGATCGCGTTGCGCACATCCTCCAGCGCGATCCCGGCGGCCGCGATCGCGCCGGGATTGACGCGCACGCGCACCGCCGGCTGCTCGGCGCCGCTCACCGTCACGTCGGCAACGCCGTCGACCTGGGAAATGCGCTGCGCCACCACCGTATCGGCGGCGTCGTAGATCGCGCTCGGCGGGATGGTCTTCGAGGTGAGCGCGATGATCAGCACCGGCGCGGCGGCTGGATTCACCTTGCGGAATGTCGGCAGCGCCGGAAGGTCCGCCGGAAGGTCCGTGAGCGATGCGTTGAGCGCGGCCTGCACGTCGCGCGCGGCGCCGTCGACGCTGCGCGACAAGTCGAACTGCACCGTGATCGTGGTCGAGCCGAGCGACGAGCTCGAGGTGATCTCGGTCACGCCGGCGATCGTGCCGAGCTGGCGCTCCAGCGGCGCCGCGACCGTCGCCGCCATGATGGCGGGATCGGCGCCCGGCCGGCTTGCCGATACGCGGATGGTCGGCAGCTCGACATTCGGCATGCTCGACACCGGCAGGAAGCGATAGGCCACGATGCCGACCAGCAGCAGCCCGACCGCCAGCAGCGTGCTGCCGACGGGTCGTACGATGAACGGGTAGGAGACGTTCATCTCGCCATACCCTCACTCCGCCCCTTGCGGATAGGCCGCCGCCGAGCTCGTCCCGCTGAGGCGCACCTTGATCCGCTCCATCGTCAGGTAGATCACCGGGGTGGTGTAGAGCGTCAGCAACTGGCTCAGCAGCAGGCCGCCGATGATGGTCACGCCGAGCGGGAAGCGCAGCTCCGAGCCAGTGCCGCTTTCGAGCGCGAGCGGCAGCGCGCCGAACAGCGCCGCGAGCGTGGTCATCATGATCGGCCGGAAGCGCAGCGTCGATGCCTTCACGATCGCATCGCGCGGCGAGAGGCCCTCGTGACGCTCCGCTTCGAGCGCGAAGTCGATCATCATGATGGCGTTCTTCTTCACGATGCCCATCAGCAGCACGATGCCGATCAGCGCGATCACCGACAGGTCCTGTCCGACCAGCAACAACGCGAGCAGAGCGCCGACGCCGGCCGACGGCAGCGTCGACAGGATCGTCAGCGGATGGATGAAGCTCTCGTAGAGGACGCCGAGCACGATGTAGATCGTCACCACGGCGGCGAGGATCAGCCACGGCTCGCCCGCGAGCGACTTGGCGAACTCCGCCGCGTCGCCCGAATAGCTGCCGATCACGGAGGTCGGCATGCCGATCATCTTCTCGGCCGCCGAAATGACCGCGACGGCGTCGCCGAGCGCGGTGCCGGGCGCGAGATTGAAGCTCAGCGTCACCGAGGGAAACTGCTCCTGGTGGGCGATCGCGAGCGGCGCCGTGGTGCGGATGAGCTGCGCGAAGGCGCTGAGCGGGATCTGCGCGGTCGCGCTTCCTGGCGCTGCGGTGCTGACCGGCTGCGAGGGCTGCGCGCTCGAGGTCGAGAGCGGCGCCGTCGGCGCGTTCGCCGGGATATAGATCTGCGCCAGCGCGGTCGGGTCGGTCTGATAGCGCGGGTCGGCTTCCAGGATGACGCGATATTGGTTCGCCTGTCCGTAGATAGTCGAGATCTGGCGCTGGCCGAAGGCGTCGTTGAGCGTGTCGTTGATCACCTGCATGTTGATGCCGAGGCGCCCGGCGCGCTCGCGGTCGACATTGATGAAGGCGCGCAGGCCGCCTTCCTGCGCCTCGGACGAGACGTCGCGCAGCGTAGGGTCGCGGCGCAGCTGCGCCGCGAGCTTCTCCGACCACGATATGACTTCGGCCGCATCGGTGCCGACCAGCGTGTATTGATACTGCGCGCGGCTGACGCGCGTCGAAATCTGGATGTCCTGCACCGGCTGGAAGAACACCGTCATGCCCGGGATGGCGGCGATCTGGCGCTGCAGCCGCCGGATGATCTGGCTCACGACGGCGTTGCGTTCGCCGCGGGGTTTGAGCGTGATGGTGAGGCGGCCGGCATTCGGAGTGGCGTTGAGCGGGCTCACGCCGACCACGGAGACGACGCCGGTCACGTCCGGGTCCTTGCGCATCGTGTCGGCGACGGCCTGTTGCAGCCGCTGCATCTCGGCGAACGACACTTCGACGCCGGCCTCCGTGACGGCCGTGATCAGGCCGGTGTCCTGCTGCGGCAGGAAACCCTTCGGCATGACCACGTAGAGCCAGATCGTCGCCGCGAGCGTGATCGCCGTGACGATCAGCGTGAAGCCCTGATGGCGCAGCACCCATTCGACGCTGCGGCCATAGCCGGCGACGGTGCGGTCGACGATGTCATTGAACCAGCGCGTCACCCGGTTTCCCGTGCCGGTCTCGTGGCGCAGCAGTTTCGCGCACATCATCGGCGTCAAGGTCAGCGACACGATCGCCGAGACGACGACCGCGATGGTCAAAGTGAGGGCGAATTCGCGGAACATGCGGCCGACGAGGCCGGTCATGAACAAGAGCGGGATGAACACCGCGATCAGCGAGACGGTGAGCGAGATGATCGTGAAGCCGATCTCGCGCGCGCCGTGCAGCGCGGCGTCGAGTGCGGACTCGCCGTTCTCCATGTGGCGCACGATGTTCTCGATCATCACGATCGCGTCGTCGACCACGAAGCCGGTCCCGATGGTGAGCGCCATCAGCGACAGATTGTCGAGCGAAAAGCCGCAGAACCACATCACCAGGAACGTCGCGATCAGCGACAGCGGCAGCGCGACGCCGGCGATGATGGTCGCGCGGATCGTGCGCAGGAAGACCAGCACGACCAGCACGACGAGGCCGACCGCGAGCGCGAGGGTGAACTGGACGTCGTGGATCGAGGCCTGGATCGTGTCGGTGCGGTCCTGCACGATGGTCAGGTTCGCGCCGACCGGCATGATGCGCCGCAGCCGCGGCAGCTCCGCGCGCACGTTGCGCACGGTCTGCACCACGTTGGCGCCGGGCTGGCGGCGGATGTCGATGACGATGGCCGAGTCGCCATTGTGCCAGCCGCTGACCTTGGCGTTTTCCAGTCCGTCGACCACGGTCGCGATGTCGCGCAGCATTACCGGTGCATTGTTGCGGTAGGCGATCACGAGCGAGCGATAGGATTCGGCCGCGACGAGCTGGTCGTTGGCGGCGATCGTGTAGGACTGGGTCGAGCCGTCGAACGCGCCCTTCGCGCCGGCCACATTGGCATTGGTGATCGCGAGGCGGATGTCCTCGAGCCCAAGCCCGTAGGCGGCGAGCCGCGGCAGGTCCGCCTGGATGCGCACCGCGGGCTTGATGCCGCCCTGGGTCGAGACCTGGCCGACGCCGGTGATCTCGCTCAGCCGCTGCGCCAGCAGCGTGTCGGCGAGATCGCTCAGCGCGCGCAACGAGACCGTCTTGGAGGTGAGCGCCAACGTGACGATCGGCGTGTCGGCCGGGTTCACCTTGGAATAGACCGGCGGATAGGGAAGGTTGCGCGGCAGCGCGGAGCCGGCGGCGTTGATCGCGGCCTGCACGTCCTGCGCGGCCGCGTCGATGTCGCGGTTCAGGTCGAACTGCAGCGTGATCTGGCTGATGCCGTAGGAGCTCGACGACGTCATCGTGGAGATCGCCGCGATCTGGCCGAACTGGCGCTCCAGCGGCGCGGTCACGAGCGACACCATGGTGTCGGGAGAGGCGCCCGGAAGCTGCGTCGTCACCTGGATCGAGGGAAAATCGACCTGCGGCAAGGCCGCCACCGGCAGCCACCAATAGCCGAGCGCCCCGCCGAGCAGCACCGCGACGCCGAGCAGCGAGGTCGCGATCGGGCGGCCGATGAAGGGCGCCGAAACGTTCATTGCTTGGCGTCCGGTGCTTTTTCGGGCCGGTTGCGCTTCTTGCCGTCCGGATTGTCCGAGGTGTCACGTTTCTTGCCGTCCGGATTTTCGGCGTCTCGCTTGCGGCGGCGCTCGCGCTTCGCGGCGTCGGGGTCCTGCGCGGCATCGCTCGGCGCGGCGTTCGGCTGCGGCGCGGCGTCGCTCGTCTGCACGGCGACGCGCGTGCCGGCGGCAAGCCGCGTGAAGCCGCTCGTGACCACGCGCTCGTCCGTCTTCAGGCCGGTCGCGAGCACGGCGGTGGTATCGTCCTGCTGCGTGACGGTGACCGGACGCACCGCCACGGTCGAGTCTTCTCCCACCACGAAGACGAACGCGCCGCCCGGGCCGCGCTGCACCGACGCGGTCGGCACCACGATGGCCTGCTTCAACGTGGCGGCGAGCAGGCGTATGTTCACGAACTGGCCTGGCCAGAGCGACAGATCCGCATTGGGGAATTCCGCCTTCATCCGGATCGTGCCGGTCGTTTGGTCCATCTGATTGTCGATGACCTTGAGCTGGCCGTGGTCGAGCACGATGCGGTTGTCGCCGCTCACCGCGTCGACCGGAACCGCGCCCTGCGCGAAGGCCTTGCTCACCTGCGGATACTGCTGCTGCGGCAGGTTGAACAGCACCGAGATCGGCTTGATCTGCGTGATGACGACGATGCCGGTGGAATTGCCGGTCTGCACGACATTGCCTTCGTCGATCAGCCGGATGCCGGTGCGGCCCTCGATCGGCGCCGTGATCTTTGTGTAGCTCAGCATCGTCTGCGCGTTGTCGATCGCGGCTTGATCGCCTTTCACCTGCGCTTCGAGCTGGGCGACGAGCGCCTTTTGCGTGTCGGCCTGCTGCTTCGAGCCGGAATTGGCGATGACCAGCTTGTTGTAGCGGTCGAGATCGATCCTGGCATTGGCGAGCGTCGCCTCGTCCTGCGCCTTCTTGGAGACCGACTGGTCGTATTGCGCCTGATAGGTGCGGGGGTCGATCTCGGCCAGCACGAAACCGGCCGGCACGTCCTGGCCTTCGCGGAAGCCGATCTTGACGATCTGGCCGGTGACCTGCGCTGTCACCGTCACGGTGTTCAACGCCTTGATCGTCCCGACCGCGTCGAAATAGACCGGCACGTCGGCGGTCTTCGCGTTGGCGACGAGCACCGGCGCGGCCTGGTCCGACGCCTGGCGCGAGCGCCTGGATTTCTGCTCCTGCTTGGCCTGCTCGCCGAACATCACATAGGCGCCGACCGCGATCACGACCGCGGCGCCGACGGCGATCGGGAGGATGCGGCGAAGATTCATCAAGGGCGGCCTTTCAGGTTCGCGTCTGTCATTTGCTCGCACGCAGCGGGCTGCGTGCGTTCGCGAGGTCTTCCGGGATAACCCAGCCACCACCGAGCGCCTGGAACAGGCTCACGATCGCCTGCATCCGGGTCAGACGCACGACGACGAGCTGGTCCTGTTCCTGGAATAAGGTCTTCTGCGTGTTCAGCACGGTGGTGATATCGATGGTCCCGGCCGTGAGCTGCGTTTCCGAAAGCTCGTAGGCGCGCCGCGCGGTCGCGACGGCCTCGATCTGCAGGCGCTCCTGCTCGGCGAGATCGCGGATCGCGATCAGCGCGCGCTCGACATCGGCGAAGCCCGAGAGGATCGCCTTGCGGTAATCCTGCAGCAACTCGGTCCGGCGGCCCTTCTGGGCTTCGAGCGTGCTCCAGAGCCTGAATCCGTCGAAGATCGGCTGGCTGAGGCTTGCGGTCGCCGAATAGATCGCCGATTGCGGCATGATCAAGGTTTGCAGCGCCGCGCTGACGAATCCGCCTTGCCCGGTGAGCTGGATGCTGGGGAACAGGGCGGCGCGCGCGTTGTCGACGTTTGCGTCGGCGGCCGCGAGCTGCGCCTCGGCTTCGCGGATGTCCGGCCGCTGCAGCAGCAGGTCGGACGGCAGCCCAGGCGTGACGCGCTGCGGCACGATGCGCTGCAGGCTGCCGCCGCGCACCGTCAGACGCGCGGGCGCCTCTCCGATCAGGACCGCGAGCGTCGCGATGTTCTGCCGCAACGTCTGATCGAGTGGCGGGATCATGGCGCGCTGCTGGGCCAGCAGCGATTGTTGCTGCGCCAGATCGAGCCCGCTGGCGGTCCCGGCCGAACTGCGCTGTTGATAGACGTTCAAGATGCGGGTTGCGGCGGCGACATTGTCCCGCGCGATGGCCAGACGGTCTTGCGCGGCCAGGATCTGGAAATAGGTATTGATGACGGTCGCGACGGTCGAGAGAACGATCACCTCGCGATCGAAGCGGCTCGCCACCGCGGTGTATTCGGCGGCGCGCAGCGCCGCGCGGTTCTTGCCCCACAGATCGATCTCGTAGCTGGCGTTGAGCACGGTGCTGAACGTCGAGGTGCCGGGCGCCTTGCCGACGCCCGAGCGGGTCGCGGAGCCGTCGAAGGTGACCAACGGCAGCAGCGCCGCGCCCGCGATCCGCGTCTGCGCGTCGGCCTGCTCGATGCGCGCGACCGCGGCCGCGATGTCGAGGTTGTCGAGGTGCGCGCGCTCCACGAGCTCGGTCAGTTCGCGCGAGCGAAAGCCGCGCCACCAGTCTTGTTGCGGCAGCGCCGCTTTCGGCGCGCCGGTGGCCGCGCGATAAACCGGCGGTACGTCGGTGACCGGATCGTTCGCGGTCTCGGTCGTCGCCAGGCAGCCCGAAAGCAGCGGAGCGAGAACCAACATCGCCACGAGCCGGCCGCGATGAACCGCGCGCCTTGAACCCCACCCCCACTTTACATCCATCGGCCTCACGCCTTCACCGCATCTTTCCCGTCATGGCGATCCTCAACGCGCGTTCGTCGCCGTGCGCGCGGTCGGCCAATCGGCGAGCCGCGTGCGGCCTTCCTGCGACATCGCGACCGCCGCCGTGACCAGAATATCCTGCATCGTCTCCTCGTAGAGGGGGCGCGCTGCGCGCGCCTCCGTCATTGCGGCGCGCAGCAGCGCCACGTCGAACGGCTCGGCGCGCAGCGCGGCCTGGATGCGCTCGACCGCGCGATTGAGCGTATCACGATCGCCTTCGGCCGCAGCCTCGCGCGCGTGGAACGCGGCGCGGAGCTTTTCGGCATCGGGAGCCGGCAATGCGGCGGCCAGGCGCTCGATGCGCGCGGCCGCGGTGCGCGGCCGATCCGGCGCGGTGAACTGCAGCGGCGTCACATAGTGGCGGATGACCAGCGCGCCGATCGTTCCGACGAAGAACAGATTGAGCGTGAGCGAAGCCAGCAGCACCCAGCGTGATGCGCGGTCCGGGATGGTGGTGGGGGCGACGGTCATGGGCGCAGCCCCGTCACCGAATCCGGATCGAAGATGGTGGCGCGGGCATCATCCGCGGAGGCCATGCGCCAGAGGTCGAGATCGGTGGCGATCCGTGTGCCGAGGCTCGAAAGACCGAGCACCACGCCTAGTGCCGTAGCACAGGCCAGCGCCGTCACGCGCGGCCAGGCGGGCGCGAAATTCGCGTCGACCAGGACGGACGGCCACCACGCGTCCAACAGGCGGCGTCGTTGCGGCGGCAGGAGCGAGGCTTCGAGCCGCGCGAGCACGCGTCCCGCGGCCGCGCCGTCGGCGTCCGCCGTCGGCGCCATCACCCGGCCGAGTGTTTCCTCAAGCTCGCGATCGCTGTCCATGGATGCCTCCTAGAGCATGGCCCCGAACGGTGGAAACCGGTTTTCGGATAAGATCATGCTCGAACGACCTAGGTTCTGTAGGCGGCCAGGGCGGCGCGCAGGGTGCGCTTGGCTCGGACCAGGAGAGTTTCGACGCTCGAGAGCGACGTGTCGAGCACCTCCGCGGTCTCGGCGTTGCTCAAGCCGTCGTGATAGGTCAGCACGATCGCGGCGCGCTGGCGCGGCGGCAGTGCCTCGATGGCGGCCGAGACCAGTCGGTCGCGTTCGCGCGCCGCAAGCGCCACGTCGGGGCCCGGTGCGGGATCGGGCGGATCGCCGGCCGCCGCCAGCGGCAGCCCCGACGGCCGGCGCCTCTCGTTGAGCGTGAGATTGATCACGATGCGATAGAGCCAGGTGCGGAACGCCGCCTCCGGGCGCCAGCGCGGGGCATGGATCCAGACGCGCAGGAACGCCTCCTGGACGATCTCCTCGGCTCCGGCGTCGTTCCCGCTGATCCGGCGGGCAAGCGCGAGCGCGGCCCGGACATGGCGCTGGGACAGGAGCCGGAACGCTTGCCGGTCGCCACGCGCGACGCGCGCCATGAGGTCGTGATCGCCAGGCCCGCTCATGCCGCGCCCTGTCGTCAGCGATTGTCGCGCGGGAAAAGCGTGCCCATGCGGCCATTGTGTCGGGGTCGCGCGCGCTTGTCCCGTGGCAATGGCACGCGCCGGGTCTGCCGTGATGGGCCGCAGTCACCATATTGATTGAACACGCCGGGGCCCGGCGACCCAGCGCGGCGAAACTGGACATTTGCGGGCGCCCATGCGATTTCCCCGGAGGGATTGGGGCTAAGTCTTATTATGCTGGAATCATTGAAGAATTTGATCTCGGATTTGACCGGCGGCGACAAGCATCCGGGCCGTTTCGAGGAAAATGACTATCGGCTCGCCGCCGCCGCCCTGTTGATCCATGCCTCGACCATCGACGGGAGCGCGACCGAGGCCGGGGAGGACAAGCTGCGCGCGGTGCTGAAACATCGCTTCAACCTCGACGATGCGGCGACCGACGAGTTGATCACGGTCGCGACCGTCGCCGAGCACGACGCGGTCGACCTCTATCACTTCACCAGCCTGATCAACCGATCGGTCGACGAGGATGGCCGCCGCGGCATTGTCGAGATGATGTGGGAAATCGTCTTTGCGGACGGGCGCGTCAGCGAGTTCGAGGATAATCTGATGTGGCGCGCCGCCGACCTGCTCGGGGTGTCTTCGCGCGAACGCATCGCGCTCCGCCGCCGCGTCGGTGGTGAGCGGGCCGGCAGCGACGACGTCTGAGGCGCGCGGAGCTGCGCCATGTCGATTTTCAAGCCCGTCACGGTGATCACCGGCGCCTCCGCTGGGATCGGCGCCGCGCTCGCCCGCGTGTTCGCCGCCAACGGACACGAGATCGCGCTGGTCGCTCGGCGCGAGCCGGAAATGGTCCTGCTGGCGACCGAGCTTGGGGCGGCCTATCGCTACAAACCGCATGTCATCCCGATCGACCTGCAGCGCTCCGATGCGCCGGCGCGCATAGCGCATGAATTGCTCGGGCGTGGCTTGGAGCCGCAATACGTCGTCAATAACGCCGGGTTCGGGCTCTACGGTCCGGCGGCGGAGATCGACCGCGGCGAGCAGCTCGCCATGATCGATCTCAACGTGCGTGCGCTCACCGATCTGTCGCTGCGCTGGATCGACGGCATCGCGCGGCACAAGGGCGGGATCCTCAACGTGGCCTCGGTCGCGGGCTTCATGCCGGGGCCGAACGGGGCGGTCTATTACGCGACCAAGGCCTATGTGCTGTCTTTCACCGAAGCGCTGTCGCGCGAATTGGTCCCGCTCGGCGTGCGGGTCACTGCATTGTGTCCGGGGCCCGTGCCGACCGAATTCCAGGCGCGCGCCGGCGTGACTGGCAAGAAGCCGTCATGGCTGTTCGGGCGCTCCGCCGAACAGGTCGCCAAGGCCGGTTACGACGGATTCATGGCCGGCCGTCGGCTCGTCGTGCCGGGCTTCGGCAACAAGATCGCGACGCTCATGCCGCGGTTCTTGCCGCGATCGACGGTGCTGACCTTGCTGCAGTCCTATCAACGTGGCCGTGTCCGGCGGCCGGACGGCTGGCCGCGCAGGGAGAAGACTTGAAATTGTCTTCTAACCGGTTAGGAGTCGAGTAGCCGGATATTCCACGCGCCGCGGAGTCATGAGCAAGGCTGTTCTCATCATCCTGCACCAGGAGCAGTCGACGCCCGGACGGGTCGGTTACGTGCTGCGCGATCGCGGCTACACGCTCGACATCCGCCGGCCGCGCTTCGGCGATCCGCTGCCGTTAACGATGGCGGAACACGCCGGCGCGGTGATCTTCGGCGGGCCGCAGAGCGCGAACGATCCTGACGACTTCATCAAGGCCGAGACCGACTGGATCGGCGTGCCGTTGAAGGAGGGCAAGCCCTTCCTCGGCATCTGCCTCGGCGCGCAGATGCTGGCAAAGCACCTCGGCGAGCGCGTCGCGCCGCATCCCGAGGGCAAGGCCGAGGTCGGCTACTATCCGATCAAGCCGACGGCGGCCGGGCGCGCGATCTGCGATTGGCCCGACCACATGTATCAGTGGCATCGCGAAGGCTTCGACCTGCCGCGCGGGACCGAGTTGCTGGCGGAGGGCGATATCTTCCCGATCCAGGCGTTCCGCGCCGGCAGCGGGTATGCGATCCAGTTCCATGCCGAAGTGACCCACGCGATGATGTGCCGCTGGACCACGCGCGGCGCGGCGCGCATGGAGCTGCCGGGCGCCAAGAAACGCGCGGAGCATTTCGCGGACCGGCCGGTCTACGACCATCGGGTCCGCGCCTGGCTGTCGGATTTCCTCGATCACTGGCTCGCGAACGCACCGCGCCAGCTCGCGGCGGCCGAATAATCAGGCCTGTTGTTCCAGCCGCTCGATGCGCACAAGCTCCGGGAACAGCCGCGTCCAGATCGTGACGATCAGCAATGTCCCGATCCCACCGACGAGCACCGCCGGGACCGCGCCGATCAACGACGCCATGGTGCCGGCGCGGAATTCGCCGAGCTGGTTCGACGCGCCGATGAAGAGGCCGTTCACCGCGGTCACGCGGCCGCGCACCGCGTCGGGCGTGCCGAGCTGCACCAGCGTCATGCGGATCACGACGCTGACCATGTCGGAGGCGCCGAGCACCGCGAGCGCGACCAGCGCGACGATCAATGAATGCGACAGCGCGAACACGATCGTCGAAAGGCCGAACGCCGCGACCGCCGCGAACATGATCTTGCCGGCGCCGCGCTCGAACTGCCAGCGCGTCAGCACTAGCGCCATGCTCAAGGCGCCGACGCCGGGTGCCGCGCGCAGAAAGCCGAGCGCCCAGGGGCCGGCCGCGTAGACGTCGCGCGCGAACACCGGCAGCAGCGCCGTGACGCCGCCGAGCAGCACCGCGAACAGGTCGAGCGAGATCACGCCGAGGATGACGCGCTGGTGGCGGATATAGCGAAAGCCGGCAAAGAACGTGCTCAATGACAAGGGCTCGCGCGTGGACGCGGATCGCGCGATCCGGATCAGCAGCGTCAGCAAGGCGGCGCCCGCGAACAGCGCGAGGCACGTGGCGTAGACGACGGCCGGACCGAGCGCATACAGCAAGCCGCCGAGCGCCGGCCCCGCGATCGTCGCGGCCTGGTTGGCGCTGGCGGAGCCCGCCACCGCGCGCGGCACGAGTGCCAGCGGCACGAGGCTCGGCACCATGATCTGCATCACCGTGACTTCGAAGGCGCGCGCGACCCCCAGGATGAACGCAACGCCGAGGATCAGGTCGCGGCTCATCGCGCCGGTCGCGAACGCGACGAGCAAGGTCGCGGCCGCGACCGCCTCGATCGCCTGGCAGGCGATCAGGACGAGGCGGCGGTCATAGCGGTCGGTCACCTGTCCGACCACCAGGAACAGCAGCATGGCCGGAATGAACTGGATGAGACCGATCAGCCCGAGGTCGAACGGGTTGCTGGTCAGCGCGTAAAGCTGCCACCCGACCGCGACGATGAGCATCTGGTAGCCCGCCGTGACGGCGATCCGCGCGAACCAGAACAGCACGAATGACGGATGGCGCAGGACGGAGGCGGGAGTGTCCATACAGCCTTCATGCCCGTCTTTGCGGGCTTGCCAGCCGGTGCCGCGAAGCGGCGAAGGCTGGTGGAGCCAGGCGGGATCGAACCGCCGACCTCCTCATTGCGAACGAGGCGCTCTCCCAGCTGAGCTATGGCCCCTAAAGGACGCGAAATGGCGGCAAACGGCGCCAATGCGCGGCTCTCCAGCGATGGCGCCATTTACGGCCGGGGGGTGGGAGTGTCAAGGCGCGCGACGCCCATGGTTTTCGGCACTCGCGCGCACGCCTTGTTCCGGGCCGCCGCTGCGGGTACATCTTCGCCACGCCCGAACACGGAAGCGTCCATGCGCGCGATTCTCGACGTCATTCTCCTCGCCCTGCAGATCTACGTCTGGCTGCTGATCGCGGCGGCGGTGCTGTCCTGGCTGATCGCGTTTAACGTCGTGAACACCCGCAACCAGTTCGTCGCGACCGTGGGCGAGTTCCTCTACCGCATCACCGAGCCCGCCTTGCGGCCGATCCGCTCGCTGATGCCCAACCTCGGCGGCATCGATATCTCGCCGGTGATCCTGATCCTGATCATTTTCCTGATCGAGCGCGTCATCATCTACTACATCTATCCCAACGTGCTCTGACGGGATGGCGCGGCCGTGGACCGCCGTCGCGGACGGCGTCATCGTCACGGTGCGGCTGACGCCCAGAGGCGGACGCGATTCAATCGACGGCGTCGAGGTTTTGGCTGACGGCAATGCCGTGCTCAAGGCGCGCGTGCGCGTAGCGCCGAGCGACGGCGAGGCGAATGCGGCGCTCAGCCGGCTCCTCGCCAAGGCCGCCGGCGTCCCACCGCGTAGCGTCGAAATCGTCGGTGGGGCCGCGTCCCGCATCAAGCGGATCAAAATCGTGGGCGATGTGGCGGCGCTGAGCGCGGCGCTGGAGAAGATCGTTGGCGCGAGCTAAGGAAGCGCGGCAAGAAAAGACGGGACATCACATGACCGCACGCATCATCGACGGCAAGGCGATCGCGGCCGACCTGCGCGCCAAGGTCGCGGCCGAAGTGGCGCGGCTTTCACAGGCGCACGGCCTGGTCCCGGGGCTCGCGGTCGTGCTGGTCGGAGAGAATCCGGCGAGCGCCGTCTATGTGCGCAGCAAGGGCAAGCAGACGGTCGAGGCCGGCATGCGCTCGTTCGACCATCGCCTGCCGGACACCGTGACGGAAGGCGAATTGCTCGCGCTCGTCGCCAAGCTCAACGCGGATCCCGCCGTGCACGGCATCCTGGTCCAGCTTCCCCTGCCGAACCAGATCGACAGCCAGAAAGTTCTCAACTCCATCGACCCGATGAAGGATGTCGACGGCTTCCATCCCATGAACGCAGGCCGGCTCGCGACCGGGCTGCCGGCGCTGGTGCCGTGCACGCCGCTCGGCTGTATCCTTCTCGCCAAGAGCGTGCATTCTTCGCTGGCCGGGATGGACACGGTCGTGATCGGGCGCTCCAACATCGTCGGCAAGCCGCTGATCCAGCTTCTGCTCAATGAAAACGCGACCGTCACGGTGACGCATTCGAAGACGCGCGACCTGCCCGAGGTCTGCCGCCGCGCCGAGGTCCTGTTCGCGGCGATCGGACGGCCCGAAATGGTGCGCGGCGACTGGATCAGGCCGGGCGCGACCGTGATCGACGTGGGGATCAACCGGGTCACGGGTCCGGACGGCAAGAACCGGATCGTCGGCGACGTCGCCTATGCGGAGGCGCTCGAGGTCGCGGGGGCGATCACGCCGGTGCCCGGTGGGGTCGGGCCGATGACGATCGCGTGCCTGTTGGTGAACACGGTCCGCGCGGCTTGCGCGATCGCGGGACTGCCAAAGCCGGCGGTGTAAGAAGCGGTCTGGCGGGCGGCATTCAATCTCCAACCCCTCGTCATCACCGGGCCGGCGCGCAGCGCCGAGTCCCGGTGATCCCGATTGCCGGGACACCTACCATCTCAATCAGGATGGCCGGGACAAGCCCGACCATGACGACAGCAAAAATGAGGGGAGAGCGGCTCAGGCCTGCCAGCCGAACGCGACCTTGTCGAGGCTCTTGCTCCCGAATCGCTCGGAGGAGCGCGCGACCGCTTTTCCGCCGAGCGCGCGGTAGAACTCGACCGCCGGCTCGTTGTCGCTCAGCGCCCAGATCACGAGGCTTTTCAGCCCGCTCTGGGCCAGGTCGCGGCGTGCGGCGCTGAACAGCCGGCGGCCGAAGCCGAGCCCCTGGAATTCCGGGCACAGATAGAGCTCGTAGATTTCGCCATCATAGACCAGGCTGCGCGCGCGATTGCGGCCGTAATTCGCATAGCCCCCGATGCGGTCGCCGAAACCGAGCAGCGCGACCCGGCTGCCCTTGGCAATGGCGTTCTCCCACCAGCCCGGGCCGCGCCGGTTGATCAGCTTCTCCAGTTCCGGGCCCGGGATGATGCCCCGATACGAGGTCTTCCACGCGGCATCATGGGCAGCCGCGACCGCCGCGGCGTCGGCTGGCTTGGCGCGGCGAATCTCGATGAGGGTGGTGCTCATGATTTGAATTGAAGCAAAGGGGCAGGGGCGGATTCAAGCCCCCTGTTAACGAACGGTTAACGATTTGACGACCGTGGCACGGATGCACCACCGCCTGCCTTGCGGCGTTCCGGCTCTTGACAACGGGGATGTCCGCCCGGAGCGGGAATCAGGACGCGCCGCCGACCGGGTTCACACGCTCTCGGCTTCCTTGACGCGCTCGGCGCGCTTGCGTTCGTTCGGATCGAGCAGTCGCTTGCGCAGCCGGATCGACTTCGGCGTGATCTCGACCAGCTCATCGTCGCCGATATAGGCGAGCGCCTTCTCCAACGTCATGCGGATCGGCGGGGTCAGGCGTACCGCCTCGTCCTTCGAGGTCGTGCGGATATTGGTGAGCTGCTTGCCCTTGAGGACATTGATCTCGAGATCGTTGTCGCGCGTGTGCTCGCCGACGATCATGCCGCGATAGACCTTCCAGCCCGGCTCGATCATCATCGGGCCGCGGTCTTCGAGCTTCCACATCGCATAGGCGACGGCCTCGCCCTGCTCGTTGGAGATCAAGACGCCGTTCCGGCGGCCCTGGATGTCGCCCTTGTAGGGCGCGTAAGCGTGGAACAGGCGGTTCATGATCGCGGTGCCGCGCGTATCGGTGAGCAACTCGCCCTGGTAGCCGATCAGGCCGCGCGTCGGTGCGAAGAAGACAAGCCGCGTGCGATGGCCGCCGGAGGCGCGCATCTCGACCAGCTCGGCCTTGCGCTCCGACATCTTCTGCACGACGACACCCGAATGCTCCTCGTCGACGTCGATGACGACCTCTTCGATCGGCTCTTCCAGCTCGCCCGCGTCGCTGCGGCGCAGCAGCACCTTCGGACGCGACACGGAGAGCTCGAAGCCTTCGCGCCGCATCGTCTCGATCAGGATGCCGAGCTGCAATTCGCCGCGGCCCGCGACCTCCATGGCGTCGTTCTCGCCGGACGCCGAGACGCGCAAGGCCACGTTGCCTTCGGCCTCGCGCAGCAGGCGGTCGCGGATCATGCGGCTCGTCACCTTGGTGCCTTCGGTGCCGGCGAGCGGCGAATCGTTGACGCGGAACGTCATCGCGAGCGTCGGCGGGTCGATCGGCTGCGCCGGCAGCGGGACCTCGACCTCGGGCGCGCAGATGGTGTGCGCCACCGTCGCCTCCGGGAAGCCAGCGATCGACACGATGTCGCCCGCGAACGCCTCCTCGAGCGCGAGCCGCTCCAACCCGCGGAATGCCAGCACCTTCGAGACGCGGCCCTGCTCGACCAGCTTGCCGCTCCGGTCGAGCACCTTGGCGGCCTGGTTCGGCTTCACCGAGCCGGAGAAAATGCGGCCGGTGACGATGCGGCCGAGATAGGGATTGGCCTCCAGGATGGTGCCGAGCATGCGGAACGGCCCGTCTTCCACCTTGGGCGCCGGCACATGGCGCAGCACCAGGTCGAACAGCGGCTTCATGCCCTTGTCGTTCGGGCCCTCCGGGCTGTCGGCCATCCAGCCTTGCTTGGCGGAGCCATAGAGAATCGGGAAGTCGAGCTGTTCCTCGGTCGCATCGAGCGCGGCGAACAGGTCGAACACTTCGCCGGCGACCTCGTTGGGGCGGGCGTCCGAGCGGTCGACCTTGTTGATGATCACGATCGGCTTGAGGCCGAGCTTGAGGGCCTTGGACACCACGAACTTGGTCTGCGGCAGCGGTCCCTCGGCGGCATCGACCAGCACGAGCGCGCCATCCACCATGCCGAGGATGCGCTCCACTTCGCCGCCGAAATCGGCGTGGCCGGGCGTGTCGACGATGTTGATGCGCGTTTCACCCCACTGGATCGAGGTCGCCTTGGCGAGGATCGTGATGCCGCGCTCGCGCTCCAAATCGTTGGAATCCATCGCGCGCTCCGCGACGCGCTGGTTCTCCCGGAACGAGCCGGATTGCTGCAGCAAGCGGTCGACCAGCGTGGTCTTGCCATGGTCGACGTGGGCGATGATCGCCACGTTTCGAAGATTCATGTGTGGTTCCGGGGGTGTATGGCCGCCGCAAAGCGGATCGATATTGCACCGCAATATAGTCATCGGCGGCCGGATGGCAATCCGTAGGCTGGCGTTTTACGGCGCTTGGCTTAACGGCGCGCGGGCCGCCGTATCAACATCAGGCTGCCGGGCACGCTCATGGCGGCCTTTGCGCGCGCCGGCGCGCCATCACGATCAGCACGATGCCGAAGGCCGAGACCGCAAAGCAGACGCCCCAGAGCAGGAAGATCATCTGCGAGATCGGATCGGAGAGCGTGCTCCCATGGAGCTCCGGTAGCGCGCCGATGAGAAGCAGAAGCGAGCACAGGCCCGGCAGCAGCAGGATCACGCCGACGACGATCATCGCAACCTGACCGCCCGAAGGGCCCGGCGGACGCGGTGTCGGACTGTTCGGCTCGCTCATGCGGTTGCCTCGGCCTTGATCGCGGCGCGGATCTTGTCGATGCGGCCGTCGCGGTAGAACAGGTTGAAGGTGTCGAACGGAATGATCTGCCCGTTCGGCGTCACGAAGTGGATGCAGGAGCGCTTCACGCCGCCGACGCAGAAATTGAAGCGGTCCATGAACTGCACGATCGCGACGCGGAACACGTTGTCGTAGGAGAGCGCCGCCGGCGCCTGCACCTTCGGCAGGCAGCACAGGAATTCATGCAAGCGCTCGGCGGAATTGTTCGGGCCGGACGAGAGCGAGAACAGTTCGATGAACTTCTCGCGCAGGATCGGCTGCTTCTCGAAATTGATCGTGTTCGGCATCACGGAGACGAGCTCTTCGCGCGACACCATCGAGGTGACCGGCAGCACCGACGCGCCGCTGCGCAGGCCGTAGGCGATCGAGATCTGCTCGGGATTGCACGGGAGCGGGATCATGTCGCCGGCGCCGAACACGTCGGAGTCCTCGATCACGGCGCGGCGGATGTCGGAGAGCAGCACGCGGTCGCGTTTCGCATCGAAGTTCTCGTTGCGGCCGGTATCCTGCACCGGCTGGAAGGTCACGCCGCGCACGCAACGCCACTGCAGCGCATGGCGCACGATGGCGCCGATCTCGGCCTCGTTGACGCCGCGCTTTACGGTGACGACCAACGTCGTCGAGATGCCGTGCCGTTCTAGGTTTTGCAGCGCGTCGTGGCGCACGCGCCGCAGGTCGGCGCCGCGCAGGTTCATCAGCGCGTCGCGTTGCAGCGAGTCGAATTGCAGATAGATCTCCAGCCCGCGCTTGCGCTCGGCGAGCTGCGCGACGAAATCCGGCTCGCGCGCGATGCGCAGGCCGTTGGTGTTGATCATCACGTGGCGGATCGGCCGCGCGCGCGCCGCGTCGAGAATGTCGAAGAAGTCCGGATGCAAGGTCGGCTCGCCGCCGGAAATCTGCAGCAGGTCCGGTTCGCCTTCGCTCGCGACCAGCGCGTCGAGCATGCGCGACACGGTCGCGACCGACAGGTGCTTCGATTTCGCCGGCGAGGATTCGGCAAAGCACACCGGGCAGGTGAGATTGCAGTGCTCGTTGATCTCGATCAGCGCCAGGCAGGAATGCTGCTCGTGGTCAGGGCAGAGGCCACAGTCGTAAGGGCAGCCATATTCGGTCTTGTTCTGGAACGCGAGCGGGCGGTCGCCCGGCTTGATGTAGTCCTTGCACATGCGCCAATAGGCCGCGTCGGTCGAGACCAGCGTCGACTGTACGCCGTGCTGGCGGCAGCGCTTCTCGTACCAGACCTCGTTGCCGTGGATTTCGATCTTGGCCGGCACGAGCGTGAGGCAGGTCTCGCAGAGAGACTGTGTCTGGCCCCAGAAGATATAGGGGCGCGACTTACGCAAAGGCGCGTTCATGAACACTCTCTGGCTTGGGGGCGGTCGCGATCATGGCGATCGCGTAGGCGAACACCGCCGCCGACAGCAGATGAAACAGCGTAAACGGGCCGACGAGCGTCCCGTACGGCTTGAGGAATTCCCAGGCGAAGCGCTGCAGCCCATAGACCGCGAGCGCGATATAGAATCCTTGGTCGATCCAGAACCGGTCGCGGTTCAAGACTCGCCAGACATAGACGCCCGCGAAGGCCGCCATCGCGGCGCTTTCGTAGAGCTGCACCGGATGGCGCGGGATGCCGTCGCCGAAGTCGTGCGCCCAGGGCAGCGTGGTGGGCGTGCCGTAGGTGAAGTCGTCCATCCCGGAGAGGAAGCAGCCGATCCGGCCGACCGCGACGCCGACCGCGAACGGCAGCGCGAAGCGCGCGCCCGTGCGCGGCGTGATGCCGGCCACGCGCTTGTAGACCTCGATCGAAAGGATCGCGCCCGCGACCGCGCCTTCGATCGAACGCGCGATCCCGGGCATGCCCGACAGCCAGAGGTTCGCGGTGCCGAACAGCACGGCGCCGAGGCCGGCGCCAAAAATGAGCGCCGCGAGATAGCCGAATCGCAGCGGCTGCGGGACCGGGAACGCAACGCGGCCCGAGCGCATCACCCACAGCCCGGCCGCGCCCGCCGCGAGCCAAGCGAGGACGTCGAAGGTTGCGTGGACGGCGAACCCGTTCAAGCCGGCACCAGCATCGCGTTGTGGCGCGAGCCTATGCCGCCCAACGAAGGCCGCGCAATACCCGTTGAATTCCGGCCATGGTTTCGGGCTATGATCTTCGGTGGCCCAGTAGCGCGAAACGATGCGGGCCGGATTGCGGAGGTCGCGGTGCGGTGTCCGGTGGCGGTGAAGAATGAGCGGCGCGTGTTGTGCGTCTTTCCACGATACACGCCCTCGTTCGGAACGTTCCAGCACGCCTACAAGCTGATGTACGGCGTGAAAGCGTTCATGCCGCCGCAAGGGCTATTGCTCATCGCCGCCTACATGCCGGAAAGTTGGCCCGTCCGCTTCATCGACGAAAACATCAAGCCCGCGACCGCGGCCGACCTCGCATGGGCCGATGTGGTGCTGGTCACCGGCATGCACATCCAGGCTGAGCAGATCCGCGATATCGAGCGCCGCGCGCATGCGGCCGGCAAGGTGACGGTGCTGGGCGGCCCGTCGGTGTCGGCCTCGCCCGAGATGTATCCGGACTACGACTACCTGCACATCGGCGAAATGGGCGACGCCACGGATCAGATCATCCGGGCGGTCGACGCGAGCACGGCCCGCCCGCCCGAGCAGATCGTCGCCAACACCAAGCAGCGCCTGCCGCTCACCGACTTTCCGATCCCGGCTTACGAAAAGGTTGCGTTCGGCCGCTATCTGCTCGGCACCGTGCAGTTTTCCTCCGGCTGCCCCTATACCTGCGAGTTCTGCGACATCCCCGGGCTCTACGGCCGTCAGCCGCGCATGAAGACGCCGCAGCAGATCGTCGCGGAGCTTGATTTCATCTTCGCGCAGCCGAATCCGCCGACCACGCTTTACTTCGTGGACGACAACTTCATCGGCAATCGCAAGGCCGCCAAGGAGATGTTGCCGCATCTGATCGAATGGCAGAAGCGCAACCACTATCCGACAATGTTCGCCTGCGAGGCGACGCTGAACATCGCCAAGCAGACCGAAATCCTCGAGCTGATGCGGGAGGCGAATTTCGTCGGGATGTTCGTCGGCATCGAAACGCCGGAGGCCGACGCGCTTGACGCCATCAAGAAGGGCCACAACAACGCCGTTCCGATGATGGAGTCGATCAAGGTTCTCAACAGCTACGGTCTGGAGATCACGTCGGGCATCATTCTCGGTCTCGATTCCGAGACGGCGGATACCGAGAGGCGGCTCAAGGACTTCATCGATCTTTCCAACATCCCGATGCTGACGATCAACCTGCTGCAGGCGCTGCCGAAGACGCCGTTGTGGGACCGTCTCAAGCGCGACGGCCGGCTGCTCGACGACGACTCGCGCGAGAGCAATGTCGTGTTCCTGCGCCCGCACGACGAGGTCGTCGGCATGTGGCGCCGTTCGATCGCCTACGCGAACGATCCCGAGAAGCTGTTCGAGCGGTTCCATCATCAGGTCGAGGCGACCTACGTCAATCGCAAGGTCACGCCGGCCAAGGGCAAGCTCACCTGGCCCAACCTGCGCGGCGGCGCCGTGCTGGCGTTCCGCGTGCTGCTCTACATCTGTCTCTTGTCGGATTTCCGGAAGCCATTCTGGCGGATGGCGAAGCATGCGCTGCGTCATGGTCAGATCGACGGCATGTTCGGGGCCGCGTTCATGGGCTATCACCTGATCCAGTTCACCCGCGAGGCGCTGCGCGGCGATCAGAACGCGTCCTACTATTCGACGAAGAAGCGCACGGCACCGATGGCGGTCACGAAGCCCCCGCAGACACAGGGCGAGCAAGTCGCCGCCTGATCTTCGGGTCCCTGACGCAAAAAAAAGCCGCGGGCCCTTGCGGGCTCGCGGGTTGAAGTCGACGGGGGTCTCGGAGTTGCGCGGCGCGGTCAGCCGAGTTTCGACTCCAGCGCGGTCGACCACAGCGCCGTATCGTTGCAGTCCTTGAGCGTCACGGTCATCACCTCGCTCGCGCCGTCGATTGCGACGTGACCGAAGAACTGCATGTCGTAGCTCGGCGGCAGGTTCTGTCCCTGCTCCTTGCTCGGCGCCTTCATGTAACGGATCTGCGGGCCGAAGGTGTTGTCGAGATCGTTCGGGCCGAACGTGCCGGCGTGGATCGGCCCGGACACGAACTCCCAGAACGGCTCGAAATCCTGGAACTGCGCCTTGTTCGGATCGTAGTAATGCGCGGCCGTGTAGTGCACGTCCGCGGTCAGCCAAACGGTGTTGCGCACGCCCGCGTGCTTGATGAAGGCGAGGATGTCGGCGATTTCGAGCTCGCGCCCGCGCGGAGGCCCGTCGCCTTGCGCGATCGCCTCGGAGCCCCACTTCTTGTCGACGTCGTAGACCACGATCAGGCTGATCGGCATGTCGGCGGCGATGACTTTCCAGGTCGCCGTCGAGGCCATCAGCTCCCGCTTGAGCCAGGCCACCTGCGTCGGGCCGAGGAAGTAGGCATCGGGCCCGTAGGTCTCCTGCAGGTCCTCGCCGTTCGGGCCGCGATAGCTGCGCATGTCGAGCATGAACACGTCGAGCAGCGGCCCGTAGGCGATCTTGCGGTAGACGCGGCCCGGCTCGGCGATCTGCTCGCGCATCGGCATGTATTCGTGGAACGCGCGGCTCGCGCGCGCCGTGAGCGCCAGCGCGTTGCCATCGACGTATTTCTTGCGCTTGTGCTCGTCGCGGGTGAGCGGCTCGCCCGGCCACCAGTTGTTGGTCACCTCGTGGTCGTCCCACTGCGCGAACATCGGAACCTCGGCGTTGAACGCCAGCAGGTTCCTGTCGAGCAGATTGTATTTGTGATTGCCGCGGAACTCCGCCAGCGTCTCTGCCGGCTTCGACTTGTCCTCGGTCACGATGCTCTTCCAGATGCCGCCGTCCGGCATCTTCTGCTCGGCTTGGATCGCACCGTCGGCATAGATCGTGTCGCCGGAGTGGATGAAGAAGTCCGGCCGGTTGCGCTGCATCGTCGCGTAGGTGCGCATGCCGCCGCGCGCTTCGTCGATGCCCCATCCCTGTCCCATGGTGTCTCCCGACCACACGAACGAGACCGAACGGCGGTCGGCCGGCGCGGTGCGGAAGCGTCCGACCATCGGCTCGCCGAGAATCGTCGGGCTCGCATGATCCTGGAAGCGCACGCGGTAGAAGATGTCCTGTCCCGCAGGCAGGCCTTCGATCAGCGCCTTGGCGGTGAAGTCGCTCTCCGGCAGCGCGTCCACGTAAACGGCGCGGCGGATGTCCTTGAAGCTGTCGGTGGTCGCGACCTCGATCAGCATGCGCGCGGGGCGGTCGGCGCGCGCCCACACCACGCCGGAATCAACCGAGACGTCGCCGGACTGGATGCCGTGGGTGATAAGCGGCCGGTCGGCCGCGCGGCTGAGATAAGGTCTAGCGATGCCGCCGAGGCCCGTGAGCGCGGTTGAGGCGGCCGCGGTCGCGAGCAACCGGCGGCGGGTGGGCGCGGGCCAGATACGCACCGTCATGGCGGCCTCCGTCGTTGGATGGCCGCGAGGATGGCGATGCGCCCTGACAGGATGCCGACGCTTGGATAACGGCTTTATGACTGTGGATTCCGCGGCGGCTACGCGCCCGCGGGTCGGCTCCAGGGGCCGAACCGGACGCCGGCGGGGAGTGCGTCGCGCACCATCAGCATCTCGCCGATCGTCTCCGACGTCACGAGCCCGACGAGGCGGCCGTCCGCGTCGAGAACGCCGACCGCGGGCGCCTGCTTCTCCTGCAGCACGCGGATCGCCTCCTCCAGGCAATCGCGGTGACCGATGGTCGGCACGCCGGTCGTCATCGCTGCGGCGACGCGCGCGTCCGGCCCGAGCTGCTTGAGCGCGCGGATCATGTCGGCGCGGCTGAGCACGCCGATGAGGTGGCGATCGCCGTCCAGCACTGGAAACTCACTTTGGCTCGTGCGCAACAAGGTCTCGACCGCGGCATCGATGTGCTCGTCCGCCGTGAGCGTCGCGTATTGCGTCATCATGGCGGCGGCGACCGGCACGTCGCGCGACATCGCGCGCATCGCGACGAGCTGCGCCTCGGAGGAAGCCGCGAGATAGACGAAGATCGCGATGAAGATCAGCAGCGGGTTGCCGAACAGCCCGAGAAATCCAAGACCGAACGCGACGAACTGGCCAATCGACGCCGCGATCTCGGTCGCGCGGACATGGCCGAGGCGGATCGCCAGCAATGCGCGCAATACGCGCCCGCCGTCCATCGGGAAGGCCGGGATCATGTTGAAGAGGGCGAGGAACAGGTTCACGGCGGCAAGCCGGTCGATCATCGAGATGTGGGCGCTGTCGACGGCGGCAAGGCTCTGCGGGTCGAGGCTCGCGCCGGCGAGAAGGAGAACGAGCGCGATCACGACGTTGACGGCGGGCCCGGCGATCGCGACGAGCAGCTCCTCTCCGGGTTTTTCAGGGATGCGCTCGAGGCGGGCGACGCCGCCGATCGGCAGCAGGGTCACGTCCGGCGTCGCGACGCCGAAGCGCCGCGCCATGAAAATGTGACCGAACTCGTGCGCGAGCACGCACAGGAACAGCAGCAGAATGAAGGCGAGGCCGCTCCACGCAGCCGCTGGGCCGCCGGAATACCAGTTCGCGGCGAAAATCCAGATCAGGAACAACAGAAATGTGACGTGGATGCGAACCGCCGTTCCGGCGATCCTGCCGATATTGACTGACCAGAGCATGGGAAAAGGTCCTCGCGACAACAGGGATTAGATCGGTAGCTGGTTCCCTCTTCGCAAGAAGCCGACCGCGGCGGCTCCCGAGGAACACCCGTCGCGGCCAGCCGTTATCGGGTTGTTCCGCGAATCACCCCAATGTCGGACGGAGAAGAAACATGGCTGCGACAAGCGACGCCGCGCGCGTATGGGACATGATGGAGAAAATCTCGATCTGCATGCTGACTACCCACGACGGCGAGCAGATCAGATCACGCCCGATGGGCGCGTTCGCCCGCCGCGAGGACGAGGCGGTCTATTTCCTGAGCGACGCGCGCCGCCACAAGGATGACGAGATCGCGGACAATCCCAACGTCTGCCTCGCCTTCGCGGATGGCCAGAACTTCGTCTCGCTCACCGGACATGCGACGGTGTCGCGCGACCAGGCGAAGATAAAAGAGCTCTGGTCGACTCCGGCGAAGGCCTGGTGGGATTCGCCCGACGATCCGAATATCCGACTGCTCACCGTGAAGCCCAATGACGCGGAGTTTTGGGAAGGCCCCGGCAAGGTCGTCGCGTCGATCAAGATGATGGCGGCTGCGGCCAGCAAGACGCGTCCCGAGCTCGGCGAGCATCGCAAGGTGGCGATGTGAAAACAGTTCCAGCTTCCAAGCCCGACAAGGACCGTGCGTCGGAGAAGAAAAAACCCGAAGGTCCCCGCACGCCGTATCCGGTCGACCATCCGGGCGTCAGCCAACAACCCGGCAGCGAGCCAGATTACCTGCCGGGCAAGCCGTCGGATGGCCTGCCGAGCCTCTGAAAGCCTATTGGCCTATGCGGCGTCGAGCGCCCTGCGCACGGCCTCGGCGAGATGCTGCGTGCGATAGGGCTTGCTGATCAGCGGGACGGTCTGGTCGGTGCCGCCGCGGCCTTTCAGGAAGTGCTCCGAATAGCCCGAGGTGAACAGGGCCTTCAGGTCCGGCCGCTTTTCGCGCGCCATGACCAGCAGGTCCTGGCCATCGATCCCGTTGGGCATGATCAGGTCGGTGAACAGGAGGTCGATACCCTCGAACTCCCGCAGGATTGCGAGCGCGGACCTGCCGTCATCCGCCTCCAGGACGCGATATCCCAGGCTCTTGAGGATGTTCACCGCGACCTTGCGTACCGCGGCGCTGTCCTCGACGACGAGGATCGTTTCGCGTCCAACCGCCGGGGCCTCGGGCGCCGGCGCCGCGCTCAGCGTGGATACCGCCTCGGCGGAGAGCGAGCGCGGGAGATACAGCTTGATGCTCGTGCCGTGGCCGACCTCGCTGTAGATCTTCAGGTGCCCGCGCGACTGCTTGATGAAGCCGTAGACCATGCTCAAGCCGAGGCCGGTACCGCGGCCGACCTCCTTCGTCGTGAAGAACGGCTCGAACACGCGCTCCACCACCTCGGGCGACATGCCCATCCCTGAATCCGTCACCGTCACGGCGACGTAATCGCCGGGCTGAACCTCGACGTTGAGTGCCGCATAGTGTTCGTCGAGATGCACGTTGGCGGTCTCGATGACGAGCTGGCCGCCCTTCGGCATGGCGTCGCGCGCATTGACCGCGAGGTTGAGGATCGCGTCCTCGATCTGCGAGGGGTCGGCGAGCGCCTGCCACAGCCCATCGGCGAATACGGCCTTCACGGCGATGTCTTCGCCGAGCGTCCGCCGCAGGATCGTCACCATGCGGCCGACGATGTCGTTGAGATCGAGATTGCGCGGGCTCAGCGGCTGCTTGCGCGCAAAGGCGAGCATCCGTTTGGTGAGCTGGGCGCCGCGCGTGGCGGCCTCATCGATCGCTTCGACGATCGGCGCGAACTTCGGATCGCCTGCGGCCGCGTCGGCGAGAATCTCGCTCATGCCGATGATCACGGTGAGAATGTTGTTGAAGTCGTGGGCGATGCCGCCGGTCAGCTGACCGATCGCCTCCATCTTCTGCGAATGGCGCAACCGGCCTTCCAGCGCGATGCGCTCGCTCATGTCGCGGCCGATGAAGAAGTATTGGCCATCGGCATCCGACCAGATGCCGGTCCAAGCCAGCATCACGGTGTGGCCGTCGTTGTGGATGTAACGGCACTCGAAGTTGCGGGGCAATTGGCCGCGGCGCGCGAGCCGCATGTCGTTGCGCGTGTTTTCGAGATCGTCGCGGTAGACGAATTCCTTGGCGTTGCGGCCGATCATGTCCTCGGGCCGGTAGCCGAGGATCGCCATGGAACTCGGGCTCACGCGGAGGAAAGTGCCGTGGCGATCGACGACGAGGATCAAATCCTGCGAGGTATCGAAGATACGCTGGTTGATCGAATGATGGGCTTCCGACGCGCGCTCGCGTTTCAACTCTGCGTCGACGGGGACCGGACGATCGGCCGGCACGGAGGCCGGCGGCCGATCAATCGTCAGTTCGGCCGATCGGTCGTTCATGGGAGCTGTCGTTCCGGTCTCGGTTTCCGGCGCGCAGCCGGCCGTCACGACGCTTGCTTTTGCAGCACGCGCTGGCGCAGCAACGCCAGGAAATTGGCCTTCGGCATCGGGCGCGCCAGGAAAAAGCCCTGTCCCATGTCGCAGCCCATGCGGTGGACGGCCTGCAGGTCGGCGGCGTTTTCCAATCCCTCCGCCACCGCGACGGCGCCGAAGTGATGCGCCAGATTGATGATCGCCTGGCAGATGCCGGCATTCTTGGCGTCCGTGCCGCAGCCCCTGACGAAGCTCACGTCGAGCTTCAACTCGACGAACGGCAGTTCGCGCAAGCGCGCGAACGAGGAAAACCCTTCCCCGAAATCATCGATCGCGAAAGTGATGCCGTAGATGCGAAGCTGCGTCGAGATCTCGTGCATCAGCGCGACGTCCTTGACGACTTCGCTCTCGGTGATCTCGAGGATCAGGCCCGGCCATTTGTCGCTCTTCGGCCGGTGCTCGCGGATGAGCGCCGGAAGCTGCAGATTGGCGAGCGCGCCGATCGAGGTATTGACCGCGGTGTGCAGGTGAAACCCGGCTTCCGCGGCCTCATCCCAGTCGCGCAGCGCCGTGGTGATGACGTACTCGGTCAGGGCGGCATGGCTGGGTTCGCCCGCCTGCGGCAGGAAGCTCGCGGGCATCAGAACGCCGTAGTCCGGATGGCGGCAGCGGATCAGCCCTTCCGCGCCGGCAAGCGTAGAGGTGCGCAGATCGATCTTGGGCTGATACCAGAGCTCCAGCCAGTGGTGGGCGAGCGCCTCATCGAGCGTGACCATCGGCGCCGGCGGCCGATCGTCGAGATGCACGCTCGTGATGATGTGGCGGATCGATTCGGCGCGGAACGGCTTTTCCAGCGGCGGGCGCATGTTGAGGCCGTGCCGCGTGCCGATGCGGCGCATATCCTCGAGCAGCAAACTGTTGCTGCCGCTCATCAGCTGCACGATGCCGCCGTAACCCCGCTCGCCGAGGCCGCGGATCACGTCGACCGCGTCCGATCCTTCGAGCGCGATATCGAGGAAGATGATCGCCGGAAGGCGGCGTTCCAGCGCCGCGATCCCTTCGCGCGCCGTGTGGTAGCACTCGGCTTCGACGCCCATCGCGGCAAGCGTCATCGAAATGACCTTGCAGATGCCGGGCTCGTCTTCGATCACCAATGCGTAAGGCGACGCCGACGCGATCGGCTCTTCATCATAAGGAACGACGCTCGGCGCGTCGCCATGCTCGGCGGGGCGCAGCCAGTTACGAAATTCCCTGAGCAGATTTGAAGGCATAGCGCGGTCTTTCGGCCGACGAACCAATGGCGTCGATGCGCGTCGCAGCGCGATCCTTTCGTGCCCGGGTTAAGATGGCGTAACGGCGAAATAAGCAAAAATGCGAATGGAAGACGTCGGTGCGGGAACCGTTACGGCGAACGTTAAAGCTTGAGTTTCTTTTTGCGTTGCCCGAGCGTGCGCAGCCGCAAGGCATTGAGCCGGATGAAGCCGGCGGCGTCGCGGTGGTCGTAGGCGACCGCGCCCTCCTCGAACGTCACCAAGTCCTGGTCGTACAGCGAATAGGGGCTCTCGCGCCCGACGACGGCGACGCTGCCCTTGTAGAGCTTGAGCCTCACGCGGCCAGTCACGAGCTCCTGCGATCTGTCGATCGCCGCCTGCAGCATCTCGCGCTCGGGTGAGAACCAGAAGCCGTTGTAGATGAGCTCGGCATATTTCGGCATCAACTCATCCTTGAGATGGGCTGCGCCGCGGTCGAGCGTGATGCTCTCGATGCCGCGGTGCGCGGCGAGCAGGATGGTGCCGCCCGGCGTCTCGTACATGCCGCGCGATTTCATGCCGACGAAGCGGTTCTCGACCAGGTCGAGGCGCCCGATGCCGTTGATGCGTCCGAGCTCGTTGAGCCGGGTCAGCAGCGTCGCCGGCGACATCGGCTGGCCGTCGATCGCGGTCGCGTCGCCGCGTGCGAAGTCGACCGAAATGGTGGTCGGCTGGTCCGGCGCCTTTTCCGGATCGTCGGTGCGCGAATAGACGTAGTCAGGCACTTCTTGCGCGGGGTCCTCCAGCACCTTGCCCTCGGACGAGGCGTGCAGCAGGTTCGCGTCGACCGAGAACGGCGCGTCGCCGCGCTTGTCCTTGGCGATCGGGATCTGATGCGCCTCGGCGAACTCGATCAGCTTGGTGCGCGAGGTCAGGTCCCACTCGCGCCACGGCGCGATCACCGTCACGTCGGGCTTGAGCGCGTAATAGGCGAGCTCGAAGCGCACCTGGTCGTTGCCCTTGCCGGTCGCGCCATGCGCCACGGCGTCCGCGCCGACTCGCTCTGCGATCTCGATCTGCTTCTTGGCGATCAGCGGGCGCGCGATCGAGGTGCCGAGCAGGTATTGCCCCTCATAGACCGTGTTGGCGCGGAACATCGGAAACACGTAGTCGCGCACGAACTCCTCGCGCAGGTCCTCGATGAAGATGTTTTCGGGCTTGATGCCGAGGAGCAGCGCCTTGGCGCGCGCGGGCTCGAGCTCCTCACCTTGGCCGAGGTCGGCCGTGAAGGTGACCACTTCCGCCCCATAGGTCTGTTGCAGCCACTTCAGGATGATCGACGTGTCGAGCCCGCCCGAATAGGCGAGCACCACCTTCTTGGGAGAAACCGGCATGGCGATGGGATGCCCGTTGATTTGGCCGCGTCTGTCGAAAACGCGCGGACTATAGGCACAAAGCCCGGTCGCGCAAGCTTAAGAGCTTTCGCCCGCGTCGCGCCGGCGCACCGACGCGCTCAGGCGCGCCGAGAATCGTTGCCGCAGCCGTTGCAGCGCCGCGTAGCCGGGTAACGCGATCCGTTCGATCGCGTGCTCGACCTGATCATCCGTGATGCGCGTCCAGCGATAGATCAAACCATAGGCGGTCCAGATGATCAGGAACGTGAACACGCCGGCAAACACCGTGTCGGTGAAGAAGTGCCCGCCAGCGGCCATGCGTAGGAGGCCGATGACCGTCCCGAACGTCAAAGCCGCCCCATAGGCGAGCGCGCGCCAGGGGGGAGGCACCAGAGCGGCCGGCGCCAGCGTCCAGAACGCCCCGGAGGCTTCGCCCGAGACGAACGAGCAGTTCTTCGGGCAATCGCCGCGCGGGTCCCACCAGGGGACGAAATGCTCGTCGCCGCCGAATTCCTGCACATCGATCGGCCGCGAGCGGCCCCAGTAGTCCTTGAGGATCACGTTGGTGACGAGGCCGGGCGCGAGCGCGATGGTGACGATCAGGAACACGATCGCCCGGCCGGGCATCAGCAGCCTGCGGCGCGGCTGGATCAGCTTCCAGGCGAGCGCCAGGAAGGCGAGCGCCACGATGGCGGTCACGGCCCAGATGCCGAACGAGCGCACCGAGAGCCATGTGTGGTCGGCGCGCACCCAGAAACCCAAGCCGTGCGTATCGTAGAACGGAACCTCGATCTTCAGGTCGAGCGCCGGGTAGACGGCGAATACGAGCCCCACCGCGACGGCGATGGCGAGCGCGATCAGGAGCCCGGTCCGATTCATGGAATGCGGTCTAGCGGAGCGGTGCGGCGAGGGAAAGAGCGGGGCCCTGTGGGCTCTGGCGGGTGGTCTGCTCGCGCGACAGGCACGGCGAAGTGAACGCCTGGTGTGTTCGCCGGGTGGTATTGTGGCGCGAGGCGGACAACGGTCCACGCCGGGGAGGAACCGCATGACCAGGATGCTGCTTTTGATCGCGGCCGTCGCCGCATGCGTCGCGATTGCCGCCACCACGGCCGACGCAAGGCACGGCCGGCGGCACGCTCACGCTCCGTGGGCGGCGAGCGTGCGACCAAGTCCGTCCTATGGCGTGCACCAGGAGCCGGCGCGCATGATCGAGGTGCGGCCCGGGCTTTATATTTCAAGCTACGGCTGCATCACCGATGAAGGCTACGGCCGCTACTCGCCGTGCGACTTGACCGAAGGGAGCCGTTGATCGCTCGCGCCATCTCGTGACGTTCCTCCCAACCCTCGACATCATCGCGGCCTACACGGCGGCGGCGGTCGTGCTCATCATCACGCCCGGGCCGGACATGACGCTGTTCCTCGGACAAACCCTCTCGGGCGGCCGCGCACGCGGCATCGCCGCCTATCTCGGGGCCTCGGTCGGTCTTGTGGTTCACACCATGCTGGCCGCGTTCGGTCTCTCGGCGCTGCTCGCGCACTCGGCGACGGCATTCGGCGCGCTCAAGATCGCGGGCGTCGCCTATCTGCTGTGGCTCGCTGTCGATGCTTTGCGGCGCGGTTCGACGCTCCCACTCGCGCCCGGTTCGGCGACGGCGCAGACGATCGGCCAAGTGTTCCTGATGGGCGTCGGAATCAACTTGCTCAATCCGAAGATCATCATGTTCTTCCTGACATTCCTGCCGCAGTTCGTATCTGCCAGCGATCCGCATGCGGGCGGCAAGCTGATGTTCCTCGGCCTCTATTTCATCGTGCTGGCGGTACCGATCTGCATTGTTCTGATCCTGGTCGCGGAGCGTTTCACCGCGGCGATCCGCCGTTCGCCGCGCGCGATGCGGATCGTCGACTATCTGTTCGCCGGCGTGATGGGGGCATTCGCCGTCCGGCTTCTGTCGGCGCGGGCGGATTGACGGGCTTCCAGGCTCGCGCCGATCAATCCGTCATCGCCATCGCGCGCAACGCCATGCGCTCGCGCGCCGAGAGCTTCTCGGTCGCGCTCTTGAGCTGGCCGCAGGCCGCCAGGATGTCGCGCCCGCGCGGCGTGCGCACCGGCGAGGAATATCCGGCGTTGAAAATGTATTCCGAGAATTTCTCGATCTGCTCCCAGTCGGAGCATTCGTATTGCGAACCGGGCCAGGGATTGAACGGGATCAGGTTGATCTTGGCCGGGATGCCCTTGAGCAGGCGCACCAGCGCCTTGGCGTCGGCCATCGAGTCATTCACGCCCTTGAGCATGACGTATTCGAAGGTGATCCGGCGCGCATTCGAGACGCCCGGATAGTTGCGGCAGGCCTCGAGCAGCGTCGCGATCGGATATTTGCGGTTGAGCGGCACGAGCTCGTTGCGCAGATCGTCGCGCACCGCGTGCAGCGAGATCGCCAGCATCGTGCCGATCTCGGCGCCCGCGCGCGCGATGTTCGGCACGACGCCCGAGGTCGAGAGCGTGATGCGGCGCTTGGAGATGCCGAGCCCGTCGCCGTCGGCGACCACGAGCAGCGCGTCGCGCACGGCCTCGAAATTATACAGCGGCTCGCCCATGCCCATCATGACGATGTTGGTGACGAATCTGCCGCCGTCCGTGGGGACAACAGCTCCCTCGGGCGGAGTGCCGCCCGGCCAATCCCCGAGCCGATCCCGCGCGACCATCACCTGCCCGACGATCTCGCCCGGCGTCAGGTTGCGCACCAGCCGCTGCGTGCCGGTGTGGCAGAACGAGCAGGTGAGCGTGCAGCCGACCTGGCTCGACACGCACAGCGTCGCGCGGCCGCTGTCCGGGATGTAGACGCATTCGACCTCGTGCGGCCGCTCGCCGGCGTGCTCGCCGGGAAGCCGCAGCAGCCACTTGCGCGTCCCGTCGACCGAGACCTGCTCGGCGACGACCTCCGGGCGGTCCAGCGTGAAGCGCGCATCGAGCGCCTCGCGCAGGTCCTTCGAGACGCTGGTCATCGCGTCGAAGCGCGTCACGCCGCGCACATAGATCCAGTTCCAGAGCTGCTGCACGCGCATCTTGCGCTGCTTCTCGGGGACGCCGGCCGTGCCGAGCGCATCGGCGAGCGCCGCGCGCGACAGGCCGACGAGCGAGGGCTTGGCCGGCGGCACGTAGCGCTCGAGCGCGGTCTTCTCGACGAAGCCGCGCGGGGCGGGCGTGGATTGGAGAACGGTGGTCATGTCGCGGTGAAGGTAGGGTGAGGCACGCGGATGCGAAAGAGCCGCTCTTGCCCCCGACCCGTCACGGACACTCCTGCGCGACGCGGTCGAGCGCCTGGGCGAGACCTTTGAGCGTATAATGGTCGACCGATTTGGTGCCGCGCCCGGACTCGCCCGAGATGACGATCTCGGTCGCCTTGCGCATGGCGTCCACCATGCGCGCCTCCTCGGCGGCATTCTTGATCCAGGCGCCGTCCTGCTGCGTGTACATGGCGTATTTGGCCGAGCCGAGGTCGGCGGTCGCCTCGGTGCCCGGCTTGAACGGATAGCCGATCACGACCGAGATCTCGTTGCGCACGTTCTCGGCCGGCCGCGTCGAGATGAACATGTAGGTCGGGTCGCGCGGCTTGCCGGCGGGCTCGGTCTGCGAGGAGGCGGGCTTGGCGAGCGCGTAGCAGACCTTGCGGCCGCCGCTCGTCGCCGTATAGGCGCCCCAGTCGGCGAACTGCACGAGCAATTTCGGCTGGCCCCCGCCCGGCGCCGGCGGCGGGGCCGCGATCTTGGGCGCGGCGGGCTTCTTCTCTTTTTCTGCCGCGGGCTTCTTCTCTTTCTCCGCGACAGGCTTCTTCTCGGCGGGAGGCTTTTTCTCCGCCGTGGCTTTCTTCTTCTCCTTGGTGTCCTTCGTATCCTTGGTGGCTTTTTCCTTCGTGCTCTTCTTCTTCACCGTGGGCTCGGTCTGTGTCGCGGGGTCCTGCTGTTGCTGAGCGGCCGCCGCCGTGAACAAGGCGAGCATCGCCACCAGCGCCAGCGGAGCGGCGGATTGAAACGCGCGCATCGTGATCATCGGGCCTCCCGCGTCGCTTTGGTCGCAACGCCTCCGAAGTCATAGAAATAACGGGGGAAATCGACGATGTGAAGGCAATACGACGCATGGGTGCCCATTTTCGCCCGGCCTGCCCGGTCCGTGGGTGACGGCGCGGCGGCGGCATCTTAAGCTCACGCCACCCTCCTCGTGGCGCGAAGTCCTCCATGAAAGCCATCCTCTGCACGCGGTTCGGCGGTCCGGACGACCTGGAACTCAAGGATATCCCCGAGCCCGTGGCGGGCGCGGGCGAGGTGGTCGTGGCGGTCAAGGCCGCGGCGCTCAACTTCTTCGACACGCTGATCATCGCCGGCAAATACCAGGTGAAGCCGCCGTTCCCGTTCTCGCCCGCGGCCGAGTTCGCCGG